>JAAYBF010000187.1 GCA_012718975.1 Solirubrobacterales bacterium | reverse complement strand
TCAGCCCGCCGGGAACATCTTGCGGCTCTTGAACAGCCAGCGGAGGTCGCCGCGGGGGCGGAAGCGGCCGCGGAGGGCGAGCCGGCGCGGGTCGGTGCGACCGGCGACGACGTCGACCCAGTCCTCGAAGGAGACCTGGAAGCGCACGCGCGGGCTCTCGGCGACGCCGCGGGCCGCGCGGGTCGTGCCGTTGTCGACGACCAGGTGCCACGGCTCGTGGTCGGTGAACTCCCACTGGATCACGCCCGGCTCGCGCGCCGCCGCGGTGTCGAGGCCGTTGGCGACCGACTCGAACAGCAGCTCCACGTGCGCGGGCTCGCGCGAGGGCGGGCCGATCTTCTCGCCGAGGTAGCCGGCCTTGCAGAGCACCTTGCCGCGGATCGCGCGCTCGCGCGGCGTGCCGTTCATCGGCATCACCGGCGGGCCCGGCAGATCCTCGAGCGCCAGGCCGGCGGTGCGCAGCTTCGTCTCCAGCGAGCTGGCGCCCTCCTCGCCGAGGTCCTCCATCGTGAAGCCGAACGTCTCGATGTAGCGCTCGTCCCAGCCGGGCGGCACCAGCACGTTGATCGTCCACGGCATCACCTCGCGCAGCAGGTCCGCGACCGCGTGCGGGACCTCCGGGTCCATCTTGCGCAGGTCCGAGAGCAGCTTGACGCCGAAGCCGATGTGGCGCTGCTCGTCGGCCGCGACGTTCGCCATCCCCTCGCGGAAGCCGGGCAGCAGGTCACGGTCCTCGAGGTAGCTGGTGATGAAGTGCTGGCCCGGCTGGGCGAGCGTCGCCTCGATGATGATGTGGTAGAGCGCTACCCCCGCTGCGAGCTGCGGGATCGACGGGTTCGCGCGCAGCTCGTCGCACATCGTCTCCAGCCGGCCGAAGACCTTCTTGAAGCCCCAGGTGAGCTCCGGCTTGATCGCGGTGAGGTTGGCTCCCGCGGAGGCGCCGCCGAGCCCGGCGACCTCGGTCATGAAGCGGTTGAAGAAGACCGCGTGGCGGGCCTCGTCGACCTGCTGGGTGGTCAGGAAGTACTTCTGCTCCTCCAGCGGCGCGGCGTCGACGTAGGGGGAGAGCCCGTCGGCGACAGCGTCCTCGCCCCAGAAGAAGAGGCAGTAGTTCCAGTAGGCCGCCTTGCGCTCGAACTCGGTGAAGGTGCTCCGCCACTGCTCGGCGTCGGTCGAGAAGTCGATCGCGGTCGCCTTCCAGTTGCCGTTCTCCCAGCGGCGGTAGAGGTCCTCGTAGGAGATGTTGTCGAGCGGGCTCTGCGTGGTGGGCAGCGTGGCGGTCATGCGGCGAGTCCTCCCGGGAGCTTCCTCTCCCTCTGGTACGTTTGTACGCAGCTAGTGGCACGAATGTACCAGAACGATTCCGGCGCGCAAGCCGGAGACCCGCGCGGCGGGGGCGGCTCGAAGGGCGCCCGCCGGCGCGAGGAGATCCTGCGCGCGACGCTGCGGCTGATCGGCGAGCGCGGCACCGACTCGGTCACCCACCGCGCGGTCGCCGAGGAGGCCGGGGTCCCGCTGTCGGCCACGACCTACTACTTCGCGTCCAAGGAGGAGCTGCTCGAGCAGACCTTCATGCTCGCCGCGCGCGAGGAGACCGAGCGGCTCGAGCGGCTGGTGCTGGAGCTGGCGCCGCGGTCGCTGACGGTCGGCGAGTGGGCGGCTGCGGTCGGCGGCCAGCTCGCCGGCGACGTCGCGTCCGAGCCGGCCAAGCACGTCGCGCTGTTCGAGCTCGGCCTCGAGGCGACGCGCCGCCCGCAGCTGCGCGAGGAGCTGCAGCGCTGGCAGGACGCCCACCTCCGCCTGGCCGAGCTGGGCTGTCGCTCGATCGGCTCGCCGGAGCCGGAGACCGACGCGCTGGTGATCGTCGCGACGCTCACCGGCCTGATGCTCCAGCAGCTCGCCGGCGGCCGGACCGACTTCGCCGAGGCCGTCATGCGGCCGGCGCTCGAGCGGCTGTTCGAGCGGCTCGCCGGCGGAGTGCCCGCGAACGCCTGAGTGGGCCGAACGGCCAGGGCCGGCGCGGGCCGCGGCCGGCGATCGACTAGGTTCGCCGCCATGCGCCTCCATCTCCGCCTCGCCGCCGTCACAGCCGCCCTCGCGACCGCCAGCGCCCTGGCCGCCGCCGCGACCGCGCAGCCCGAGGCCGACTCAGCGCTGCGGAAGGGGGAGATGAGCGTCCCGTTCGAGGGCAAGATCGGCAAGGGCCCCGTCGCCCAGCGCGCCGAGTTCGACATGCGCGTCGTGCACAAGCTGGTCTCGCGCGGGTTCAGCCTCAAGCCCGGCACACCGAAGCGCGTCAGCGAGATCTCCGCGCAGCAGGTCCCGGTCACCTGCGGCGAAGGCGAGGACGCGTTCCAGTCGGCGACGAGCTTCGAGCTGCCCAAGGCCTACAAGCTGCGCGGCAGGAAGCCCGACGTCGCCGCCAAGTTCAAGGCGGTGCGCAGCTACCGCCACATCAGCGGCCAGCAGCTGCGCGTGGTCATGCGCGGCAAGCTGACCAAGCGCGGGAAGCGCGCCAAGGGCACGCTCCGGATCGTCTCGAAGTCGACCTCGGGCGGCTCGACGTGCCGCGCCACGACGCGCTGGTCGGGCCGGCAGGCCAGCAGCTGATCGCAGCCCGGTCCCGGCGGGGCCGTCGGGGATAGACCGGCCTTACCACTTCAGATACACGCTTGTCTACGGTCGGCTATCTTGCCGCCGTGACCGCGACGCCATGGGGAGAGGCAGAGCGGCTCGCCGCGCGCAAGCTCCCGCCCGGGCCGGGCGGCGACCGGGAGGCGATCGCCCGCCAGCAGCGCGAGCGGCTGTTCGGCGCGATGGTCGCGGTGGTGGCCGACAAGGGCTACGAGGCGACCCGCGTCGAGGACGTCCTGGTGCTCGCGGGCGTCTCGCGCAACGGCTTCTACAAGCTGTTCAGCAGCAAGCGCGACTGCTTCGTGCAGATGCTCGAGGAGGTCGAGCGCCACGCCAGACCCGTGATGCTCGCCCCAGTCCCGGACGGTGACGATCGCTGGGACCTGCGGCTGCGGGCCCTGCTAGACCGGCTCGCGGCGCTGCTGGTCTCCCAGCCGGCGCTCGCGCGCGCCGCCTGGGTCGAGGTCTACGCCGCCGGCCCTGAGGCGGTCGCGGTCGTCGAGCGGATCGACCGGACCGTCGAACGGGCGGTGTCGGCCGCGCTCGACGAGTCACCCGAGCGGGCGGGGATGCCGCGCGCGATCGTGCGGGCGCTCGTCGGCGCGGTGCGCAAGCTCGTCCACGACCGCGTCCGCAGCGACCGCGTCGACGAGCTTCCGGAGCTGATGGGCGACGTCTTCGACTGGCTCAACAGCTACCTGACTCCGCCACGGGCACTGCGCCGGCCGCGGCGCGTCCCCGCCGAGCTGCTGCCCGCGCAGCGCCCGCCGGCCGACGCCCGTGAGCGGATCCTCGTCGCGGTCACCGAGATCGTCGCCGCCAAGGGCTACCCGGAGATGGCGATCACCGAGATCGCCGGGCGCGCCGCCGTCTCGCTCACGACCTTCTACCACCACTTCGACGGCAAGGAGGAGGCGTTCGTAGAGGCGTTCTGGCGCGGCCACCGGATCGTGTTCGACACCGTCGCGCCGGTCGTGGCGACCGCCGCCGACTGGGAGTCGTCGATCGCCCTGGGCGCGCGCGCCCTGACCGGCTGCCAGACCGCGATGCCGGAGATCGCCACGCTCAGCGGGATCGGCGTCTGGGCGACGAGCCCGGCGGGGATGGACGTCCGCTACCAGGCGATCGACACGTTCAAGGCGTTCCTCGACGAGGGGTTCCGGCTCCACCCCGACACCCCCGTCACCGCCCGCGACGGGATCGCCGCGGCGGTCGACGCACTGATGTACGAGACGCTGCGCCATCGCGGCGCCGAGCGGATGTACGAGGTGGCGCCGACGTTCGCCTACATCGTCCTCGCGCCGTTCGTCGGGGCCGAGCGGGCGTGCGAGCTGGCCAACGCGGGGGTGGACGAGTTGCGGGGCCGCGGCAGCGCGGGCTGACCGGCGGGCGGGCGGGGCGGACGGTCCCCGCGCCGCTTGCGGGGCACCCGTGGGCAAGAGTGGAAATGCGAGGGGCCTCTGGGCCCGTCGGGGTTCCGCCCTGGTCGCGGAGGCGGGGAGGCCGGCACGTGCCGGCCTCCCCGTGCTGCTGACTGCGCCGCGCGAACTAGCGCTTGGCGCGGTTGGCCTTCCTGGCGCACGGCGTCCGGATCCCGATCCGGCGGTTGATCCGCTTGCCGTTGTGGCCGCGCATGACGGCGCGTGCCCGCTGGCG
>JAAYBF010000186.1 GCA_012718975.1 Solirubrobacterales bacterium | reverse complement strand
GCCTCGCGCCGCTCGAGGCCGAGCTGCAGCCGCGGCGTCTCGGTCTGGCGCTCGTCGTTGACGAAGATCACCCGCCGCATGCCGCGGCCGATGCGCAGCATGTCGACCTCGCCCGGGCCGAGCTCGACGTCGGCGAGCCCGACGTAGCGGCGCGGCGCGATCACCGCGATCCCCTCGCGGGCGGGCCGGCGCAGGTCGGCGCCGCGCAGCAGCACCGTGTAGGGCCGGCCGAACGGCAGCTTGTAGGAGGGGCTGACGCGGTTGAGCCAGTTCTGCTCGCCGCCGACCATCAGGTTCTCCTGCTCGACGCCGGGGATCCGGTTGCGGCAGGTGAAGCCGTCGCCGAAGTCGGCGCAGCCGGATACGCGCTTGCGCCGGTCGACGACGACCAGCTCGCTGTGGCGGCGGGTCGTCGGGTCCGACGCCCATGCGAGGGTCATCTTCTTCGCGCCACCGCCGGCGCCGCAGAAGAAGCAGTCCTGCTCGCCGAGGCCGGGGGTCAGCGGCATGATCGACAGGTGCGAGACCTTGCCGTCGCCGTCGTAGATGCCCGCCTTGATCTTCGGGTTCGGGGCGGCCTGGTAGTTCCAGGTGTTGCGGTTGACGTCGACGTTCATCGCGCGCGTCTCGCCCGGGTAGTTGTTGTCGTAGACGAGCACGCCGTAGCGGCCGGCGCCGCGGTCCTCGAGCGCGAACGGGGTGATCGCGTGGCCGCCGGTCTCGTCGCGCTTGAAGATGCCGAGCGTGAACGGCTGGGAGCGGTCGGGCAGCAGGCGCTTGAGCTCGGCGACCAGCTGGCGGGCGTTGATGTGGTCGCGCGTCTGCGACTGGACCGACGGCAGCGCCTGGAACGCGAAGCCGTAGGCGATGTGGCGCTCGACCGCGCCCGACTTCGATAGGCCGAAGGTCGTGGTCGCGCCGAGCAGCGACGGGGCGACCGGCTCGCCGAGGCCGGAGTGCCAGAGGCTCGCGGTCGCGGCGAAGCCCATGCAGTGGCCGCCGTCCATCACGGCGTTGAACGAGCGCATCCAGCCGCGCGCGACCGTCGTCAGGACGCAGCGGCCGTCGGCGTTCTCGCAGACCTCGCGGCCGAACAGGCGCACCATCTGGGCCGCGTTGAGGTCCTTCTCCTCGCCGCCGCCGTAGTTCTCGAACGCGTAGCCGTCGGGGTTCGGACGGAAGCCGGAGTCGGCGACCAGCGGGCCGCTGGGGGTGTAGTCGGCGCTCGCCGGCACGGCGGCGGCGAGGCAGAGGATGAGCGCCGCGAGCGCGGCCAGGCAGATTCGTCGCATGGCATCTGCCATCGGCGGCCGGCGGGCGGACTTGAGGGAATCGGGCGTTCCTGCAGGACCCGGCGCCCGCGTGTGTCGGCCGGCGGCGGGAGCGGCGCCGCCCGGACCGGCTAGGTACGCCGGCGCGAGAAGCGAATCAGCGCGACGACCGGGACGAGGCTGACCGCGACGATCAGCAGCGCCGGCAGCGCGGCGGTGTCGAAACGGGAGTCCTTGGTCGCCTCCCAGACGGCGATCGCGAGCGTGTCGCCGCCGAGCGGGCGCAGCAGCGCGGTCGCCGGCAGCTCCTTCATCACCTCGACGAAGACGAGCAGCGCCGCGGTCAGGATGCCGGGCCAGAGCAGCGGCAGGTGGACGTCGGAGAAGACGCGCGAGCGGTCGGCGCCGAGGCCGCGGGCCGCCTGGTCGAGCGTCGGGTCGATCTCGTCCATCCGCGCCTCGACGGTGAACAGCCCGAGGGCGTGGAAGCGGACGACGTAGGCGAGCACGAGGCCGACGATCGTGCCGGTGAGCAGCAGCCCGGGGTCGATGCCGAGCAGCGACTCGCCGAGGTCGTCGACGCGGCGGTCGACCCACGCGAGCGGCACGAACACCGCGACCGCCACGACCGTCCCGGGCACCGCGTAGCCGAGCGACGACAGCCGCGCGGCGACGGTGCCGACGCGCGACGGGCGCACCCGGCGGCCGTAGGCGACGACGGTCGCAGCGCCGACCGCGATCGTCGCCGCGACGGTGGCGAGCAGCAGCGTGTTGACGGTGTCGCGCAGCAGCTCGGCGCCGAACGTCCCGTCGATCAGCGACTCGACCGCCCAGACCATGAGCTGTGCGACCGGCGCGAAGAAGACCGCGACCAGCAGCAGGGTCGGCAGCGCCGCGGCCAGCCAGGCGCGCGGTCCGCGCAGCCGCCGCGGGATCGGCGCGTCGCCGCGCGCGAGCGACTGGTGGTAGCGGGCGCGGCCGCGCAGCAGCCGCTCGAGCGCGACCAGCGTCAGCGACAGCCCGACCAGCACGGTCGCCAGCTGCAGCGCCGCCGCCTGGTCGAAGGCGCCGTACCAGACGCGGTAGATCGCGTCGGTGAGCGCCCGGTAGCCGAGCAGGTTGACCGCGCCGAAGTCGGCGAGCGCCTCCATCACCGCGAGTGCGACGCCGCCGGCGAGCGCCGGGCGGGCGAGCGGCAGCGCGACGCGGCGGATCGCGCGCAGGTGGCTGAGCCCGAGCGTGCGGGCGGCCTCGAGGGTCTCGCGCGACTGTGCGAGGAACGCGCCGCGGCCGAGCGCGTAGACGTAGGGGTAGAGGACGGCGGTCAGGACGGCGATCGTCCCGCCGGTCGAGCGGATCTCCGGCAGCGGGACGCCGGCGCGGGCGAGCTGGCCGTCGTAGTCGTACTGGCCGAGCAGCACGAAGACGAGCACGTAGGCGGGCATCGCCAGCGGCAGCACGAGCGCCCAGTCGAGCCAGCGGCGGCCGGGGAAGTCGTAGAAGGAGACCAGCGCGGCGAGCGAGCCGCCAAGCAGCAGCGTGCCGGCGCCGACCCCGGCGGCGAGCACGAGGCTGGCGCGCAGCGCCTCCGGCAGCAGGCTCGCGGCGATCGAGTCGAGCGCCGCCCCCTCGCCGACGAAGCTCAGCGGCAGCGCGAGCAGCGGCCCGGCGACGAGCGCCGCCACGAGGACGCCGACGACCGTCCAGGCGGGCGGGCGCCGGCGGCGCGTGTTTGCCGGGGGGCTCCCGGTCGCTACTTCCACCCGACCTGTTGCATCAGGGCGACCGCGTCGTCGAGGCGCTCGCCGGCGTTCTCGACGTCGATCGGGTCGACGGTCACGTCGCGCCACTCGGCGATGTGGGCGGCGGGTGGGACGTCGGGGTTGGCGGCCAGCTCGCTGTTGGCGACGATCTCGCGCTGGGCCTCCGGGCCGGTGAGGTACTCCATCAGCCGGACCGCGGCCTCGCGGTGCTCGGCGCCGGCGACGAGACCGACGCCGGAGAGGTTGGTGTGGGCGCCGGCGCCGTCCTGGTCGGGCCAGGCGGGCGCGACGGGGAAGTCGGGGTCCTCGGCGAGCTCGCGGCCGAGGTAGTAGTGGTTGACGAGGCCGACGTCGCAGCGGCCGGCGGCGATCGCCTCGATCACGTCGACGTCGGAGCCGAGCACGTCGGGATCGTTGTCCATCCACGACTGCAGCAGGTTCTTGGTCGCCGCCTCGCCGTGCTTGGCGATCCGGTCGGCAACCAGCGACTGGTTGTACTCGTTGTTGGAGGTGCGCAGGCAGAGCCGGCCACCGAAGCGCGGATCGCCGAGGTCGGCGTAGCTGGTCACCGCCCCCTCCGGCACCCGCTCGGTCGAGCGGACGGGCGTGCGGATGCGGGTGCTCAGCCCCCACCAGGCGCCGGCCGGGTCGCGGTACTCGGGGCCCACCTGGGCCTCGAGCGTGCGGGTGGTGGCCGGCTCGAGCAGGCCGGCCTGCTCGGCGCGCCAGAGGTTGGCGAGATCGGTGGTCACCAGCAGGTCGGCGGGCGTCTCGTCGCCCTCCTGACGGAGCCGCTCGTAGAGCTCCGGCGCGGTGCCGCCGCGCAGCTCGACGTCGAGCCCGGTCTCCTGCTCGAACCGCGCGAAGGCGGCCTCGTCGCCGTAGTGGGAGCGGCCGTTGTAGACCACGACGTCGGGCGATCCGCTGAGCGCGAGGGTCGCGACGATCAGGCCGACGATCACGGCGAGCAGCGCCGCGAGCGCGAGCGGCCAGCGCCGCGTGATCTTGCTGGGGGACATGCGGGCCAGGTCTCCGGTCCGGGGACGGGACCAGTTAGGGTAGCCTTATAGCCGTGGATGTTGCGTCGCCCCCGGCAATCGCGGTCACCGGCGCCGTGAAGTCGTTCGGCGAGCGCCGGGCGGTCGACGGCGCGTCGTTGCGCGTGGAGCGCGGTCAGCTCGCCGCGCTGGTGGGTCCGAGCGGCTCCGGCAAGACGACCGTGCTGCGGATGATCGCCGGCTTCGAGCGGCCCGACGCGGGCACCGTCGAGATCGACGGGCGGCTGGTCGCCGGCGGCGGCGCGTGGGTCGAGCCGGAGCGGCGGAGGGTCGGGATGGTCTTCCAGGCCGGGGCGCTGTTCCCGCACCTCGACGTCGCCGGCAACGTCGGCTTCGGCGCTACCGGCCGGGAGCGCGTCGGCGAGTCGCTCGAGCTGGTCGGCCTCGCCGACCGGGCGGACAGCTTCCCGCACGAGCTCTCCGGCGGCGAGCGCCAGCGGGTCGCGCTGGCGCGCGCGCTGGCGGCCGACCCCGACGTGGTGCTGCTCGACGAGCCGTTCGCGGCGCTCGACGCGAGCCTGCGCGAGGAGCTGCGCGCCGAGGTCGCGACCGTCCTGCGCACCGCGGGGGTGAGCGGCCTGCTGGTCACCCACGACCAGGCCGAGGCGCTCTCGCTCGCCGAGTCGGTGGCGGTGATGCGCGCCGGGCGGATCGAGCAGGTCGGCACCCCGGAGGAGATCTACGCGCGGCCGGCGAGCCGTTGGGTGGCCGAGTTCCTCGGCGAGGCCGACGTCCTGGCGGGCAACGCGACCGGCGGCGTCGTGGAGTGCGAGCTGGGCCGCTTCGGCGCCGGGGACGGGCTGAGCGGGCCGGTCGACGTGGTGATCCGGCCGGAGTGGGTGGCGCTCGACGGCGCCGGCGGCGCCAACGGCTCGGTCGCCGAGGCGACGGT
>JAAYBF010000185.1 GCA_012718975.1 Solirubrobacterales bacterium | reverse complement strand
CCCGGCGACCCGCAACCACGACATGGCGACCGGCTGGGGCTCGGTCTTCCTGCCGGCGTTCTCGCGCGCGGCGCGGCGGGAGGCCAAGGCCGACGCGCGGCGGCGGGGCGGGGGGAAGGGCAGGTAGTCGGCCTGTTACGCGTGGTACCGAGTTGGTACCACAGTGCTACCGCAATGGTATGGCGAAGCAGCAGGAGCAGGCCCTCAGCGAGGCCATCCGCGCCGCGTTCGACCTGGACCGACGGTCGGAGCGGCGGCGGATACTCGAGGCCTTCGGGGGGGGGCGTGATATCGCCTGCTAGCATCGTCCCGATGCCCGATCTGCTCATCCGTGACGTCCCCGCAGAGGACCTTGCGCGTATCGATGCGCTGGCCGCGCGCTTGAAGCTCTCCCGCACGGAGTATCTGAGGCGCCGGCTTCGCCAGGAGGCTTCACGCCCGGCGAGCCCGGTGACCCCCGCCGACCTGCAGCGATTCGCGGATCGCTTCTCGGACCTCGGCGACCCCGAGGTCATGCGCCGAGCCTGGTCGTGACCCCGCCTTCGGAGGGGGGCTGGCTGATTGACAAGTCGGCGCTGGTCCGGCTCGCGCGCAGCCCGGATGCCGCGGTGTGGGGCGATCGCATCGAGCGGGGGCTGGTGCGAATCGCAACTGTGACCCTGCTCGAGGTCGGGTACTCGGCGCGAGACGCACGGGACCTTCGGGCGGGCCTGCGTGAGGCGCCCGTTGCGTCGATGCCTGTCGAGTACGCCACGCCGACCTCGGAGGATCGGGCCGTCGAGATCCTGACGCTCCTGGCGGATCGCGGACAGCACCGAGCGCCCTCGGTACCGGACTTACTGGTAGCCGCGACAGCCGAACTCGCCGGCCTCTCGGTCCTGCACGACGATAAGGACTTCGAGCTCATCGCCGAGATCACGGGGCAGGACACCGAGCGTCTCGGCAGCTGACGGCGCCGCGCGTTAGGTCGCGCCTACATCGCCCCGGTCGTACGACATCCACCGTCCCGGATCGCCGCTCGGCGAGTGGAGCCAGCCGGCTCGAACCGGCGACCTCCTGCTTGCAAAGGGTGGGCGGGGTGTTGCGGGGTGTCGCCGTCTGCGGCCATCTTGCGGAGTTGAAGCGGCATCGGCATCAATCGCCGTCGCCTGTGGCTACCCAGGACGCGCGTCGGCACTTCCAAAGGTGGGGGTTAGAGTCGTGGGTCCCTTGGCGTGCATCTCCGGTCCAGGTGACGACGCCAGGGGCTTGCGGTGATGTGCCCGGACGGAGAGGATGCTTCAGTGGCGATCTCGCGTGACACGCTTCGGGGCTATGTGCTTGAGGAGCTTCTAGCCAAGCTCATCCAGAACACTGGCTATCGACTTCTCGCCGATGCGAGCCAGGACCCGGGAGTACTCGAAGATCGGCCCAATGGGTTAGCGGTTCGTGGTCGAGGAGGCTTGCATCAGGTGGATGTCCTCGGAGAACTGCTGTGGATTCCCGCGTTTACATTTCCGATCAGGCTGTTCGTGGAGGCCAAGGCACGCGGTCGAAAGTGCGGCATTGACGACGTTCGAAACGCGTTGGGCGTCGTCTCCGATGTGAACCAGCATGTCGAGCGAACGCCTGGGGCGCGACGTGCATTGGTGCCCAGGTTCACCTACCGGTACGCACTGTTCTCGACGTCCGGGTTCAGCGCTCCGGCCGCCGAGTACGCACTTGCGCATCAGATCTCGCTCGTCGATCTCAGCGCGGTGGAGTTCCGAGACATCGTCAGGCTCGCCGACGACATCACCGACACCTTCTATGCAGATCGCGCTGGACCTTCGCGCGCGCGAAGGTTCGTGAGCCAGCTAAGAGCGTGCCTCCGGATCGCGCTCGGCACGTGGCCAGACGGCGTTCCACTGCCAGCGAACGGCATCGGCGCAGCGTGGAATGACGTTGAGGGAATACTTCGCGAGCGGATTGGCCCGATGGGAGAGCTATTCGTCGGCATGGCCAACGGCCCGTACCTGCTGTTGCTACGAGCCGGAAACCCAATGCTGGTGATCGAGGCTCTGGATTCCGACCCAGTCCAGCAGGTCTCGATTCACTGGAGCCCGTCCGTAGCGAATGGCCAGAGATGGACCGTGACTCTTGACGAGAGGCCGGGGCAGCCTGAGTTGACCTTCGCGTTGCCGGCAGCCGTAGCTGAGTGGATCTTTGACCCGGACACTGACTCCCGTCGCCGTGCGGTTCAGTTCAAGCGGCAGTTCTTGTCAACGATTACGATCTACCGTCACGTTGGAGGGCGCGACCGTCTCTATCGGCTACAGTACTCGCCCGACGAGGCCGCCGAGAGCCTTTCACGCGCCCGCGGTTGACCTCGCCGTCCCGGCCTGGAGGACGCGCCAGAACAGGTAGCAGGGGCCAACCGCCCCCCCGTTCCGTGCGCAAGTGGCCAATGGCCAGAACTGGTGTGCACCGCAGCCCTCGACCCGAGGGTCTCGCGAGTTCTGCCGGAGCCTCGCAGCCCAAGATGGCGGTTGCTAGGGAGAGAGCTATGGCGTGCAAACCGTTACCCGTTGTCGATGTCAAGGTCGATGACCTCCACCTCGACCTGGGGAACTACCGCATACCGTCGCGCCCCGACCACGAGATCGCTGCTCTGCGATAGTCGAGGCTGAATGCTCCTATTCAGCGAGGCCGTCGAGCAGGCGGCCGTCCCGGACATTCGCTGGCTCTGGCGGCGCGCCGCGTCGAAGTCGCCGGCTCGCAGGTTCAGCTCGATGTCGTTGAAGCCCGTGATGTCGGTTCGGAGCTGCGAGTACATCGCGTCGCGCTGCTCCCGGTTGAGGGTGATGGCCATGGCCGCTCGCTCCCTTGCGGTTGCTGGATACGACAACGGCGGCGAACGTATCGGGCAGGAGCGGCACCGGCCAAGGAAATCCGAGCCCAGAAGCGGCTCGGGCGCTTCCAAATCGCTTCCAAGCGGCACCGCCGGCACGCGTCCCCTCCGTGGTCCGTGACCAGCCATCTCGCTGCTGGCCACGAATCCCGCGAATGGAGCCAGCCGGGCTCGAACCGGCGACCTCCTGCTTGCAAAGCAGGCGCTCTTCCAGCTGAGCTATGGCCCCTTCGTCGCACATGTTCGCATGGCGGGGGCGGGGCGGCCAGGCGGCGCGGCTCAGCGGCCGTCAGCGACGGCCGGCAGGCCGCGGCGGCGCTCCCAGAAGGTCCAGGCGGCCATGACGGCGCCGGCGTAGGCCCAGCCGAGCAGGACGTCGACGAAGTAGTGCTCGCCGGTGGCGATCAGGGTCAGACCCATGGCGAGCGGATACGCGACGAGCAGCGGCCGCCACCACACGCTCACCCGGCGCCAGAGGAACATCGACACCAGGGCCGTGAACGCCGAGTGCAGCGACGGCATCGCCGCGACGAGGTTGACGCTCGCCTGACCCTTCGAGAAGAGGCCCGCGGTGCCCATGCCGATCGTGCTCCAGCCGTCGGCGGTGGTGCGCCGCACCCCCTCCAGCAGGCCCTCCTGCGCCGCCATCCACGGTGGCGCGGCCGGATACAGGATGTAGATGGCCAGCCCGGCGAGCGCCAGGCTCACCAGCCGCCGCGTGAAGCGCAGGAACGCGAGCCGGTCCCGAATCCAGAGCACCCCCGCGACCGCGAACGGGACGATGAAGTAGGACGTGTAGACGACCGTGAACGCGACGTCCCACCAGCGCACCACACCCGGCTCGTCGAGCTTGGCCTGGAGCCACTCGGTCGGAGTGTCGCCGAGGAACGAACCGGTCGAAGTCGATCATCGGCGTCACGTTCACGGCGATGCCGAGCGAGTCCGCCGCTCCGCGGGTGAAGTCGTAGGCGAGCAGGATCGCCACCAGCGGCAGCCAGTCGCGCACCAGCCAGACGATCTGCCGCGGGCTCCGCCCCAGCGACGCGCACGCGAGCGCCCCGCACGTCCACGCGATCACCAGCTCGCGCTGGATCGGGATGCCGTAGCGGAACGACCAGGCGACCAGCGCCGCTAGGTAGGCGACGACCGCCGCGGCGCGTACCGCCGGCCAGTGACCGAAGCCGGCGGCGGCGGGCCTGGTGGCCGCACGGTCGGCCGCGAGCTCCGCGACGTCGGTCGAGGTCATCCGACCAATCTACGCGCCGCGCCCCGCCCGGTCCACGGCCGGACGGATCACAGCCAGCCGCGCTCCTCGGCGACGCGGATCGCCTCGATCCGGCTGTGGACGTCGAGCTTTCGCATGATCGCCGACAGGTGGTTGCGGGTCGTGCCGGGCGAGAGGTGGAGCGCGTCCGCGAGCTCGGCGACGGTCCCGTTATCGCGTGAGCGGTCGAGGACCTCCCGCTCACGCGGGGTCAGCGGGCTCTCGCCCTGTTCGAGCGCGGCGGCGGCCAGCCCCGGATCGACCACCCGCCGTCCCGCCGCCGCCGTCCGCACCGCCCGGGCCAGCTCCGCCGCCGGAGCGTCCTTGAGTAGGAAGCCCGCCGCTCCAGCCTCCATCGCGCGGCGCAGGTAGCCGGGCCGGTTGAACGTGGTGAGCATCACCACCCGCACGGTCGGTAGCCGTTCGCCCAGCTCCTCGGCGACCGCCAGTCCGTCGCGGCCGGGCAGCCCGATGTCGAGCAGCGCGACGTCGGGACGGCAGGCCTCGGCCGCGGCCACCACTTCGTCCCCGGCACCGACCTCCGCCACCACCTCGATGTCCTCCTCGAGGCCGAGCAGGCTCGCCAGCGCGCCCCGGACGAGCGCCTGGTCCTCGGCGAGCAGAACGCCGATCACGCGGTCGCGGACGGTCCGGGAGTGGCCGGAGCGCGGACCTTCAGCCGGAAGCCGCCGCCGGGGCGGGCGCCGGCCTCGACCGTCCCGCCGATCGACTGGACGCGCTCGCGCAGCCCGGTCAGACCGTGTCCCGAAGGTGCCGCCCCGGGGGCGCCGCGTCCGTCGTCGGCGATCTCGAGCTCGGCGGTGCCGCCGCACGCCTGCAGCACGATCGCCGCGTGGCGGGCGGCGCTGTGGCGGATCGCGTTGGTGGCGCCCTCGCGGACCGCCCAGGCGAGCACCTCCTCGACCTCCCCGTGGAGCGGCGCGCCGTCGCCCTCGACCCGCAACTCGATACCCGCGGCGTCGAGCGCCAGTCGTGCTCCCGCGAGCTCGCTCGCGAGCGTCGGCCGGCGGTAGCCGTCGACCGCGTCGCGCACCTGGCGCAGCGCGGCGCGGGTCAGGTCACTGACCACGCCGATCTCCTCCGCCGCCCGCTCAGGTTGCCGCTGCAGCAGCCGCCCAGCCAGCTCGGCTTTCAGCGCGATGACGGAGAGGTCGTGGCCGAGGAGGTCGTGGAGGTCGCGCGCGAAGCGCAGCCGCTCCTCGGCGACGGCCAGCTCCGCGAGGTCGGCTCGCGCCGCGCGAAGCTGCTCGCTGGTCCGCATCAGCCGGCCGATCACCAGCCAGAGCGCGCCGAGCGCCGCGACCCCGCCGGTCGCGCTCAACAGGACCCCGGACGGGGCACCGGCGGCCGCCATCGCCGCGGCGGCGAGCGCGACGGTCGCCACGAGGACGGCTGCCGCCCGGCCGCGGTCGAGGCGGACCGTCGCCGCCGCGGCCGGCCAGGCGTAGAGCCAGCCGAACGCTGGGTCGGCGGTGAGCGTGAGCGCGGTGGCGATCGCGAGTAGCGCCGGAACCGTCACGGCGAGCGCCCGCCCGTCGGCCGCGAGCAGGAACACGATCCCGAAGGTCGCCAGCCCCGCCGCGACGAGCGCGATTTCGCCGCCGGTCGGCTCGGAGACCGCGAACGCGATCGCGAGCGGCCACAGCCACGCCACCCCGAGCGCCGGGGCCGCCCAGCGCAGCAGGCGTCGCCGCCTCCTGTCGGTTGTCGTCGTGTCGTGATTCATGCCGGTCACGCTAGGCGCGGCCATGGCGCGCCACCAGTGGCGCGCGGCCTGTCTTCGCCATGACATCGGTCATGCCCGCGACCGCGTGTCGGCATGCGCGGCCCGCGGCCGCCCGCCTCAGCCGGCGGCGACGCGGCGGGCGCGCGAGAGGGGCGTTCCCACGCGGCCTCCCGCGGTTGCGCCGGTCACGTCGCAGCTCAGCCGGCCGCCGGCGTGCGCGGCGCGCAGCCGCAGGCGGGCGCGGCGGCTCGACTGGATCTGCCGGCCGTCGAGCACGAACGAGAAGCGCAGCTGGCGCGTCGGCCGCACCAGCCAGCGGACGGCGCAGCGGACAGTCGCGCCGACCGCCACCCGTCCGGCGATCCACGGCCGTCCACGGGTCGCTGGGGCCCAGATCGGCCGGCGCGCGAGCGCGAACCGCCGCCCGACGACCGCGTTCGCGTACAGCTCCGGGTCCCGCTCCTCGCCGCACCGCGGGCCCCAGCTGACCACCCCGACCACAAGCGGCCGGTCGCCGTCCCCGGCGAGCAGCGGGCTGCCACTGTCACCGACGCAGGCCGACACGAACGGTCCCGGGAACGTCGGGTCGTCCATGCGCGGGTCCCGGGTGCAGAGCGACCAGCGGCGCAGCAGGCGGGTGGGGAGCTGGTCGGCGCAGCGTGACGGCGCCTGGATCTCGACCGCGCCACCCCGGAGCGGTCCCGCCCCGCCACCGTCGCTGGCGGTCGCGCCGCGCCCGATCGCGAAGGCGCCGGTCCCGGGGGCCGTCAGTCCGTCGCCCGGGGTGGCGATTCGCGCGAGCGGAACACCGGACACGGGGCGGTCGAGCGCGAGCAGCATCAGGTCGGCGGCCGGGGGCGGGAACTCCCGCTCCATCTTCGCCAGCTCACGGACATGGAGCGGATGGATCGCGCGCAGGACCACCCGGCGCCGCACGCCGTCCGGCCCGACCCGCACGACGGGACGGGTGTCGACGGCTTCGCGGCAGTGGGCGGCGGTCAGCACGCGCTTGGGGGCGATCAGCGTGCCGCCGCAGCCGGCGCCGACGACGGTGAAGTAGGGGTAGTCGGCCGGCCGCACCGGCTGGCCGTCCACGATCGCCAGCGTGGCGCCGGCGCCCGCCAGCGCGGCGACGGTGGCGGCAGCTGTCGCGAACAGCGTCGAGAGGGTCCGGGTGGTGTGCGTCATCGCGTCTCCAGGTCGTCGGCGGCGGCTGCGGGGCGGGGACACTAGCCCCGCCGTCGGCTCAACCGGTCGCGAACGCCAGGTCGAGCAGCCGGGCGGCCTGGCGGCCCGGGTCGGGCGAGTCGAGCAGGACGACCCCGTAGGAGCGCCCGCCGCGGCGGGCGACGCCGACGAAGCACCGGCCGGCGGCGTCGGTGTAGCCGGTCTTCAGGCCAGTCGCGCCGCGGTAGCCGGCGCGGATCAGCGGGTTGTGGCCCGACAGGTAGAGCTTGCCGCCCTCGATCGGGAACCGGTAGCTGGCCTGCGCCGCCCCGGCGACGGCGGCGATCCGCGGCCGCCGCATCGCCAGCCGTGTCATCACCGCCAGGTCGACCGCGCACGACCGGTCGCCGTCGGAGAGCCCGTGCGGCGTCTCGAAGCGCGTGCAGCCGAGTTCCCACAGCCGCGCCTGCTCGTTCATCAGGGCGACGAACCGCGCGACGGTTCCCGACACGTGGCGGGCGAGCACGATCGCGGCGTCGTTGCCCGAGACGATCATCAGGCCGCCGAGCAGCGGCTCGGCCCGCACCCGCCGGCCCTTCGGGAGCAGTCCCACCGCCGAGCCCTCGTACCGGAGGCCGCGCGGCACCGTCACCGCCTCATCCGGCTCGGTCGCCGCCGTCACCGCGAGCGCGGTCATGATCTTCGTCAGGCTCGCGATCGGGTACTCGCGCCGCGCCGCGCGCCGGTAGAGCGACTCGCCGGTGCGCATGTCGAACACCAGCGCCGCCCGCGGCGGCTTGCGCCAGCGGACCGCGAACGCGTCCTCGGGGATCATCCGGATCGGTGCCGGCGAGCGGCTCTCGAACGAGCCGGGCGGCGCCGGCTCGGAGGCGACCGCGGACGCCGCGGCCGACGGGGCCGGGCTGTCACCGTCGCGACCGCCGAGCACCGCCCAGAGGGCGAGGAAGACCGCCGCGGCGACGAGCGCCACCTGGGCGGCGATCGCGGCGGCGCGGCGGGTGGTCGTGCGCCGTCGGCGCCTGAACGTCGGCCCGTGACGGCGGCGCCGCACGCTCATCCCTCCGGCGGGTGGCGCAGCGCGCCGATCACCCCGAATCCGACGAACGCGACGATCGCCAGCGAGATCACCACGAGCACGTCGATCCCGTAGACGAACATCACCCGCAGGGTCAGCGCGCCGAGGATCGCGACGAGCGCCAGCGCCCCCGACAGTGCCAACGTCCGCCCGCTCATCCCACCGCTAGCTTCGCCGTCCGCGGCCGCTGTCCTCGACCGCGATCGATGCCGAGTTCGACGTTTCGGACGACATACGTCCGAAACGTCGAACTCACCCGGCCGCGGCTGCTGGGGCGGCGGCGGCCGCGGGACGGGCCGCGGCCTCGCGCGCGGCGGCCCGCTCGAGCGTCTGCTCGGCGAAGTAGCTCGACCGCACCAGCGGCCCCGCCGCGACGGCCTCGAAGCCCATCTTGTAGGCCTCACGCTCGAGGTCGGCGAACTCGTCGGGGTGCCAGTAGCGGACGACCGGCAGGTGGTTGCGCGTCGGGCGCAGGTACTGGCCGACGGTCAGCACCTGGACGCCGTGCTCGCGCAGCTGCCCGAAGGTGTCGAGCAGCTCCTCGCGCGACTCGCCCAGGCCCGTCATCAGGCCCGACTTCGTCACGACGCCCTCGCCGCCCATCTCCTTCGCGTTGCGCAGCACGCGGCAGGAGCGCAGGAACTTCGAGCCGCGCCGCGCGAGCGGGTAGAGCCGCGGCACCGTCTCGACGTTGTGGTTGAAGACGTCGGGCCGCTCGGCGATCACGCGCGCGAGCGGCATCTCCTCGCCGCGGAAGTCCGGGGTGAGCACCTCGACCTTCGTGCCGGGCGAGAAGCGGCGGATCGAGCGGATCACCCCGACGAACGCCGAGGCGCCGAGGTCGGGCAGGTCGTCGCGGTCGACGCTGGTGATGACGGCGTGGCGGAGGTCCATCCGCTTGACCGACTGGGCGACCCGCAGCGGCTCGAGCGGGTCGTTGTGGGTCGGCTTGCCGGTCTTGACGTTGCAGAAGCCGCAGCGGCGGGTGCAGGTGTCGCCGAGGATCATGAACGTGGCGCTGCCGGTCTCCCAGCACTCGCCGATGTTCGGGCAGGCCGCCTCCTGGCAGACGGTGTGCAGCCCCTCGCTGTCCATCAGCTTGCGCAGCTCGCGGTAACGCTCGCCGCCGGGGGCGGGGACCTTGAACCACTTCGGCTTACGGGCGCCGAACTCGATCACCTCGCCGCCGAGCGCCGTGGCGGCGTCGCGGACGCCGCCGGGGTTGGCGCGCGACCGGGTCTGGTGGATGCGCAGATCGCTCACGTCGGGTCCCAGCCTATGGCGTGGCGGCCTGCGACGGCGTGTCGCAGTTGGCCGGGGAGGCGAACGGCCGCGCCGGCGGCAGGTCGCCGGGGCCGATGCCGGCGGCGGCGAGCAGCCGGGGCGGGGTCACGAGCCGCTGGCGGCGGCCGAGCCGCTCGGTGAGCCGGTGGGCGGCGCGCTTGCGAAAGCACGACATCGACGCCGCGCCGATTCCCAGCTCCTCCTTCTCGCGCGCGATCGACGTCATCCGCGCGCCCGGCACGCCGCAGGCCGAGACCCAGTCGAACGGCGCGAGGTCGTTGTCGACGTTGACGGCGAAGCCGTGCATCGTGACGTGGCGGGAGACGTGGATCCCGATCGAGGCGATCTTCGCGTCGCCGGCCCAGACGCCGGTCAGCTTGTCGGGCACGCGCGCGGCGATCCCCTCGTCGGCGAGCGCGGCGATCAGCGCGGCCTCGAGGTCCTCGACGTAGCGGCGCACCGAGCCGATCCGCAGGATCGGGTAGCCGACGAGCTGCCCGGGTCCGTGGTAGGTGACCTGGCCGCCGCGGTCGGAGTCGTGGATGTCGATGCCCTGGTCGCGGTACCAGGACTCGCCGCGCGGCAGGTCGGCGGCGGTCGCGCGCCGTCCGCGCGTGTAGACGGGCGGGTGCTCGAGCAGCAGCAGCACGTCGGGGATCGCGTCGTCCTGGCGCGCCGCGCGGAGCCGCTCCTGGAGGGCGGCCGCGTCGGCGTAGGGCACCTGACCCAGCGTGGTCACCCAGAGCTCGGACACGGCTTCGATCTTAGACAGGCGCCCGCGCGGGCAGGCTACGCTGGCGCGGTGAGCTCCAGCGAGCGCTTCTGGGCCCGCCGCCTGCGCTGGCGGCTGCGCGGGGCGACGCAGTGGCCGGCGTTCGCCGCCGCGACGCTCGCGGGCGCGCTGATCCTCGACCTGATGCCCCCGATCTCGACCGCGGACGGCATCGGACTGAACTTCGTCGAGGGCCTGCTGATCGCGACGTTCGGCAACCTGATCCTGGTCGGCGCGGTCGCTCCCTGGATCGCCCGCCGGCTCGCCGACCGCCGCGCGGCCGAGCTGGCCGCGGCCGGCGGGCCGCCGCTGGGCGACGCCGAGCGCGACGTGCTGCGCGACCGCACCGCCACCGTGCTGCTCGGGCTCGGCGTGCTGGCGACCGTGATCGCCGGCCTCGCGCACCGGCCGGTGATCGTCTCCGAGACCGAGGCGACCGAGGCCGCCGGCCGCGCCGTCCTCGACTACGTCCGCGCCTCCGGCGACGACGAGCTGATCCGCAACGTCGAGACCGCCAACCTCGCCAAGCACGGCGAGGACTACTTCCGCGTCTGCGTCGCCCGCGACGACCGCGACCGCTTCTTCTGCATGTGGGTCGACACCTCCGTCGACCCGCCGAAGGTCGTCCGCGACCGCTCCGTCCTGCCGAACGCCCCGGCGGACTGACGGCGTCAGCGAGCGCGGGACGCGGCCTTCCGCGGGCCGCTGGCCCTCACTCGACCACGGCGCAGGCCTCGATCGCGCCGACGGCGGGGGCGAGTGCGACGAACGTCGCGACCGGGCCGATCTCCTCGAGCTGCTCGGGCCCCTGCCGGGTCGTGCGTTCGAAGATGAGCGTTGCGATGCTGAACCCGATTGCCTCGGCCGCGAGTCCCGGTGCGGGCGAGCGCCCGCGCAGGCCCTCCGCGAGCTGGATCGCAAAGCCCACCGCCAGCGCGTCGAAGCGGGCTCGGACCGCCGGCCCCGCCCAGACGACCTCGGTCGCCAGGCGCGCCTCCGCCGGGTGCGTCGAGAGGTACTCCAGTAGCGCCCTCAGGCCGTCGCGCACCCCGCGGGTCCAGTCGGGCGCGGCACGGTAGGCGCGCACGGCGGTGTCGCGCATCCGCACGACGGACTCCTCGAGCGCGGCGACGCGTGACGACCGGTCCAGGCCGCGGCGGTCGCGTACGTCCTCCGGGGGCGGTGGCGCGCCCGCGATCGCCGGCGGGAGGTCGACCGGCGGCGTGCGATAGGTCAGCAGCCAGTCCACGAGCGCGGGGGCGAGACCGGGCAGCTCGCTCGTGCGCCCCGCCATGATGCGCGCCTGAACAATGTGGCGCACCCCACCGACTGCCGCGCGCACGATGTCGCGCGGCATGCTCGCCCGCTCCGGCGACTGCTCGATGGTCGAGATCGCCCAGCGACCCACCGTGCGGGTCCTCCGGTCGAGCGCGGCGACCGCCGCAGGCCCGGCGGCGTAGACGTCGACGAGGCAGAGCCGCGCGGCGGCCGGATAGGCCGCGACGAACTCCAGGAGCGCCTGGAAGGAGAGCTCGATGCGGGCGCGCCAGTCCGCCTCCGGTCGGACGGCGGCCGTCGCGGCGGCCGCTGCGAGCTCGAGCGTGGCTTCGAGCGTCGCGACGAAGCAGCCGAGGCGGTCGTCGAACTCCGCGTCGAAAGCGGCGCGCGTCACGCCCGCGAGCTCGGCCAGGTCGTCCTCGCGGATCGCGTCGTAGCCGCGCTCGGCGACGGCGGTCACCATCGCCGCGTGGACCCGCTCGCGCACCGTCCCCCCGTCATCTGCGGCGGGCCGTGTGCGGGCGTGCAGGTCGCGCGGGTCTCCCCACGGGGTCGCGGTCATCGCGGTGGCTCGCCGGTGACGAGGATGGTCTGTATCAGCGCGACGGCTTGCTGCTCGTCGACCTGGATCGCGTCGTGGCCGACCAGCTCCAGGACCGCCCCGACCGCGGCCCGTGTCGCGAGGCGATCGATGTCTGGGGCACGCTCTCCGCCGATCGCCTGAGCGATGGTCGTGTGGAGGGTTTCGAGCAGCTGTCCGCGCCACGCCCGGGCCTGCTCGCCGGCGGCGAGGGTCTCGACGAAGCACGCGTGCGCCGAGGTGGGGTCGTCGAGCCAGTGCCCGAGCAGCGTGGTTGCGATCCGCGCGGCGCGCTCGCTGCGGCTTCCGCCAGCCTCGCCGGCACGCGTGATCCGATCGCTCAACCCGCCCGCGGCGGTCTGGCAGATCTCGATGAACCACTGTTCACGGCTCTTGTGGCGTTCGTAGAACGTCTTCCGCGATACGCCGGCTCGCGTGACGATCTCCTCGACGGTGGTCCCGTCGTAGCCACGCGCCGCCACGAGCTCGCTCATCGCCGCTTGGATGCGTGCGCTCTGATGGGCAGCGACCTCCTCACGCGTCAGCCCGTGGGGGCCGCTCTTGAGCTGGCCTCGCCTGCGGCGCTTCGATCTGGGCGCGGTCGCGCCCCCTTGGTTCCCCGCCTCGCGCATCGGCTCCCAATCGTAAGTACGGAAGCTTATCAATACCGGTCATGGTCAGTCTGCCATACCGCGGCAGGTCGTGCCGGGCCGGCGCCGGCCGGTCGCGTCGGGAGCCGGCCGGGACGGCGTTAGGAGGCGCGGCTGTGGGCGACTCGGCGCGGCGCCCGCTCGTTGGCGACGGCGACCGCCGCGTCGGCCCCGATGAACGGCGCGAGGGCGAGGAAGGTCACCGTCGGCAGCAGGTCGAGCAGCTTGCGCGAGTCGCGCTCGCGGATGCGGTTGTAGAGCGTCTCGAAGATCGCGCCGCCGATCGCCTCACGGGCGACCGGAGCGAGGTCGGGGGCCTCTTCGAAGCCGGGTTCGAGCATCCTCGTGAACTTCTCGATCGCGGCATCGCGGCGCGCTATCCCGGGGGCGCCGACGGCCAGCACCTCGACGACGGCCGAGTAGGCCCAGTCGGGCTCGCGGGCCAGGTAGGTGAGCAGGCCCTCCAGGGCCGCTCGCACGCCGTGCGGCCAGTCCGGGGCGCGCTGGAACGGGGGGGCGGACGCCGCGTACGCCTGGGCGATCCCCTGGTCGTAGGCGGCGAGAAACGCCTCTTCCTTGGTGCTGAAGTAGTTGTAGTACGTGCTGAACGAGATCGCCGACCGGTCGGCGACGTCGTCGAGGGTGGTCGCCAGATAGCCCTTCTCGCGGACGACCGAATCGAGCGCGGCGAAGATCCGCGCCATCTGGTCGTTGGCGTCCGGGCGGGCGGCGCCGGGTGCCGCCGGCTGCACGCGCGGGCGCCGGATCGGGGTCGAGGGCGCGCGGTAGGTCAGCGTCCAAGCGCCCAGTCCCGGTGCGAGCTCGCCCAGGGTGTCGGCCTGGCCGACCCGGAGCCGTGTCGCGACCACGTTGCGCACCCCGCCGACGATGCCGCGGACCACCAAGGGCGGCAGCCCCGCGTGCAGGGGCGACTGCGCGAAGCTCTGCCGCAGCATCCGCTCGAACTGCGCCCCGCCGCGGTTGACGCGCTCGATAGCGGCGGGGCCCGCGGCGAAGGTATCGATCAGGCAGATCTGAGCCGCGGCTGGCTGGGCCATGATCTCGTTCACGTAGGTCTCGAACGCCCGGACGAGTCGGGCGTCCCAGCCGCCCTCGGTGCGGTAGGCCTCGCCGATAGCCGCCATCGCGATCTCGAGAGTCCCGTCGACCGCCGCGACGAAGCACTCCTCCTTGTTCGAGAAGTGCCTGTAGAAGGCGGTGCGCGAGACCCCTGACGCCTCGACGATGTCGGCGACCGAGGTCCGTTCGTAGCCCTGCTCGGCCACCGTGGCGACGACCGCGGCGAGCAGGCGTTCCCGCTGGCTGCGCGCCACTTCCGCCGCGGGGAGACGGTGCCCCGGCGTGAGCTTGCGGGCACGCAGCTCCTCGGAATCGCCCCAGGGAGTCTTCGTCATGCGGCCACCGAGCCTACAACGAGCGCACGCGCGTTCTATCTCTAGGCGCGCCGCCGCGCGTTCTGGGCCGGTCGGCGCTGGCCGGACCTCAGCTTCCTGTCCGGATCGAGCACCCACTCACGGTTGCCCCTTGACGAAATCGGTAGCTAGGTGTTTCTTAGAAAGATCATGGACATGGCTGTTTGCGTCTTTTGGCGCAAACGACGTGTCCTGAGCGATGGAGATGCGTACCGCTTCTGGCCGGCTGGCGCCCGTGGCGGGAGAAAGTCGAGAAGGCACGATGGAGGACCCAACAGATATGCCCCACTCAGTCCGAAGCGAACGACGAGCGCGAAGGGCCCCCGCTCTCAGGCCGCGGCTGGCATTGCCGCTCGGCCTTGTTGTCGCCGTCGCGTTGGCCGTGGCTGCCCTGCCGGCGAGCGCGTCCGCCGCGGTGGTCTCGGTAACGCTCGCGGGACCCGGGACCGGGCACGTCGTCAGCGATCCCGCGGGAATCGACTGCTCGAACATTCCAGGCGCCGAGCAGACGGCCTGCAGCTTCGACTTCCCTATCAACTTCGCTGGCATCCAGCTCACCGCCACGCCGGCCGAGGACGCGGCGTTCGTCGGCTGGTCCGGCACCGTGGGAGGCACCTGCTCGGGGGATAGTCCGACGTGTCAGACCGCCGCCGTCCTCGTCAATCCGCTTGACGCGACGGCGACATTCGCACCGAAGCCCGACGCCCCAGAGGTGACCACCGGCTCGGCCAGCGATATCGACTTCCCGTCAGCCAAGCTCGCCGGCGCCGTCAATCCCAACAGCGCCTCGTTCCCGACCAGCGACTGCTACTTCGAGTACGGCCTGACGACCGACTACGGCCGCCGCGCCGCCTGCCAGCCGCCCAAGCTGGGGCCCGGTGAGGACGTCGTGGACGTGTCGGCGACGACCGGCCGGCTCCAGCCCGACACCACCTACCACTACCGCCTCGTCGCCGAGAACGGTGGCGGCACCGCTCTCGGAGCCGATCGGACCTTCCGCAGCGACGTAGCACCCCACGACCCGTGCCCGAACGCCGACATCCGCGCCCAGCAAGGACTCGCCGCCCAGGTCCTACCCATGTGCTTCGCATACGAGCTGGCCACGCCGAACTGGACCAGCGGGCAGCGTGCTCTTGCTGGAGCGATGAATCCCGAAGGCAACTCGCTGCTGTTCAGTTCAGCGGGCGGGTTCGCCGACTCCGAGAATCTCACGAACTTCAACAACCTGTACTTCGCCCGCAGGACCGAGTCCGGCTGGGTGACCGAGCCGCTCACTCCGCCCGGATCCGTGTACCCGTTCTTGCAGGGGCAGGGCGGGGTCCGGGATCACACCGACGATGGCTCACGCGCGCTTTGGATGGGCAACGCGCGCGCCGACGTCGGCACGAATCGCTTCACCCCGTTCATCCGGGAGAGCGATGGGACCATGCGCGTCGCGGGCCCCGTACTCGACGACTCGACCGGTTCGAGCACCATCGTGGGGACATCGGCCGATCTGAATACCGTCGTGTTCAGGACCAAGGATCGGCCGGCGCTGACCGACGGGACCGTCGACGCGCGTCCGACCTCACGCGAGACCCTCATGGTCGCCGTGCGTCAGCCCGACGGTTCGATCGAGACTCGCCAGGTGGCGTTCAGCGGGGGCGCCACGATGTTTCCGACGTGCACCATGCATCTCGGTGGGTATCTCGGCACCACGGGTGTGACTGGGCTGCATGCGGTGTCTGCGGATGGTCAGCGGATCTTCTTCACTCCGTCGTTGGCGCTCCCGGCTTGCAACTCGGCCGCGGTCAATCGTGTGTGGATGAAGGAGGGGGCGAACGATCCCGTCGACCTTTCTGCAACGCAGTGCACGACCGATTGTGGAGTGCAGCAGCGCGCGGCGTTCTCGGGCGCGTCTCGGGACGGCAACCGCGTGTACTTCAAGACCGAGCAGAAGCTGGTTGACGGCGATCTGGACACGGCCAGCAAGATGGATCTGTACGAGTACGACTTCGAGCGTCCGGGCAACAAGCTGGTCCCGGTGACGATCGGCACGGAGGCGGACGGAGCCGGTGTGCTCAACGTCGTGCGGGTGTCCGATGACGGTAGCCGTGTCTACTTCGTGGCCAACGGGCGGGCGCTCGCGGGTGCAAACGTCTATGGCAACACGCCGCAGTCTGGTCAGCCAAACCTGTACGTGTACCACCGTCCAGCGCCCGATCCGGCCGGAACGATCAAGTTCGTGGGGACGCTCGCGGCCGCCGACGCCGATCTTTGGGCTGGCGATGTGCGTCGAAAGATCCAGCTGTCCGATTCGGGACGGTACGCATTCTTCTTGAGCACGGCCGATCTCGCCGGGGATCGCCTGCCCGGCGATACGTTCAACGATGTCTTTCGCTTCGATGCCCACAGCGGGGGCCTGCGGCGACTCTGGCCGGACGATCCCGACCACAACGGCGCGGCCCGCAGCGCCGGGATATCGCCGGATTTCGGGACGATGACAGCGGCCAATGGCACCGGCTCGCTGCAGTCGGTCTCGAATCGCCACGGCGCGGCTCGTCAGTTCTCCAATGGTGGCGCCAGCTTCATCTTCAAGACGGCGGAGCGCTTGAGTCCTGACGATGTGAACACGGCCGAGGACGCGTATCTGTGGCGGGCCGCGGACGACGAGTTCTTCCTGCTGTCGTCCGGGCAGTCGATTCAGGACGCGGGAGCGGTGACGATGTCGCCGTCTGGGGACACGATCACGATCACGACCGCCGCGCCGTTGCTGCCTGAGCACACCAGCGGCTCGGTGGCGACGTACGTCTTGCGTCGGGGTGGCGGGTTCGCGCCGTCGCCGGCGCCGCCCGAGCCGTGTCAGGGTGAGGGGTGTCAGGGGGAGCTGTCGGCTCCGCCGGCGCCTGATTCGATCGGCTCGGTGCGCTCTGGCGGAGAAGGGAACGTCCCGCATGAGAAGAGGGCTGTGGTCGGCGTCTCGAAGGTGAAGGCGGTCACCGGACCGGCTGGACGGTTGAAGGTGCGGGTGCCGGACGCGGGACGGATCTCAGTTGCCGGCCGCGCGGTCCGGCGGACCAGGCGGTTCGCGTCGAGGGCCGGGAGCTACACGGTGAAGGTCGCCCTGGGCTTCCGTGCGAGGAAGGCGTTGAGGAAGCGCAAGGCGCTGAAGGTCCGTGTCCGGATCTCGTATCGGGCCAAGGACGGCCAGTCCGCTTCCAGGACCGTGAGGGTCACCTTCAAGCAGCCGCAGCGGAAACAGAACAAGGCCAAGAAGGGCGGTCGTTGATGTCGGTCGAGTCGGCTGGAAAGGCAAACAGGATGGAGCGATTCCTGGGCCGGTGTGCGCTATCGGTGGGCCTGGCGGCCATCGCGATGCTGGGGGCGACCGCGCCCGCGGGCGCGGTCGGTCCGCCACCGGGCAGCGAGTACGGCATCAGCTCGTTCTTCACCGAGGTCAAGAATGCTGCTGGTGAGGACGAGACACGCGCCAGCGCGCACCCGCACTCGGCTAGGGCGTTCTTCGCGTTCAACACCTACGATCCAGGCCCGGGGGTGTCCCCGTCGAACACCCTCGCGCCGCAGCGGCCTGTCGAGGACCCGCGCTCGCTGAGCATGCGGCTCCCGGCCGGCTTCGTCGGCAATCCCCAGGCCGCGGGTACCTGCCCGCTGGACACCGTCGGCGCTCAGACGAACTCGGCCGCGCCGACGTTCTGTCCGGAGGATTCGTTTGTCGGGTGGGTGCGGGTCCGCGGTTTGACTGATCTCAACACGCCGGTGGTCAATGTTGCCCCGGAGGACGGCTACCCGGCGGAGTTCGGGTTCAGCGAGGCCAGCCTGACGTTCATCGTGTATCCGGAGTTGCGTTCCGATGGTGATTACGGCGTGAACATGAACGTGCCGGCGATCAACAACAACTTCCTGAAGAGCGTCGACACCACGTTCTGTAGCTACGGCGTGGAGATGGACTTCATCCCGAACAACTCGAACTTCCGCTGTCGGGAGAAGGGCGAGCCCGGAGCGTTCGAGAAGCCGTTCTTGACGAACTCGACGACGAACTGTCCGGCGGAGGCTCCGGTGACGGTCCTCGAGACCGACAGCTGGACGAATCCCGGTGTCTTCAAGACCGCCCAGGCGGTGTCGCCGCTGATCACCTCATGCGACACGTTGGAGTTCGAGCCGTCGGTGGACATCGCGCCGACGACGACGGCGCCCGACGCGCCGAGCGGGCTCGACGTCGACATGTCGTTCCCGCAGGAGGACAACGATGAGGGTCAGGCGCCGCCGGCGCTCAAGAAGGCGGTCGTCACGCTCCCCGAGGGGATGACGATCAACCCGTCGGCGGCCAACGGCCTCCAGGCCTGCTCCGACGCCCAGCTCAAGCTGAAGTCCAAGCAGCCGGTCGAGTGCCCGGAGGCCTCGAAGGTCGGCACCGTCACGGCGAAGTCGCCGCTGATGGAGGAGGAGATCTCCGGCGGGGTCTACATCCGCTCGCAGAACTCCAGCGACCCGCAGTCCGGGGAGATGTTCCGCCTGGCGCTGGTCCTGGAGAACGAGAAGCGCGGCATCTCGGTCCGGCTTCCCGGCCAGGTCCGCGCCGACGCGAGCACCGGGCGGCTGGTGACCACGTTCGACAACAACCCCGAGCTGCCGGTGTCGAGCATCGAGCTCGACCTCAAGTCGGGTCCGCGGGCGCCGCTCGCGACGCCGCCGACCTGCGGCACCAAGACGATCGACATCGAGCTCAGCTCCTGGGGTGGCCAGACGGTCGACCGCACCTCTGAGTTCGACGTCGACTGCACCGCCGGCCTCGGCGGGTTCTCGCCGACCTTCTCGGCCGGCACGACCGACCCGACCGGCGGCGCGTTCTCGCCGTTCGCGCTGCACATAGCCAAGCCCGACCGCGACACCGCCATGAACGGGGTGTCGCTGGAGATGCCCACCGGGCTGCTCGCGAAGATCAAGGGCAACCTCAACACCCAGGTCGGATCGGTCCGCACGTTCGCCGGTCCCGGCGGGCAGCCGTTCATGCTGCCCGGCACGGTCACGCTCGAGGGCGCCTACGGGGATGCCCCCTACAGCCTGCGGGTCGTGGTCCCGGCGAAGGCCGGCCCGTTCGACCTCGGCGAGGTCGTCGTCCGCCAGAAGGTCTACGTCGATCCGTTCACCGCCGAGGTGAGCGTCGTCAGCGATCCGCTGCCGACGATCGTCAAGGGCGTCCCGGTCCGGCTGCAGCGCGTCGACGTGCTCGTCGACAAGCCGGGCTTCATGATCAACCCGACCTCGTGCGCGCAGAAGCAGGTCGACGGGGTGCTCGGCTCGGCCGCCGGGCAGTCGGCGCCGGTCTCGGCACGGTTCCAGGCCAGCGACTGCGCCGACCTGAAGTTCAAGCCGCGCCTCGGTCTCCGGCTCACCGGCCCGCGCCAGACGCGGACCGGGAAGCACCCGGGTGTCCGTGCGGAGGTGCGGCAGACCGGGATCGGCGAGGCGGGCATCCGGCGCGCCAGGGTCGTGCTTCCGCCGAGCCTGGCGCTCGACCCCGACAACGCGCAGGCGCTGTGCGAGTTCGAGGACGGGACCAAGCCGGATCTCGAGAAGCACTGCCCCGAGGGCTCGATCGTGGGGCGGGCGCGGGCGAAGACGCCGCTGCTGGAGCGTGACCTGGTCGGCAACGTGTACTTCGTCAAGAACATCCGGATCGACCCCGACACGGGCAACGAGATCCGGACGCTGCCGATGATCGTGGCCGCCCTCCGCGGCGAGATCGCGGTCAACCTGGTCGGCAAGTCCTCGACGACCAAGAACGGGCGTCTGGTCAACACCTTCGCCGGTGTGCCCGACGCTCCGATCGCCAAGTTCAACCTCAACATCAAGGGTGGCCAGAACGGCATCCTCGCCGTGACTGGCAGCCGCAGGGGCGACATCAACCTCTGCGCCAAGCCCAAGAAGCACATCGCCAGGACCGTGTTCCGCGGTCAGAACGGGAAGGTGCGGGCACGCGGCCTGAGAGTCACCACCCCGTGCAGGGCGAAGTCCACGACCAAGACCAAGGCCAAGGGAGGCCGATAGGCGGCGCCCGAGCGGCGCGCCACCAGGGGGCCGGCGCGCCCCCGAGCGCTCGACCCGACTCGACAGAGGGCCGGCCACCATGGCCGGCCCTCTCGCGTTGAGCGAGAAGCGCGCAGGCCGTCGGCACAGCGCTTCTCGGCGTGAGGATTCCGTCGGCGACGCAGGCTGCTTCGGCGGTTGCATCGCCGTCGCGTTCTTGGTCTTCGATCTTGTGACGAGATAGGATAAATGCATGTGGCTGCGGCATCACAGCTTTCGCAAGGCCCACATCTCGACGGGCATCTCGGTCGCACTGATGGTTGTCGGCCTAACCGCGTTCGGGTGGAGTCCGAGCGATGCTCAGTACCAGGCCGTGATCTGGACGTCGGCCGCCATCGGGTTCGTGGTGCTGATGCTCCAGCACGAGTTGCCCCACCGGCGCGAGCGGCGTGGGCGGGGTGGCGTTGACCCGCGGCATGACGAGCCGCCCCGCTAGCTTCCCGCCACCAGCTCCACCCCCAGCAGCTCCGCCAGCCCCTCGCCCCCGCGCCGCATCACCCAGTCGTGGTTGAAGCCGAACACCGGGCGCGCGACCGGCGCGACGGCGTTCATCCAGCGCTTGGTGGTGTCGACCCGCCAGTCGTAGCTGACGGCCGTGATCCCCTCGCGCTCGACCAGCCGCCAGGCGCCTGTGCCCTCCAGGTCGCCGGTCGCGCGGCCGCTCATGGTCTCCGGCAGCGCCACGTGCTCGACCTCGAAGACGAACTCGATCGCGTAGGGCACGAAGCTGCGCCAGCGGACCCGGTAGCGGCTCCCGACCCGGTCGCCATCCCCGCCGTCGAGCTCGGCGACCGACTCGACGCCGCGCCACCACTGCGGCCACTGCCCCACGTCCTGGATCGCGTCCCAGACCGCCGCCCGCGGCGCCCGCAGCAGCCACGTCGTCAGGAACTCGTAGCGGGCCACGAGCGGAGGTTAGGCGCCCGGCGGTCGGAGGACCGCGCGGCTCAAGTTTCGCCCCGAGCAGCCGAAGCCACAGGTAGATGTCCGGCGCCAATCGCACGCGCGTGCTGCTCGCTGTCGCCGTGGCGGTCGTCGCGGCAGCGGTCTGGACGGTCTCCGCGCACCAGCGCTCGACCGCCGACCGGCTCTTCGACGAGAGCCGCGCCGCCGCGGCGATGCTCACCGCGATGCTCGACCAGGAGACCGGCTTGCGCGGCTACGTGCTCACGCGCGACCGCGCGTTCCTCGAGCCGTTCGTCGTCGGCGGCCGGGAGTTCGGCGCCGCCGCGGACCAGGCGCGCCGGCTCGCCGAGGACGGGCCTCAGGCGGCGACCCTCGACTCGCTGATCGCCATCGCCACCCGCTGGCGCTCCTCCGCCGAGGAGGAGATCGCGGCCCTCGGGCAGGGCGCCGCCCGTCTGCCGTCCCCCGCCGCCGCGCGCGAGCGCAAGCGCCTGTTCGACCGCTACCGCGCCCAGGATGAGCGCCTCCAGGAGCAGCTCGCCGCCGAGCGCAGCGACGAGCTCGGCGACGCCGGGCTGGTGTCGGCGATCGTGATCGTGTTGCTCGCGGTCGTCTTCTTCGCGCTTGGCTTCTGGCTGATCAACCGCGAGGTTCGCCGTGCCCGTGCCCGCCTCGCCCGGGCGCGGCGCTATCGCGACACCCAGGCCGAGTTCGCCGGGGCGATGCAGATCATGCGCGACGAGTCCGAGGCCCACGCCCTGGTCAAGAGTCATCTCGAGCGGTCGATCGAGGGTGCTGACGTGACCGTCCTCAACCGCAACAACTCCGACAACCGGCTGTACGCCGCGACGGCCGTCGACGGCGACGCGGGACTGGCCGAGCGGCTCGTCGACGCCGAGCCCGACTCCTGCCTCGCCGTCCGCCTCGGCCACGCCTACGAGCAGGGCGCCGGTGCCGCCCCGCTGCTCGAATGCGAGCTGTGCGGCCGCTCGGCGGCCGAGGTGCTCTGCACGCCGTCGCTGGTCGGCGGCGAGGTGATCGGGTCGGTGCTCGTGCGCGACGCGTCGCCGCTCGCCGCCGACGACCGGCAGCGGATCGCCGAGTCGGTCACCCAGGCCGCGCCGGTGCTCGCCAACCTGCGCAACCTGGCGATCGCCGAGGCGCGCGCGGCGACCGATGCGCTCACCGGCCTGCCGAACTCCCGTTCTTGCCGCGACAACCTCAAGCGGATGGTCGCCCACGCCGGCCGTACGGTCCAGCCGCTGAGCGCGGTGTTGTTCGACCTCGACCACTTCAAGCAGGTCAACGACCGCTTCGGCCACGGCGCCGGCGACGACGTCCTCGCCGCGGTCGGGTCGACGCTCGAGGGTGTCCTGCGGGCGAGCGACTTCGGCGGCCGCTACGGCGGCGAGGAGTTCCTCCTGCTGCTGCCCGAGACCGAGCACTCCGGCGCGCTCGAGGTCTGCGAGAAGCTCCGCGAGGCGATCTCGGCGCTCGAGTTCCAGCAGCCGGAGCTGCGCGTGACCGCGAGCTTCGGCATCGCCGTCTACCCGCTCGACGCACTCGACGGCGACTCGCTCGTCCGGATGGCCGACCGCGCCCTCTACGCCGCCAAGGCTGCCGGGCGCGACCGCGTCGAGCTCGTCGCCGCCGGCCCGCCGGACGGAGCGTCCGACTAGCCGCCCACCGCGGCGGCAACCGCGGCGGCGCGCTTCCATACACCGACCGGCGCAAGGATATGGGGCTACGCTCATGAATAGAGCAGATCTGCTCTACTTTCTAGAGCATCTCACTCCGGACGCCTTGGCCGGCTATGGCTCGCCCCGGTTCGAGTCCACCGGCCGCGAGCGGGCCTGAGCCGTCAGTCCAGGCTCGCCACCACGTGCTTGACCTCGGTGTAGTCCTCGAGCGCGTACATCGACATGTCCTTGCCGTAGCCGGACTCCTTGTAGCCGCCGTGGGGCATCTCGGGGGTGATCGAGAAGTGGTCGTTGATCCAGACGCAGCCGAAGCGCAGCGCGCGTGAGACGCGCATCGCGCGGCCCACGTCGCGCGTCCAGACCGACGCCGACAGCCCGTAGCGGGTGCCGTTGGCCCACTCGATCGCCTTCGCCTCGTCGTCGAAGGGCTGGACGGTGATCACCGGCCCGAAGATCTCCTTCTGGACCATCTCGTCGTCCTGGGCGAGGCCGGCGACGACCGCCGGCTCGAGGTAGTAGCCCGGCAGGCCGTCCGGCCGGCCGCCGCCGGTGACGATCTCGGCGTTCGACGGACGCCGCTCGAGGAAGCCCTCCACGCGCTCGCGCTGGGTGGCCGAGTTCAGCGGGCCGAGCGTCGTGTCGGCCGCGCTGGTCAACCCCACCACCTGGCCGCCGGCCTGCGCGACCAGACCGTTGACGACGTCGTCGTAGACCTTCGAGGACGCCAGCACCCGGCAGGCGGCGGTGCAGTCCTGGCCGGCGTTGTAGTAGCCGGCCTCGGCGATCGTCGCCAGCGCCGACTCCATGTCGACGTCGTCGAAGACCACCACCGGCGCCTTGCCGCCGAGCTCGAGGTGGACCTTCTTCAGCGTCTCGGCGGCGGCCGCGGCGATCCACCTGCCGGTCGGCGGCGAGCCGGTCAGCGAGACCATGTCGACGTCGGGGTGGCGGACCAGCGGCGCGCCGGCGTCCTCGCCGTGGCCGGAGACGATGTTGAGCACGCCGGGCGGGAAGATCTCGGCGGCCCACTCGGCCATCTTCAGGGTCGTCAGCGGCGTCGTCTCGGCCGGCTTCAGGACGACCGTGTTGCCGGTCGCCAGCGCCGGGCCGATCTTCCACACCGCCATCATCAGCGGGTAGTTCCACGGCGTGATCTGGCCGACCACGCCGACCGGCTCGCGGCGAATGATCGACGTCCGCCCGTCCATGAACTCGCCCGCCGCGAGGCCGCCCATCGTGCGGCCGGCGCCGGCGAAGAAGCGGAGGTTGTCGACCATCGCGTCGACCTCGCCGCGGGCCTCGCCGCGCGGCTTGCCGGCGTCGGCGGACTCCAGGTCGGCGATCTCCTCGGCGTGCTCGGCGAACGCGTCGGCGAGCGCGTTGATCATCGCCGCGCGCTGCTTCGGCGTCGTCGCCCACCAGCCGTCGAAGGCGCCGCGCGCGGCGGCGACCGCGCGGTCGACGTCGACCGCGGTCGAGAGCGGCACCTCGCCGATCGGCTCGGTGGTCGCCGGGTCGGTGACCTGCTCGGTGCGGCCCTCCGCCGCGTCGGCGAACTCGCCGCCGATGAAGTTCCTCAGCTTGACGATCGTCGCTGCCATCTTCCTCCTCCTCAGGCTCTTTGTGACCGCGGTTCGGCGCTAGGCCGGCTCCAGCTCCCCGAGCACGTCCTCCAACGGCGTGTGCTCCATCCCCGTGCCCTCCGCCACGGCGGCGAGGGTCACTCGCCCGCCGATGACGTTAACGCCCGGCGCAAGCCCGGGGTGGATTCCCAGCGCCCCCCGCAGCCCGTGGTCGGCCAGCGCGAGCACGTAGGGCAGGGTGGCGTTGGTGAGTGCGTAGGTGGAGGTGATCGGCACCGCGCCCGGCATGTTGGTGACGCAGTAGTGGGTGATCCCGTCGACCTCGTAGGTGGGGTCGGAGTGCGTCGTCGGCCGCGAGGTCTCGAAGCAGCCGCCCTGGTCGATCGAGACGTCGACGAGCACCGCCCGCTGCTTCATCAGGGCGAGCTGCTCGCGCCGGATCACGTTCGGCGCGCGCGCGCCGTGGACGAGCACGGCGCCGATCACGAGATCGGCGTGGGGGAGCATCTCCTCGATCGCCAGGGTCGAGGAGTAGACGGTCGAGGCACGCCCGCCGAAGGCCGTGTCGAGCTCGCGCAAGCGGTCGACGTCGCGGTCGTAGACGAACACGTCGGCGTCCATCCCGATCGCGATCTTCGCCGCGTTGAAGCCGACGACCCCGCCGCCGATCACCATCACGTTCGCCGCCGCGACGCCGGGAACCCCACCGAGCAGGACGCCGCGCCCTCCGAGCGGCCGCTCGAGCATGAACGCGCCCGCCTGGGTGGCGATCTTGCCGGCGACCTCGCTCATCGGCGCCAGCAGCGGCAGCCGGCCGCGGCCGTCCTCGACGGTCTCGTAGGCGATGCAGGTCGCGCCGGAGTTGCGCAGGCCCCGGGTCAGCTCCGGCGCCGGCGCGAGGTGCAGGTAGGTGAACAGCAGCTGCTCGGGCCGCAGCAGCCCGACCTCCTCCGGCTGGGGCTCCTTGACGCCGAGCACCAGCTCGGCCGTCTCGAACACCTCCTCGGCGCCGGCGGCGATCCGCGCGCCCTGCGCGGCGTAGTCGTCGTCGGCGATCCCCGAGCCAGCGCCCGCGCCGGCCTGCACGGTCACCTCGTGGCCGTGCTCGGCCAGCTCGCGCGCGCCGGCCGGCGTGAGCGCCACCCGGTACTCGTCGGGCTTGACCTCGGTCGGGACTCCGATCCTCATCGCACCGCCTCGCTGACCGTGTCGAACTCGCAGCCGCGCCGCTCCAGCTCGGGGAACAGGTCGTCGGGGGAGACGCAGCGCTCCGGCGGCAGCGCGCCGCGCGCGTCGATCCGCCCGCGCGCCAGCAGCCGCACCGCCGCTGCGGCCGGGGTCGCCGTCGAGATGATCCCGCCGCCGATCCCCCAGGCCTCCAGCGGCCGGGTGACCGCGGTCACCGTCACGCGGTCGCCGTGCTCGCCCTCGGCCTCGACCCGGTGGACCGACACCGTCCGCGCCGACGCCGGCACCGCCTCCTCCGCCGCGGCGGCGACGGCCTCCTCCCCGGCGCCGGTCAGCGCCCGCACCCGCTCGAGCACGGCCGGCGCGAGCGACAGCCGGAAGCTGCACTCCCCGCAGCCGAAGCTGTCCGGGAAGGTGCGCACCTCGGAGTGCAGCGTGTAGATCGTCGCCGCGCGGCCGATCGGCTCGGGCAGGTCGACCTCGCCGCCGTCCTGGAGCGGCTCGAGCGCGACCGGCTCGCCGCCGCGCTGGGCCATCGGCGCCATAGTCAGCTCGTCGACGAGCGTCTGCACCGAGTAGGGGTAGCTCGGCCCGTCGGGCGGGTCGAGGTCGCGGCCGGCGGCGAGCACGTCGACGCGGCGGGCGCGGCCGCCGAGCTCGGCGACGGCCTTGGCGGCCATCACGTTGGTCTTGCCGGGGCTCGAGCCCATCCCGAGCAGCGCCAGCAGGCCGGCCGCCTCGAACTCGCCGGAGAGCTCGAGCTGGTCTCCGGTCAGCCAGTAGAGCCCGCCGAGGTCGACGTAGTGGGCGCCGCCGTCGAGGCAGGCGCGCATCGCGTCGAGGTTGACGCGGTAGCTGGCCGAGTTGACGAGCACGTCGACGCCGTCGAGCATCGCGGCCAGCCCGCCGCGCGCGTCGACCGCGCGTGCCCGCGCCCGGCTGCCGCCGTGCTCGGCGGCGACCTGCTCGGCCCGCCCGCCGTCGAGGTCGAGCAGCAGCAGCTCGCCGACCTCCTCGGACTCCGCCAGGTCGCGCACGATGGCGGGCGCGATGATCCCGGCGGCTCCGAGGACGGCGACGTTCATGCAATCAGCTCTCTCGCCCTCAGCGCGAGCCACAGCTCGATCCGGTCGCGCGCCGACTTGAGGTCGCGGCCGGTCAGCTCCTCGATCCGCTTGATCCGGTAGCGGAGCGTGTGGCGGTGGCAGTAGAGCTGGCGGGCGGCCTTCTCCCACTGCCCGTTCTGCTCGATGAACGCCTCGAGCGAGCGCAGCAGCTCGTCGCCGTACTCGCCGCCACCGTCCTCGAGCGGGCCGAGCACGCTCTCGGTGTAGACGCGCAGCGCCTCGTCGTCCTGGACGGCGAGCAGCAGCCGGAACGCGCCGAGGTCCTCGTAGGAGGCGACCTCGGGCGCGGCGCCGTTGGAGAGCCCGGTCGCCTCGAGCGCGCAGCGCGCCTCGTGGAAGCTGCGCCGCACCAGCCCGACCGGCGCGACCCGGCTCGCCGCCGCGCGGACGCCTTCGCCGCCGTGGCCGGCCGCGAGCGCGGCGCGCAGCTCGCGCGCGAGGTCGATCGGGTCGAGGTCGCCGGCGCCGCCGTCGACGACCGCGCACAGCAGCCGCTCGCGGCAGGCCACCAGCGCGCCGACGCCGGCCTCCGAGAGCGCGGCCTCGAGCTCGGGCTCGGCGGCGCCGGGGTCGTCGCCGTCGAAGACGAGCACGGCGGCTCGCTCGCCGATCCCGAACGGCCGCAGCCGCGAGCCGACCTCGCTCTCGGGCAGCCGGCCGGTGAGCGCCTGGGCGAGCACGTCGCCGGCGAGCCGCCGCTCGGTGTCGCGCATCACCCGCTGGCGCATCAGCTCGAGCGCGACGACGGTCGCCGCCTGCTGGAGGATCAGCCGCTCGAAGTCGCCGAGGCTGCCGGCGTCGCGGCTGGCGACCAGCCAGGCCTGCGGCGTCCCGCGCCCGCGGGTGGAGACCGGCAGCACTAGCGAGCGGCCCGCGACCTCGGGGTGCTCGGGGGCGAAGTCGCTCTGGCGCGCGCCACCGCGCTCGCGCACGCGGGCGCGGATCGCCTCGACGGCGGGGTCGCTGAGCTTGCGCCGGAAGGTCTTGGCGGCGAGCGTCTCGCCGCGCGCGTCGAGGACCATCACGACGCCGCCGATCGCGGCCGAGACGGCGCCGACCAGCTCGTCGAGGCCGCGCTCCTCGAGCACCAGCCGCTCGAGCCGCTTGTGGATCGCGATGCCGCGCTGGAGCACCTCGTACTGCTCGTTGACCAGCCGCCCGAACGCCTTCTCGGTGATCGCGATGAACGGCAGCTCGTAGGGGATCTCGAAGACGGGTAGCCCGACGATCCGCGCCTCCTCGAGCAGCGGCTCGGGCACCGCGTCGTGGGCGAACCCGGTGCCGAAGCCGACGCCGGCGAGGTGGTGGTCGCAGAGCAGCCGGGCGAAGTCGCGCTGGAGCTTGGGCGTGGTCAGCTGGAGCCCGGTGGTGAGGATCATCTCGCCGCCGGAGAGCCACGGCGTCGGGTCGCTCAGCTCGCTGATGTGGACCCAGCGGACCGGCGCCTCGGCCGCCTCCTCGCCGGAGAGCAGCGTCAGGCCCAGCTCGTCGACGAGATCGCGGACGGTCAGCATCTGCGCGCCCGCATCCCCCTAGCGCTCCGCCGCGACGCGGTCGGCCGCCTCGGTCAGCACCTTGCGCAGCGTCGCGCCGATCTCGGCGAACTGCTCGCTGTCGGCGATCAGTGGCGGCGAGAGCTGGATCACCGGGTCGCCGCGGTCGTCGGCGCGGCAGATCAGCCCGTTCTCGTAGAGCGCGCCGGAGAGGAACCCGCGCAGCAGCCACTCCGACTCGTCGTCGTCGAAGGTCTCCTTGGTGTCGCGGTCCTTGACGAGCTCGATCGCGTGGAAGAAGCCGGCGCCGCGCACGTCGCCGACGATCGGGATGTCGCGCAGGTCCTCGAGCGTCTGGCGGAGCTCGCCCTCCTTGGCGCGCACGTGGCCGCAGAGGTCCTCACGCTCGAAGATGTCGAGGTTCGCCAGCGCGGCGGCCGCCGACACCGGGTGGCCGCCGAAGGTGAAGCCGTGGGTGAACATGCTGGTGCCCTCGAGGAACGGCGCGGCGACCTTCGCGGAGGCGATCACCGCGCCCATCGGCGAGTAGGCCGACGTGAGGCCCTTGGCGGTGGTGACGATGTCGGGCTGGTAGCCGTAGCGCTCGCAGCCGAACCAGTGGCCGAGCCGGCCCCACGAGCAGATCACCTCGTCGGAGATCAGCAGCACGCCGTAGCGGTCGCAGATCTCGCGCACGCGCTGCCAGTAGCCGTCCTGGGGGGTGAAGCAGCCGCCGGCGTTCTGGACCGGCTCGAGGATCACCGCCGAGACGGTCTCGGGCCCCTCGAAGAGGATCCGCTCCTCGATCTGGTCGGCGGCCCAGAGCGGGTCGCGGTCGGCCGGCCAGCGGTAGCTGTTGGTGTTGGGGGCGTGGCGCCCGCCGGGGTTCAGCGGCTCGAACGGGGCGCGCAGGTCGGGGATGCCGGTCGCGGTCAGCGCGCCCATCGTGGTGCCGTGGTAGGCGATCTCGCGGGCGATCACCTTGTAGCGGCCGCCCTCGCCGTTGTGGCGGTGGTAGATCCGGCAGAGCTTGAGCGCCGACTCGACCGACTCGCTGCCGCCGGAGGTGAAGAACACGCGCTCGAGATCGCCGGGGGCGTAGCCGGCGATCCGCTCGGCGAGCTCGATCGCGCGCGGGTGGGCGTAGCTCCAGTTGGTGTAGAAGCCGAGCTCGGAGACCTGGGCGGCCATCGCCTCGCCGATCTCGGTGCGGCCGTGGCCGGCGTTGACGCAGAAGAGCGCGGAGAGGCCGTCGAGGTAGCGCTTGCCGGCCTCGTCGTAGACGTAGCAGCCGTCGCCGCGGACGATGATCGGCACCTCGGCGTCGCGATAGCTGCTCATCCGCGTGAAGTGCATCCACAGGTGCCGCTTGGCGGCCTCCTGCAGCGCGCCGCCCGCGCCCGTGCCCTGCCCGTCGATCGCCTCTTGCGGTGTGGTCGCCAATTGTCTCCCTCGTCCTAGACGGCGTGGACAACGGTACTGCGCCGCAGCCCGCCTGACAACCGGCTCGGCGTGAAACGGGCGGCGTACCCTGTTGTACAGATGGGTGAACGACGAAGTCCCTATTTCGGCCTATTGCGGATTGTCACGGCTCCGCGATGGACATAACGTGGGAGCGGGATGAGCCTCGGGGGAGTTCAGCTGGAGTCGGTCGTCAAGCGCTTCGGCGAGTTGACCGCCGTAGCCGGCGTGGACCTCGAGATCGAGGGTGGCGAGTTCTTCACGCTGCTCGGCCCCAGCGGCTGCGGCAAGACGACGACGCTGCGGATGGTCGCCGGCTTCGAGCAGCCGACCTCGGGACGGGTGCTGATCGACGGCGCCGACGTCTCCGGCCTGCCGCCGCACCGCCGTCCGACCAACACCGTCTTCCAGAGCTACGCCCTCTTCCCGCACCTCACCGTCGCGCGCAACGTCGCCTTCGGCCTGGAGCGCAGCGGCGTCGGCCGGGCCGAGACCCGTCGCCGTGTCGGTGAGGAGCTCGAGCGCGTCGGCCTCTCCGCCGAGGCGGGCCGCAAGCCGCGCCAGCTCTCCGGCGGCCAGCAGCAGCGCGTCGCGCTCGCGCGTGCGCTCGTCAACCGGCCGGCCGTGCTGCTGCTCGACGAGCCGCTCGGCGCGCTCGACCTCAAGCTGCGCAAGCGCCTCCAGGTCGAGCTCAAGGCGATCCAGCGCGACGTCGGCATCACCTTCGTCTACGTCACCCACGACCAGGAGGAGGCGCTGACGATGTCGGACCGGATCGCGGTGATGGACCGCGGTGCGGTCGAGCAGGTCGCGGCGCCCGAGGTGGTCTACGAGCGTCCGGCGACGGCCTTCGTCGCGGGCTTCATCGGCGTCTCGAACCTGATGCCCGCGGTCGTCGAGGCGGACGGCGCGAACGGCCGGGTGCGGCTCGACGCCGGCCCCGCGCTGGAGGTCGCCGTGCCGTCGCCGCTCGCCGCCGGCGACCGCTGCCATGCGGTCGTCCGCCCGGAGAAGCTGACGATCGACGCCGACGCCGACGCCGACGCCGCGCCGTTCGGTCGGCCCGGGGTCGACGGCGTCGTGGAGAGCTCGGTCTACCTCGGCACGTCGACCCAGATCGTGGTGCGGGTCGGGCCCGGAGTGGCGCTCACCGTGCTCGTGCCCAACGCCGACGAGGCCCAGCGGCGCCGGCTGCCGGGCGGCGGTGTGCCGGTGCGGGTCGGCTGGGCGCCCGAGCACGTACACGTGGTGCGCGAGTCGGGGCCGGTGGCCGCGGCGGCCACCGAGTCGGAGGCGGGGGGCGGACAGACGCTGTCTACAGCAACCGGAGGTACGCCATGAGCACCCCCGCATGGGGCGCGCGCCTGCGCGCGCCGCTCCTCGTCATCGTCGCCGCGCTGGTCGCGGCGCTCGCGCTCGCCGCCTGCGGCGACGACAACGTCGGCGGCGGCGCCGACACCTCGACCGAGGTCGCGGCCGCGGGCGACGTCGAGGGGGAGCTGACGATCTCGACCTGGCCCGGCTACATCGACGTCGGGGACTCCAACACCGTCGCCGAGTTCGAGGACGAGACCGGCGTGAAGGTCGACTACGTCGAGGACGTCAACGACAACGCCGACTTCTTCGGCAAGCTGCAGCCCCAGCTCCAGGACGGCAGGTCCGGCGGGCGCAGCATCTTCGTGGTCACCGACTGGATGGCCAAGCAGATGTACGACCTCGGCTACCTCCAGCAGATCGACCACTCGACCGTGCCGACGGTCTTCGAGAACATGCTGCCGAGCCTGCGCGACCCCGCGTTCGACCCGGGCCGTGACTTCTCGGTGCCGTGGCAGAGCGGGATGACCGGGCTGATGGTCAACGCCGAGCTCGCGCCCGACGTCCGCTCGGTCAACGATCTCTTCGACCCGCGCTACAAGGGCAAGGTCACGGTCCTCTCGGAGATGCGCGACACCGTGCCGCTGGTGATGAAGGCCGACGGCGTCGATCCCAACGACGCGACCAAGCAGCAGTGGCTCGACGCCATCGACAAGCTGCGCGGGGCGGTCGAGTCCGGCCAGATCCGGCGGATCACCGGCAACGACTACACCCAGGACATGGCCAACGAGAACGTCGTCGCGGCGATCGGCTGGTCGGGCGACACGTCGCTGATCGAGAACCCCGACGTCGAGTGGCGGATGCCGACCCAGGGCTGCATCCTCTGGTCGGACAACATGGTGATCCCCAAGGGCGCGCCGAACACCGCGGCGGCGCTCGCCTGGATGGACTTCGTCTACCAGCCCGAGGTCCAGGCCGACATCGCCGAGTACGTCCAGTACGTCACCCCGGTGGAGGGCGTCAAGCAGGTGTTCGTCGACCGCGGCCAGACGAAGCTGGCGGAGAACCCGCTGATCTTCCCGACCGAGCAGTTCACCGCGGACTGCTCGACCCAGCCCGAGCCGCCGGGCTCCGCCGCCGACCGCGACGAGGTCGTGGAGGCCTTCCAGGACCTGGTCCGGGGCGGCTGAGATGGGCGGATGGCGCCGCCGGATCGCGCCGTACGGGCTGCTCGGCCCGGGCGCGATCTGGCTGGCGCTGTTCTTCGTCGTGCCGATGTACTTCATGGGCGAGATGGCGCTGCGCTCCGGCTCGCTGGAGAGCGGCGGCTTCGCGATGACCTGGCAGTGGTCGAACTTCGCCGACGCGGTCACCGGCTACGAGACCCAGGTGCTGCGCTCGTTCCTCTACGCGGGCGCGGCGACGGTGCTCGCGCTCGCGATCGCCTACCCGCTCGCCTACGCGATCGCGCTGCGCGCCGGCCGCTGGAAGCTGCTGCTGCTCTTCGCGGTGGTGGCGCCGTTCTTCACCACCTACCTGATCCGCACGATCGCCTGGAAGACGATCCTCGCCGACTCGAGCCCGGCGGTCGACATCCTCCAGTTCCTCCAGGTCGTGCCGCCCGACGGGCGGGTGCTCGCCACCGGCGGCGCCGTCGTCGCCGGCCTCACCTACAACTTCCTGCCGTTCATGATCCTGCCGATCTACGCGTCGCTGGAGCGGATGGACGTGCGGCTGATCGAGGCGGCGAAGGACCTCTACGCGTCGTCGGCGAAGGCGTTCTGGCGGGTGACGTTGCCGATCAGCGCGCCGGGGGTCGTCGCGGGCGTGCTGCTCACCTTCATCCCGGCGGTCGGCGACTACGTCAACGCGCTGCTGCTCGGCGGCGCCGGCCAGGCGATGGTCGGCAACGTGATCCAGTCGCTGTACCTCCAGCAGCGCGACTACCCGGAGGCGGCGGCGCTCTCGTTCCTGATGATGGCCGCCATCCTCGTGGTCGTCGTGGTCTATCTGCGGCTGGCCGGCACCGGCGCGTTCATGGGCGACGAGGACGAGGAGGCGCGCGCGTGACCGCCGCGTGGCGCTGGCTGCGCCACAACGCGCTGATGATCTACGCCGGACTCGCGGTCGCCTACATGCTGGCGCCGATCGCGGTGATCGCGCTGTTCTCCTTCGACCAGACGACCCGCGGCAAGCTCGACTACGACTGGAGCGGCTTCACGCTCGAGTACTGGCGCGACGCCTTCGGCGAGCCGGCGGTCAACGAGGCGCTGCTGACCAGCCTCCAGCTGGCCGCGGTGTCGACCGTGGTCTCGACGGCGATCGGCACGATGATGGCGCTCGCGCTGGTCCGCCACCGCTTCCGCGGCCGCGCCGTCTCGAACCTGCTGATCGTGTTGCCGATGGCGACGCCGGAGATCGTGATCGGCGCGGCGCTGCTGTCGATGTTCCTGATCTACGGCATCGCGCTCGGGTTCACGACGCTGTTCATCGCCCACGTGATGTTCTCGATCAGCTTCGTCGTGATCGTCGTCAGATCGCGCCTGATCGGCTTCGACCGCAGCCTCGAGGAGGCCGCCGCCGATCTCGGCGCCCGCCCGCTGACGGCGTTCCGCACGATCACGCTGCCGCTGATCGCGCCGGCGGTCGTCGCGGCGGCGCTGCTCGCCTTCGCGCTGTCGATCGACGACTTCGTGATCTCGAACTTCAACTCCGGCACGACCGAGACGTTCCCGCTCTACATCTTCGGTGTGAGCCTGCGCGGGATCCCGGTCCAGGTCAACGTGCTGGCGACGCTGCTGTTCGCCGCCGCGGTCGCCGGGATCGCGGCGGTCTTGCTCCAGCAGCGCCGCGGTGAGATGATCGCCGCTGTCAGGCCAGAGCGAGAGCCTGCCCTCTACCAGGAGGCGTAGTCGATGGCGACGGATGCGACGGTGGCGCAGACCGGCGACAAGGGTCTGAAGAAGGACGCCATCGGATTCACCGACGCGCTGGTGATCGGCCTCGCCTCGACGGCGCCGGCCTATTCGCTGGCGGCGGTGATCGGGCTGATCGTCGTCGAGGCGGGCGTCCAGGCGCCGGCGGTGCTGATCGCCTCGTTCGTCCCGATGTTCTTCATCGCGGCGGCCTTCTACTACATGAACCGCGCCGACCAGGACTGCGGCACCACCTTCTCCTGGGTGACGCGCGCGATGGGCCCCTACATGGGCTGGATGGGCGGCTGGGCGATCACGATGACCGGCGTGCTGGTGATCGGCTCGCTCGCCGACGTCGCCGCCCGCTACACGTTCCTGTTCTTCGGGCTCGATGGGCTCGCGGGCGACAAGTGGGCGGTGATCGCCTTCGCGGTCGTGCTGATCGCGGTGATGACCTGGATCTGCGTGATCGGCACCGAGGCCTCGGCGCGGCTGCAGCGGATCCTGATCTTCGGCCAGGTGCTCGGGCTGCTGCTCTTCGCCGTCGTGGCGCTCGTGAAGGTCTTCGCCGGCGACGCGGACCCGACGTCGGTCGACCCGTCGCTGTCGTGGCTGAACCCCTTCGAGGTGCCGACGCTGTCGATCCTGGTCGCGGGGATGCTGACCGGGGTCTTCATCTACTGGGGCTGGGAGTCGGCGGTCAACCTCACCGAGGAGACCGAGGACTCGGTGTCGGCGCCGGGGGTGGCCGGCGTGTCGAGCACGGTGATCCTGCTCGGCACCTACATCCTCGTGACCGTCGCGGTGATCGCCTACGCCGGGCCCGGCCTGCTCGAGGAGTTCGCCGACGACGAGGGGATCTTCTCGACGCTCGCCTCCTCGGTGCTCGGCTCGCCGCTGGACAAGCTGGTCGTGCTGGCGATCCTCACCTCGGCGCTCGCCTCGACCCAGACGACGATCCTGCCGGCGTCGCGGACCACGCTGTCGATGGCGCGCGCCGACGCGATGCCCGCCGCGCTCGGCCGCGTCCACGAGCGGTTCTACACCCCGCACGTCTCGACGGTCGTCATCGGGATCGTGGCGACCGTCTGGTACGTCGGGGTGAGCGCGTTCAGCGAGAACTTCCTCTTCGACACGCTGACCGCGCTGGCGCTGATGATCGCCTTCTACTACGCGCTCAGCGGGGTGGCGTGCGTCATCTACTACCGCCGCGAGCTGCGCCGCTCGGTGACGAACTTCCTCTTCATCGGGGTGGCGCCGCTGATCGGGGCGGTCACGCTCGGGTACCTGTTCGTCAAGGCGACGATCGACTTCGCCGACCCCGAGGCCTCCTACACCCAGTCGCAGATCCTCGGCGTCGGGCTGCCGACCGTCGTCGGCCTCGGCTTCCTGGCGATCGGCCTGGTGCTGATGCTGGCCTGGCGCGCGGGCGGGCACGAGCGCTTCTTCGGCCGCAGCGGGTTCGAGCGCGTGCCGCCGGAGGTCGCCGCGGGTAAGGTCGCCGTGGAGGAGACAGCCGGTGCCCCGTGACCTCATAGTCGGCTACGACGACTCGGCCGGCGCGCGCGCCGCGCTCGACGCCGCGATCGAGCTGGCGGCCGAGCTCGGCGACCGGCTCGTGATCGCCTTCGGCTACGAGCCGCCGGGCGGGATGGGCGAGGAGGTCGTCGCGGCGCGCGACGCCGTCCGCGAGGTCGGCCAGCGGTTCGTCGACCACGCCCTCGCGCGCGCCACCGCGGCCGGGGTCGCGGCCGAGCTCGCGCTCGTCGACGCCCGCCCGGTCGACGCCCTGCTCGAGCTCGCCGCCGAGCGCGACGCCAGGATGATCGTGGTCGGCAGCTACGGCGACAGCCCGATCAAGGGCGCCATCCTCGGCTCGGTCCCGCACAAGCTGCTCCACCTCGCCGAGCTGCCCGTGCTCGCCGTCCCCGCCCGCTGAGCCGCCCGGTCCGGCTGGACGCCGCGAATAGGATTGCCGCCATGGCGACCTACGATCTCCTGCGCGACCTGCCCCTGACGATCGAGCAGTACGCGCTGGAGGGTCTGCGACTCCAGCTCTCGCCGGAGTTCGAGCGCCGCTCGACCGAGATCGTGCTGCGCGGGGCCGGCGAGGAGGGCCGCGGCGAGGACGTCACCTACGACCCCGACGACCACGGCCGGCTGCAGGACGCGGGCCCGGTCCAGCCGCTCGCCGGCGAGCACACGCTCGGCTCGTTCTCGGCGCTGCTGGACGGGCTCGACCTCTTCGAGGCGGGCGCCCCCGAGCGCGAGGACTACCGCGACTACCGCCGCTGGGCGTTCGAGTCGGCGGCGCTCGACCTCGCGCTGCGCCAGGCCGGCCGGTCGCTCGGCGACGTGCTCGGCCGCACCCCGCGGCCGCTGAACTACGTGGTCTCGATGCGCCTCGCCCCGATGGGCAGCGACGGCCCCGACCGGCCCGACCGGCTGCTGCGCGTGCTCGAGCTGTACCCGTCGACGCGCTTCAAGCTCGACCCGACCGCAAGCTGGGACGACGAGCTGATCGCCACCCTGGTCGACACCGGCGCCGTCGACTCGCTCGACCTCAAGGGCCGCTACAAGGGCACCCCGGTCGACGTGGAGACCGACCCCGAGCTCTACCGCCGCGTCGCCGAGGCGTTCCCCGACGCGTGGCTCGAGGACCCCGACCTCGACAGCCCGGAGGCGATGGCGGTGCTCGAGCCCCACCGCGACCGGATCACCTGGGATGCGCCGATCCACTCGGTCGCCGACATCGAGGCGCTGCCGTTCAAGCCGCGCACGGTCAACGTCAAGCCGTCGCGCTTCGGCCCCCTCGAGCGGCTGTTCGCCGCCTACGACCACTGCGAGGCGGAGGGCATCGGCGCCTACGGCGGCGGCCAGACCGAGCTCGGCGTCGGCCGCGACCACATCCAGCTGCTGGCCGCGCTGATGCACCCCGACACCCCCAACGACACCGCCCCGCGCGAGTTCAACAACCCCGAGGTTCCGCCTGGCCTGCCGGAGAGCCCGATCGACCTCCCGGTCGCGGCCACCGGCTTCCGCTTCTCCGGCGGCTGAGGCCGCTACCAGATCGTCGGCACGCCGTGGGCGGCGATCGCCGGGTCGCGCGTGACCACGGGGACGTCCTCGGCGTCGGCCTGGGCGACCAGCAGCCTGTCGAACGGATCGCGCAGCTCGCTGCCGTTCACGCTGACGAAGGCGAGCGTCGCCAGCGTGTGGGCGTGCAGCGGGAGGATCGGGAGGATCGCGAAGCGCTCACGGTCGAGCAGCTCCACCGTCCAGTCCGGCGGCAGCTCGAGCTTTCCGACCGAGGCCTTGACGGCCATCTCGAACATGGTGCCTGCTCCGATGAGCGGCTCCCCCGCCGAGGCGATCGCCGCGCGCGCGGGCTTGGACAGGCGTCGGTCCGCCGTCGCCCACCAGAGCAGCGCGTGGGTGTCGACGAGCAGCCGCACGTCAGTCGACGATGCCGAGCGCCTTGGCGATGTCGTCGGGCCAGGAGTCGAAGTCGTCGGCGACCTTGATCTTTCCCTTGAGCGCGCCCGGCTTGCGTACCGGCTTGCTCGCCGGAGCCACCGGAACCAGCCTGGCCACCGGTGTCCTGCCGCGCCGGATCTCCACGGGCTCGCCGCGCTCGGCGGCCGCGATCAGCTGCGACAGGTTCGTCTTGGCCTCGCCGATGCTGTAAGAGCGCATCGGCACAGCATATCAGCGTAGTTGGCCAGGTTGGCCAACTACCTTGCGGGGAAGGCCGACCTAACGGCGACGAAGGGCGACCGAATCCGGGCTCTGCGGTAGCGTCGCGCGAGTCGCAGGTCACCGAACGAAAGGGGCGCGAGATGCCGGCTGAGCAGTTCGTGTCGGAGCTCAACGAGCAGATCGGGCGGGAGTACGCCGCTCACCAGCAGTACGTAGCCGTCGCGGTCTACTACGACTCGCTCACGTTGCCGCAGCTCGCGAGCTTCTTCTACCGCCAGGCGCTCGAGGAGCGCGGCCACGCGATGATGATGGTCCAGTACCTGCTCGACGCGGGTGAGACGCCGACGATCCCGGGCGTCGAGGCGCCGCGGACCGACTTCGACGATGTCGTCGCCCCGATCGCGCTCGCGCTCGAGCAGGAGAAGCGGGTCACCGACCAGATCTCCGGCCTCGCCGCGATCGCCCGCGAGGCCAACGACTACGTCAGCGAGCAGTTCGTCCAGTGGTTCCTCAAGGAGCAGGTCGAGGAGATCGCGACGATGTCCGATCTGCTCGCGATCGCCGAGCGCGCGACCGACCGCTGGTCCGACATCGAGGACTTCATCGCTCGCGAGCACCCCGGCGACGAGGGCGGCGACCCCACCGCTCCCACCGCCGCCGGCGGCGCCTAGCCGCCCGGCTGGCTCCAGCGCTCGAGCGCGGCGGTCAGCTCGGCGCTGTCGTCGACGCCGCCGGGGCCGGGCACGGGGACGATGTCCTGGGGGCGCAGCTCCTCGCCGCACTCCGGGCAGGCGATCTGCGGGCTGACCTCGTTGCCGCATGAGGCGTGGCGTAGCAGCAGCGGGACCTCCTCGTCGTCGAAGAGCCAGCGGTTGCCCCAGGCCTGCATCGCGAGCAGGACGAGGCCGAGGTCGGCGCCCTTCTCGGTCGGGAAGTAGTCGTAGCGGGCGGGGGCGGTCTGGTAGGCGACGCGCTGGAGGATGCCGTGGTCGACCATCGTGGCGAGCCGCTCGCTGAGCACCCGGCGGGAGATCCCGAGGTCGCGCTGGATCGCGTCGAAGCGGGTGATTCCGAGCGACACGTCGCGCAGGATCAGGCCGGTCCAGCGGTCGCCGATCACGTCGAGGGTGCGGGCGATCGCGCAGTTCATCTCGTCCAGTTGCGGCCGTGTCACCCCTCCGATCCTAGCGAGCGGGTTCCCGATCCAAACTTATGAGTTCCATTTTGGAACTCACTTTGGTACCGTCCGGCGCCATGCTCGCCCGGATCGCCGACATCACCTGGCGCCGCCCCAAGCTCGTCCTCGGCCTCGTCGGCCTCGTCGCGGTGCTCGCGATCGCCTTCGGCCGCGACGTCGAGCACCACCTCAAGGCGGCCGGCTTCACCGACAGCTCCTCCGAGAGCGAGCGCGCCACCGCGCTGCTCGGCGAGCGGCTCGGCTTCGACCCGAACCCGGCGATCGCGCTCGTCGTGACCGACCCGGACGGCGGACGCCTCGACGTGCGTGCGCCGGAGGTGCGCAGCGAGGTCGCCAGGCTCGCGGCCGGCGCCGCCGAGGTCGAGCACGTGGGCCGGGTCGTCAACCCGCTCGAGGACCGCCGCGCCGGCGCCGCGCTGATCGCCGAGGACGGCCGCTCGCTGGTCGTCACCGCCCACCTCGACACCGTCGACGTCGAGGATGCCGGCGGCGTCGCCGCGGAGGGAGTCCAGCCGATCGCCGCGGCCAGCGATCTCGACGTCGCCGTCGGCGGCTTCGCCCCCGGCTTCAACGAGACCAACGACCAGACCCGCGCCGACCTGCTCACCTCCGAGCTGATCGCCTTCCCGATCCTCGCCCTGCTGCTGCTCGTCGTCTTCCGCGGCGTGGTCGCCGCGGCGATCCCGCTGGCGATCGGCGTGCTCTCGATCGTCGGCACGCTGCTCGTGCTGCGCGTGATGGCGGGTTTCGTCGACACCTCGCTGTTCGCGCTGAACATCGCCACCGGCCTCAGCCTCGGCCTCGCGGTCGACTACGCGCTGCTGATGGTCTCGCGCTACCGCGAGGAGCTCGCGCGTCACGGCCCGACGATCGAGGCGCACCGCAACACGGTGCTGACGGCGGGCCGCACCGCCGTCTTCTCCGGCTTCACGGTCGCCGCCGCGCTCGCCGCGCTGATCGTCATGCCGCAGCGGTTCCTCTACTCGATGGCCGTCGCCGGGGCGGCGGTCGGGATCCTCTCGGCGGTCATCGCGATCCTCGTCGTGCCGTCGCTGCTGTCCCTGCTGGGCACGCGCATCGACGCCCTCTCGATCCGCCGCGGCCGCGGCGCGGCGGCGACGACGGACGGATCGGGCGGCTGGTACCGGCTGGCGCGCGGGGTGATGCGCCGGCCGGTCGCCGCCGCGCTGGCGAGCACGGCGATCATGCTGGCCGCCGCCTCGCCGTTGCTCTGGACGACGCTGACCGGCCCCAGCTCGGAGGCCGTCCCGCCCGGCCAGCCGTCCTACGACGCGAAGGAGTACCTCGAGGCCCACTATCCGCGCGACGTCGTCGAGGCGGTCACGGTCGTGGTCAGCGGCGAGGCCGGCGCGCGCGAGCTGGCGGCGTTCCAGCGCCGGGTCGAGGTCGTCGACGGAGTCGTCCGGATGGCCCCGTTCGCCCGCGCCGACGGCGGCGACCTCGCCTACGCGAACCTCGCGCTCGCCGGGCCGGCGCTGGAGGGGGCCGCTCAGGACGCGGTCGCGGCGATCCGCGCGCTCGAGCCCCCGGGGGCCGCGACCACCCTCGTCTCGGGCAACACCGCCCGCTTCATCGACCAGAAGGAGAGCCTGCTCGCGCACGCGCCGCTGGTCGTGGCGCTCGTAGCGGCGGCCACGCTGATCCTGCTGTTCATGCTCACCGGCTCGGTCCTGCTGCCGCTCAAGACGCTGCTGATGAACGTGCTGACGCTCGGGGCGACGCTCGGCATCCTGGTGCTCGCCTTCCAGGACGGGCTGCTGCACGGCGTGCTCGGCTACAGCGGTCCCAGCGCGGTCGAGACGACGAGCCTGGTCTTCCTCTTCGCGGTGATCTTCGGCCTCGCGACCGACTACGCCGTGCTCGTGATGGCGCGCATCAAGGAGCACCACGACGCCGGCCTCGACAACGAGGAGGCGGTGGCGCTCGGGATCGCCAAGACGGGCCGGGTGATCACCGTCGCGGCGCTGGCGATCGCGGTCGTCTTCCTCGCCTTCGCGGTCAGCTCGGTCTTCTTCGTCAAGCAGATCGCGATCGGGATGGCGTTCGGGGTCCTGATCGACGCGACGATCGTCCGCGCGCTGCTGGTGCCGGCCCTGATGCGGCTGCTCGGCGACTGGAACTGGTGGGCGCCGGCGCCGCTGCGCCGGCTCTACCTGCGCTATGGCCTGAGCGAGGCCTAGCGGCCCTCGCCGCCCGGGATCGGGTGGTCGCGGCTTGACACCCCGTAACGCAGGTGCGACTATGCAATCGTTTGCTGTCGAGCCTTGAAGGAGACTGAGGTGAAGCTACGCTTGGCTGTACCGCTTCTGTTCATAGCGGCTGCGCTTGGCCTCGCCGCGTGCGGCGGGGACGATGACGGAGGCGGCTCTGGCGCCTCGACGAGCTCCACTACGGCGGACAGCGGCGAGCTGTCGCTGGCGGAGTTCCCGGCCGCCAACGAGTGTGGCTACGCCGAGCTCAAGCCGCCCGAGGACCCGGACGACGTCCTGGGCGAACTGCCCGAGGAGGTCCAGGAGGAGTACGCCGGGTACTTCGAGCCGGTGCGCCGGAGCGCCTGGACCGACTGGACGCCGAGCGGGTCCGAGCCCTACACGGTCGGCATCCAGTGGGCGGCGCTGAACACCGACTACCAGACGCTGATGACCGATCAGATCCAGAAGGATCTGAAGGCGAGCCCGATGGTCGACGACGTGATCTTCCAGTCGACCGCCGACTCGATCGACGTCGCGGCGCAGATCCAGCAGTTCGAGGCTCTGCTGCGCAAGAAGCCGGACATCATCATCCTCCAGCCGATCCAGGCCAACGCCTTCGAGCGGCAGATCAAGCGTGCGGCCGACCAGGGCATCCCGGTCGTCGTCGGCGCCCACCACATCGACTCCCCGTACGTGGTCAACGTCCAGTCGAACATCTTCCACTCCTCGGCCGCCGCAGCTTCGGCCGTCGTGCGGATCATGGGCGGCGAGGGCAACGTGCTGGTCGTCCACGCGGTTCCCGGCTCGGGCGCCGAGGTCGGCGGCATGGCCGCCTTCGAGGAGGTCCTCTCGCACTGCCCGGACGTCGAGATCGGCGGTGAGGTCACCGGCAACTTCGTGTCGGCGATCGCCAAGGCCGAGACGCTGAAGTTCCTCGCGTCGAACCCCGCGCCGATCGACGGCATCCTCGACATCGCGGCGATGGCGCCCGGCGCCATGGCGGCCTTCGAGGAGTCGGGCCGGCCGGTCCCGCCGACCGGCGACCGCTCGCCGATGCGCGGCTCGCTCGGCTACTGGCTCAACAACAACGACACCTACGACGGGTTCGGCACCGGTCTGTCGGCCGACGGCATGGGCAAGACCATCGCCGAGGTCACCCTGCGGATGCTCGCGGGCGACGGTCCGATCATCAACACCGTCACCTATCGCAGCGTCCTGATCACCGACGAGAACCTCGACGAGTGGGCAGAGGCGGACGCGAACCTCGACACCCCGGGCATCGCCAACGGCCCGGGCGACTGGATCCCCGAGGGCTGGGTCGACCCGCTGTTCACCAACAGCTCGGGCGGCGACTCCAGCGACGGGTAGTACCGAAGCAGTTGGACGCGGGCGCCACGGCGGTCTCGACCGTCGTGGCGCTTCGTCGTCTAAAAGCACAGAATTGACCTCAGGAGCAGATCGCATGAGTGCCACGCCGCCACCACTGACAGCCGAGGACCCGGCCGAGCGCCGGGCCGAGCTGATCGCCCGCGCCGCCGCCCTGCGTCCGCAGCTCGCCGCGGCGGCGGCGCAGGCCGACCGTGACCGCCGCCTCGACGACGGCGTCATCGAGGCGGTGCGCGAGGCGGGGCTGCTGCGGCTGACCGCGCCGCGCCGGCTCGGTGGCTACGAGGCCGACGGGCGCGCCCTGCTCGGGGTCGCGATCGAGCTCGCGCGCGGCTGCGCGTCGACCGCGTGGGTGGTCGGCATCATGAACACCGCCTCGTGGATGGCCGGTCTCTACCCGGACGCCGCGCAGGCCGAGGTCTGGGCCGACGGCCCGGACACCGGGATGGTCGGGATCATCCCGCCGCTGGCCGAGACCCGCCGTGCCGACGGCGGGCTGATCGTGACCGGCAAGTGGCCGTACGCCTCGGGCTCCCAGTTCGCCGAATGGGCCAGCCTCGGCGTGCCGATCGGCGACGGCGCCGGAGCCGGCTACCAGGGCCTGGCGCTGATCCCCTCCGACGACTTCACCGTCGGGGACACCTGGCACGTCGCCGGCATGCGTGCCACCGCCTCGAACACCGTCGTGGTCGAGGAGGCGTTCGTGCCCGACCACCGCGTCATCTCGCTCGGCGACGCGCTCGAGGGCAACTACGCCACCGAGCATCGCGACGAGGTCCTCTACCGCGCGCCGTTCACCGGCATGCTCACCTTCGCGCTCACCGGGCCGCTGGTCGGCATGGCGCTGGCGGCGCTCGACTACGTGATCGAGAAGGCGCCCAAGCGGGCGATCGCCACCTCGATCTACAAGGCGCAGACCGACTCGGTCGGCTTCCAGGTCCAGGTCGCCGAGGCGGCCGCGATGATCAACGCCGCCCAGCTCGTCGCCGAGCGGGCCGCGACGGTCGTCGACGAGGCGGCGCTCGCCGGCGTGCAGCTCGACCTGATGGAGCGCTGCCGGATCCGGATGGACACCGCCTATGTCGCCAAGACCTGCCGCGAGGCGGTCGACGTCCTGATGAACGCCCACGGCACGTCCGGGTTCGCCCAGGTGGCGGGCATCGAGCGGATCTGGCGCGATGTCGAGACCGCCAGCCGCCACGCGCTCTCCAATGACGGGATCGCGCGCGAGGTCTACGGCAAGGCGCTGCTCGGCGTCGACGAGCGCGTCGCGATGCTGCTCTAGCGTCGGCGCGGCGGCCACCAGCCGCGTTGGCCGGTGGCGAGCGCCTCCCTGGCCTCTCGCCTGCTGGCCGGCGGGTGCGCGCGGTGGCGTCCGCCGCTCGTCGCGACGGGCTGTCGACCCGCGGTCGACGTTTGCGGTGGACGTTTCAGCAATCGTTTGCAATACTGGGCGTCATCGCTATGGAGCACGACAACGCAACCGTTGGGGCCGCGGTGCGGCAGGAGCTTGCCAACGCGCTGTTCGACGCGGAGGAGGCCCGGGTCGGGATCGCCGCGCTGACCGAGACCGCGCCGGGGCTGACGATCGAGGACGCCTACGCGATCCAGGGGCTGAACACCGCCCGCCGGCTCGCCGGCGGCGAGCGGATCGTCGGGCGCAAGGTCGGGCTGACCTCGGCCGCGATGCAGCGCCAGCTCGGGGTCGACAGCCCCGACTACGGCGTCCTCTTCGACAACATGATGGTCGCCGACGGCGACGCCGTCGAGGTCGGTGAGCTGGTCGCGCCGCGCGTCGAGGCCGAGCTGGCCTTCGTGCTCGGCACCGACCTCGCCGGGCCAGGCGTCGACGTCTCCGCCGCCCTGCGCGCGATCGCGGGCGTGCTCCCGGCGATCGAGATCATCGACAGCCGCGTCGCCGACTGGAAGATCACCCTCGCCGACACGATCGCCGACAACGCCTCCTCGGCCCGCTGCGTGCTCGGCGGGCGGATGCTCGAGCCGACCGCGCTCGACCTCCGCCTCTGCGGCATGGCGCTGACGATCGACGGCACCGTCACCGCGACCGGCGCCGGCGCCGCCGTGCTCGGCAACCCCGTGCGCTGCCTCGCCTGGCTGGCCAACACGCTCGGCGCCTACGGCGACGGCCTGCGCGCCGGCGACGTCGTGCTCGCCGGGGCGCTGCACGCCGCCGCCCCCGTCGTGGCCGGCAGCTCCGTCACCGCCGAGTTCGCCCACCTCGGGTCGGTCGGCGTCCGCTTCGTCTCCCAGGAGGAACAGGCATGAGCGAACGCGTCCCCTGCGCGATCGTCGGCTCGGGCAACATCGGCACCGACCTGATGGCCAAGCTGTCGCGCTCCGAGCGGCTCGAGCCGGTCGCGATGGTCGGCATCGACCCGGAGTCCGACGGCCTCGCCCGCGCCCGCGCCGCCGGGCTGGAGACCTCCCACGAGGGGATCGACTGGCTCGTCGACAACGCCGACTCGGTCGCGATGGCCTTCGACGCCACCTCCGCGTCCGCCCACGTCGTCCACGCCGAGAAGCTCGCCGCCGTCGGCGTGCAGTCGATCGACCTGACGCCCGCCAAGCTCGGCCCCGGCGTCGTCCCGGTCGTCAACCTCGACGAGCATCGCTCGGCCCCCGACGTCAACCTGATCACCTGCGGCGGGCAGGCGACGATCCCGATCGTCGCCGCTGTCAGCGCCGCGACCGAGGTGCCCTACGCCGAGATCGTCGCGACGATCTCCAGCTCCAGCGCCGGCCCCGGCACGCGCCAGAACATCGACGAGTTCACCCGTACGACCGCCGGTGGGGTCGCCGACATCGGCGGCGCCCGCGACAGCAAGGCGATCATCATCCTCAACCCCGCCGAGCCGGAGATCCTGATGCGCAACACCGTGTTCTGCGCGCTCACGCCCGGCGCCGACCGCGACGCGATCGCGGAGAGCATCCAGGCGATGGCCGCGCGCGTCCAGGGCTACGTTCCCGGCTACCGCCTGCGCGGCGAGCCGGTCTTCGACGACGACCGCGTCGCGGTCTTCATCGAGGTCGAGGGCGCCGGCGACTACCTGCCGCCCTACGCCGGCAACCTCGACATCATGACCGCCGCCGCCGTCCGCGTCGGCGAGGAGCTCGCCCAGGTCGAGGCGGTGGCGTCGTGACCGCGATCACGCTCTGCGACTCGACGCTGCGCGACGGCAGCCACCCGATGCGCCACCAGTACACGCGCGAGCAGGTCAGCGCGGTCGCGGGGGCGCTCGACGGCTGCGGCGTGCCGGTGATCGAGGTCGCCCACGGCGACGGCCTCGCCGGCTCCTCGTTCAACTACGGCTTCTCCGGCACCGACGAGCTCGAGCTGCTGACCGCCGCCCGCGAGGCGATGGACGACGCCCGGCTCGCCGTGCTGCTGCTGCCCGGGATCGGCACCAAGGACGACCTCAAGCGGGCCCGCGAGCTCGGCGCCGCGGTCGTCCGGATCGCCACCCACAGCACCGAGGCCGACATCTCGATCCAGCACCTCGGGCTCGCCCGCGAGCTCGGGATGACCGCGATCGGCTTCCTGATGATGGCCCACATGACCGAGCCGGACGAGCTCGCCCGCCAGGCGGCGATCATGGCCGAGGCCGGCGCCGAGGTCGTCTACGTCACCGACTCCGCCGGGGCGCTGGTGCCCGACACCGCCGCCGCCCGCGTCGGCGCGCTGCGCGACGCGCTGCCCGACGAGGTCGCCGTCGGCTTCCACGGCCACCAGAACCTGTCGCTCGGCGTCGGCAACTCGCTCGCCGCGATCGACGCCGGCGCCCGCTGGATCGACGCCTGCACGCGCGGGCTCGGCGCCGGCGCCGGCAACACGCCGACCGAGATCCTCGTCGCCGCCTGCGCGCGGATGGGCATCGAGACCGGCGTCGACCCGCTGAAGATCGCCGACGTCGCCGAGGACGTCGTCGCGCCGCTGATGCCGCGCGAGCAGATCGTCGACCGCGACAGCCTCGTGCTCGGCTACGCGGGCGTCTACTCGTCGTTCCTGCTGCACGCGCGCCGCGCCGAGGAGCGCTTCGGCGTCCGCGCCAGCGACATCCTGCTCGAGATCGGCCGGCGCAAGGCCGTCGGCGGGCAGGAGGACCTGATCATCGAGGTGGCCGCCGAGATGGCCGCCGCAAGGGAGGCCGCCAGTGCCTGACCTCGACGCGATCGCCGACCGGCTCGCCGCCGCCGTCGAGCAGGTGACCGACATCGAGCGGTTCACCGCGACCGAGCCCGACCTGACGATCGAGCAGGCCTACGACGTCCAGTGGCGGGGGATCGAGCGCCGGCTCGCCGCCGGCGAGCGGATCGTCGGCGCCAAGCTCGGCCTCACCAGCCGCGCCAAGCAGCGCCAGATGAGCGTCGACGACCCGCTCTACGGCTGGCTCACCGACGCGATGGTCCACGAGGCCGCGACGCCGCTGCCGCTGGATCGGCTGATCCATCCGCGCGTCGAGCCGGAGATCGCCTTCCTGCTCGGCGAGGAGCTGGCCGGGCCGACGACCGTCGTCGAGGTGCTGGCAGCGACCGAGGCCGTCTTCGGCGCGCTCGAGGTGATCGACTCGCGCTACCGCGACTTCGACTTCCGCCTCCCCGATGTCGTCGCCGACAACGCGAGCGCCAGCGCCGCGAGCCTGATCGTCGGCCCGGTCGCCGCCGCGCCCGCCGACGTCGGCGACCTGCGCCTGCTCGGCTGCGTCCTGCGCCGCGACGGCGAGCTCGTCGCCACCGCCGCGGGCGCCGCCGTGATGGAGCACCCGGCGGCCGCCGTGGCGTGGCTGGCCAACCGCCTCGCCGAGCAGGGCAGGACCCTCCCCGCCGGCTCGCTGATCCTCTCCGGGGCGCTCACCGACGCCGTCGCGATCGGCGCCGGGCAGACGGTCAGCGCGGAGTTCGACGGCCTCGGCACCGTGACGGCGGCGGCCTGATGCCGCTCGTCCAGGTCACCCTGATCGAGGGCCGCGACACGGCGGTCAAGAGCGAGCTGATCGCCCGCCTGACCGACGCCGTCGTCGAGACGACGGGCGCGCCGCGCGCGTCGGTGCGGGTGATCCTCTCCGAGGTCCCGGCCGAGCACTGGGGCGTCGGGGGAGTGCCGAAGAGCGAGATGGAGGACCGATGACCCAGACCGCCGACCAGCAGCGGCTCGAGCACCGCGACTTCGGCCGCGACGTGCTGCACGTCATCGACGGCGAGGCCGTCCCGTCCGCCGACGGCCGCACCTTCGAGAGCGTCGACCCGCACACCGGCCGCGTCTGGGCGCGGGTCGCCGAGGGCGGGGCCGAGGACGTCCGCCGCGCCGTCGCCGCCGCCCGCCGCGCGTTCGACGAGGGGCCGTGGCCGCGAATGTCCGCCGACGAGCGCGGCAAGCTGATGCACGCCCTCGCCGACGCCGTCCACGACCGGCGCGAGGAGATCGCCCAGGCCGAGACGCGCGACATGGGCAAGCCGATCACCGAGTCGCGCACCTTCGACCTGCCGCGCGTCGAGCGCAACCTGCGCTTCTTCGCCGACTGGCTGCGGATGTCGGAGGCCGAGGTCTTCCCCGCCACCAAGCACCTCACCTACAGTCGCTACGAGCCCAAGGGCGTCGTCACCGCGATCTCGCCCTGGAACTTCCCGCTGATGCTCGGCTCGTGGAAGATCGCGCCGGCGCTCGCGTTCGGCAACACGGCGATCCTCAAGCCCGCCGAGCAGTCGCCGGTCACCGCGACGATGCTCGGCGAGCTGGCCGCCGAGGTGCTGCCGCCGGGCGTGCTCAACGTGGTCCAGGGCTTCGGCCCCGACGCGGCCGGCGAGTACCTCGTCGCGAGCCCCGACGTCGACCTCGTCACCTTCACCGGCGAGTCGACGACCGGCAAGGCGATCATGGCCAACGCGGCGCCGACGCTGAAGGGGCTGTCGCTCGAGCTGGGCGGCAAGTCGCCGAACATCGTCTTCGCCGACGCCGACCTCGACCTGGCGGTCGCCGGCACGCTGAAGGGCATCTTCAAGAACCAGGGCGAGGTCTGCCTCGCCGGCTCGCGGCTGCTGCTCGAGCGGCCGATCTACGACGAGTTCATGGAGCGGCTGATCGCCGGCGCGAAGGCGCTGCCGATCGGCGACCCGCTCGATCCCGCCACCCAGATCGGCCCGATGGTCACCGCCGAGCACCGCGACCGCGTCGTCGGCTTCCTCGAGTCCGGGACCGCGGACGGCGCCGTCCGCCTCGGCGGCGGCGTCCCGTCCGACCCCGCGCTCGCCGACGGCTTCTACGTCGAGCCGACGATCATCGAGGGCCTGCCCGCCGACCACCGCTGCGTGCGCGACGAGATCTTCGGGCCCGCGCTGGTGGTCAGCCCGTTCGACGGCGAGGCCGAGGCGCTCGAGCGCGCCAACGACACCCCGTACGGGCTCGCGGCGATGGTCTGGACGACCAACCTCTCGCGCGCCCACCGCGTCGCGGCCTCGGTCCGCGCCGGGCTGGTGTGGGTCAACTGCTTCTTCGTGCGCGATCTGCGCACCCCGTTCGGCGGGGCGAAGCTGTCGGGCGTGGGCCGCGAGGGCGGCGTCCACTCGCGCGACTTCTTCACCGAGGCGAAGACGGTCACGGTCGAGCTCGACGGCATGTGAGATGGCGCCGCGCGTCGACGTCCACGCCCACCTGATGCCGACGGGGCTCTTCGCGGAGCTGCCGACCGGCCTGACGGCGAGCGAGGACCCGGGCCGCGGCGAGATCGCGCTGACCGTCGCCGCGCGCAACGGCGCCACCGGCCGCGGCGCGCCGCTGAACCTGCGTGACGCCGACGTCCACCGCGAGCGCCAGTGCGAGCGCGGCGTCGACGTGACGCTGCTCGGCCCGTGGATCGACATGATCGCCGCGCCGGTCGACGCGCCGACCCAGGCGGCGCTCTGCCGCGTGGTCAACCGCCACCTCGCGACCACGGTCGCCGGCCGCGCCGACGCGCACTTCCTCGCCGCGCTGCCCGACCTCGACGGCGGGGCGGCCGCCGACGTGCTCGCCGAGGCGCTCGAGCTGGGCGCCGCGGGCGGGATGCTCGCCGCCAACACGGCCGAGGGCACGCTCGCGCGGTCCGACCTCGACGCGCTCTGGGGCGCCGCCGAGCGGGCCGGGGCGCCGCTGGTGCTCCACCCGGGCAACTTCTCGCCGCCGCCGCGGATGGACCGCTTCTTCCTCGTCAACCTCGTCGGCAACCCGTTCGAGACGACGCTTGCGGTCGGCTCGCTGCTAGGCGCCGAGGTGCCCGACCGCTTCGGCGACCTCGACGTCGTGCTCGTCCACGGCGGCGGCTTCTTCCCGTACCAGTACGCGCGCATCGACGCCGGCTTCCGTCGTTGGCCGACGCTGCGCGACCGCGCCGGCGCCCCGCCCGCCGACCACCTGCGCTGGTTCGCCTACGACACCGTCCTCTTCGACGACGCCCCGACCCGCTACCTGCTCGACCTGGTCGGCGACGACCGCGTCATGGCCGGCAGCGACTGCCCGTTCGCGATGAGCGACCACCGGCCGTTCGCGGCCCCCGAGAGCCTCGGCCTCGACGCCGCCGGCACCGAGCGGGTGCTCGGCGCAAACGCGATCGACCTGTTCGGCATCCCAGTCCCAGAGACCCCAAGGAGCGCATGACCATGGAAGTGAACGCCGTCAGCACCGACGACGCGCCGCTCGTCGGCTTCTCCGGCAACACCAAGGCGCCGCTGTCGCAGGCGATCGTCGCCAACGGCTTCGTCTACTGCTCGGGCCAGGGACCGCTCGACCCCAAGACGCACACGATCGCCACCGAGGACTTCGAGGAGCAGGCCCAGCTCACGCTGGAGAACATGCTCCGCGTGGTCGAGGCGGCCGGCTCCTCCAAGGACCGGATCGTCAAGTGCAACTGCTACGTCAAGGACATGGAGAACTTCCCGAAGTTCAACGCGGTCTACCGTGCGTTCTTCGAGGAGTGCCCGCAGTTCCCGGCGCGCACGACCGTCCAGGCGTCGCCGCCGCGAGAGGGCGTGCTCGTCGAGGTCGAGTGCGTGGCGCTGGCCGGAGAGGGCAAGTGATCGAGCACCAGGAGATCGCCTACCTCGGCCACGTCGAGCTGGGCACCCCGAAGATCGAGGAGAGCCTCTGGTTCTTCAAGGAGCTGATGGGGATGAGCGAGGTCGCGCGCGACGGCGACTCGGTCTACCTGCGCGTCTGGGCCGAGCACGACCTCACGACGCTGAAGCTGACCGCGGCACCGGAGGCCGGCATCCGCCACATCGGCTGGCGGGCGATGAGCGCCGACGCGCTCGAGCGCCGGGCGAAGGCGCTCGAGGCGACCGGGCAGGGCATCGGCTGGATCGAGGGCGACGTCGGCCACGGCCCCGCCTACCAGTTCCGGATGCCGGCCGGGCACCTGATGGAGGTTTATTGGGACCGCGAGCTGTACGAGGCCGACCCCGAGCTCAAGCCCTACTACAAGAACATGCCGCAGCGGATGCCGAGCCACGGCGCGGGGATCCGCAAGCTCGACCACCTGCACGTGCTCACCGACGACGTGCCCGCCAACCGCGGCTTCCTGGCCGACGAGCTCGGCTTCAAGCTGCGCGAGAACATCGTGCTCGACGACGGGCGCGAGATCAGCTCGTGGAACAGCGTCTCGCCGATCGTGCACGAGATCGCGGTCTCGCTCGACGCGGTGGTCGGCGCGCGCGGCCGGCTCCACCACGTCGGCTGGCTCTGCGACAACCGCGAGGACGTCCTGCGCGCGGCCGACATCATGGCCGAGAACGGGATCTTCATCGAGACCGGACCCGGCAAGCACAAGATCAGCCACCAGTACTTCATGTACGTCTACGAGCCGGGTGGAAACCGGATCGAGCTGGTCACGCAGGGCTACCTGATCTTCGAGCCCGACTGGAAGACGGTCACCTGGACCGAGGCCGACCGCCGCGACGGGCAGGCGTGGGGGCTGCGGATGCCCGCGAGCTTCCACGCCTACGGCACGCCCGAGGTCGACCTCGAGTCGGCCGAGCAGCGCGAGATCCCGATCGCCCGGCTCGGCTAGCCGTTTCCTCGGCCGATCCGCCGCCGTGCGGGATCGGCCGAGGTTCCGCGCCGCATCGGCGCACTTCGTCGGACGATCAGGGTAGGACTCGGCTACGCCAGCAGCTCGCGGGGGATGCGGGCGTGGGCGCCCTTGACCCCGTTGACGAGCTGGGTGATGCCGACGTCGACGCAGATCGAGCAGAGGCGGTAGGCCTCGGCGGCGGCGATCCCGCGGGCGGCGGCGATGATGTCGACGGCCTCGGAGACCGCGGCGCGGGCGGCCTCGTCGAGGTCGCGGTCGAAGGCGAGCGGGATGACGTGGTCGGCGGTCAGCGCGCGCGGCAGCTCGATCCCGGCGCCCGGCTCGAGCGTCAGCCGCAGGCGGGCGTCCATCGTTGTCTCGAGCGCGGTCTGGTCGACCTCGCCGTCGCCCTGGAGCGCGTGCGCGTCCCCGGTGTAGAAGCCGGCGCCGGGCCGGAAGACGGGCAGCACCAGCGTGGTCCCCTCGACGAGGTCGCGCAGGTCGATGTTGCCGCCGAACGGGCCGGGCTCGAAGGTGGTCAGCGGGCCGTCGACGGCGGGCGCGACGCCGAGGATGCCGAGGAACGGCGCCAGCTCGACGTCGAGGCCGGGGGCCAGCTCGACCCGACCGCCGGTGAGGTCGTAGTGGGTCATCGACGGCTCGGGCAGCCGCTCGGCGAGCACCCCGGTGGCGATCGCGCCGGGGAGGATCAGGTTGTAGCCGTGCGGGCCGTGGGCCAGCTCGAGCATCTCGACGTGCAGGGCGTCGCCCGGGCGGGCCCCGATCACCTCGACCGGGCCGGTGATCGTGTGCGGTCCCAGGGCGCCGGCGCCCATGTGGGCGTCCCGCATCCGGACGAGGTCGGCGACGGTGGTGCCGTCGACGATCTCGCCGCCCCAGAGGTGGCGGGTCTCGATCCGCAGCTCGTCGCCGGACTCGATCGCGAGCACCGGCGGGGTCGCCGCGTCGATGACGCCGACGACCGTCGTCGCGTCGGTCGCGGGGAGGTCGTGGACCCTGGGCGACGGCATCGCGGTGGATCTTAGCAATCGTTTGCAGTACACTCGCCGCATGGGTGACCAGTCAACCGGCGAGGCGGCCGGCGGAGCGCCCGCCGAGCCGTCCCGCGCGCTGTCGATCGTCGCGATCTGTGGCAGCCTGCGCAGGGGCTCCTTCAACGCCGCGCTGCTGCGCACGGCGCTCGAGCTCGCGCCCGCGGACCTCGAGTTCGACCGCTACGACGGACTGCGCGCGATCCCCCCCTTCGACGACGACGTCCGCCAGCAGGGGCTCCCCGACGCGGTCGCCGACCTCGCCGCGCGGATCGACCGCACCGACGGCGTGCTGATCGCAACCCCCGAGTACAACTTCGGCCTCCCCGGCGTGCTCAAGAACGCGCTCGACTGGGTCTCCTGCGCGGGCGAGAGCCCCTACGCGAGCCCGCTGCGCCACAAGGCCGTCGGGATGATGGGCGCCTCGGCCGGCCTGATGGGGACCGTCCGCGCCCAGCAGGGCCTGCGCGCGCTCTGCCACTTCACCGACAGCCAGCCGATGCTGCGCCCCGAGGTCTTCGTGCAGAAGGCCTGGGAGCGCTTCGACGGCGACGGTCGGCTCGTCGACGAGCCGACCCGGGCGCTCGTCGAGACGTTCATGACCGCCTTCCGCGACTTCGTCTCCTGGCGGCTCGAGGTCGGCCCCCCGCCCGCCGCGCCCGTCTCGTTCGTCGCGTCCCCCGCCGCGAGCTGACCAACCCGTTCCCACGACCAAGACCCGTGAAAGGACCGATCTGATGGCAGACATCGTCTTCGCCGCGGCGGTGAGTCACGCGCCCGGACTGACAGGCTGGTTCGACAAGGCGGACGAGGAGAGTCAGCGCAACGTGCGCGAGGCCTACGCCACGGTCGGCAGCGACATCCGCGACGCCAATCTCGACCTGCTGGTGATCATCGCCAACGACCACCTGGCGAACTTCCCGGTCACCGACTACCCCGACTTCGTCTTCGGGATGATCGACGAGCACTCCGGCCCGGACACCTGGTTCAAGCCCTGGCTCGCCGTCGAGGACTACTCGATGCCCGGCCGGCCCGACCTCGCCGAGGCCGTCTACGGCCACCTGCAGGGTGCCGGCGCGAACGTCGTGCGCTGGGACGAGCCGCTGCGCTTCGACGACAACATCTCGGTCCCGGTCACGCTCACCGGCTTCAAGGACATGGGCGTCGCCGTCCTGCCGGTGATCCAGAACTGCACCGTGCCGCCGGTGCCGGACGAGCGCGCCTCCTACAAGCTCGGCGAGCAGCTCGGCGAGGCGCTGCGCGCCCTGCCCGACGGCCTGCGGATCGGCGTGCTCGGCTCCGGCGGGCTCAGCCACGAGCCCGGCGGCAAGCGCTACCTGGCGATCGACGGCGACTTCGACCGCTGGTTCCTCGACCTGCTCGCCGAGGGCGACCACGACAAGGTGCTGCGCGAGGCGACCTTCGAGCGGATGGAGGAGGCCGGCATCGGCGGCACCGCCGAGCTGCTCTCCTGGCTGGTCGCGATGGGCTCGATCGGCGAGCGCCCATGCGAGGTCCTGACCTACGCCGAGGTGCCCGAGTGGCGCTGTGGCGTCGGCGCCGTCCGCTGGACGGTCTGACGAGGAAGGGGATAGGAAGATGGCGATCGAGAACTTCAACCGCGAGCTGGCGACGCACGACTTCGTCCAGCAGATGAAGTGGAACGTCGAGCTGCGCCAGCGGTTCGAGCAGGACCCCGGCGCCGTGCTCGACCAGTTCGAGCTGCTGCCGCAGGAGCGCACGGCGATCGAGGAGCGCGACTTCAAGGCGCTCTACGACATCGGCGTCCACCCGTACCTGCTGTCCCAGCTCGCGCGGCTGCTCTACGGCACCGTCGAGGGCGCCGGCAGCTCCGAGGCGTCGCTGGCGCTGGTGCGCTCGCTGCTCGGCGAGGACGCGCCCTCGTGAGCGACTCGCTCCGGATCGGCTGGATCGGCGCCGGGCGGATGGGCTCGGCGCTGGCCGCCCGCCTGCTCGCCGCCGGCCACGACGTCGCGGTCTACAACCGCACGCGCTCGAAGGCCGAGCCGCTCGCCGAGCTCGGTGCCGAGCTCGTCGACTCCCCGCGCGAGCTCGCCGACCGCGACATCGTCTTCACGATGGTCATGGGTCCCGCCGACGTCCACGAGGTCGTCGCCGGCGAGCGCGGGATCCTCTCCGGCGCCGCCCGTCCGCGGGTGATCGTCGACCACACCACCGCGTCGCCCGACGGCGGCGCGGAGGTGCGCGCGATCGCGGCCGCGGCCGGGGTCGACATGCTCGCCGCGCCGGTCAGCGGCAACCCGCGCGTCGCCGAGACCGGCGGCCTGACGATCTGCGTCTCCGGTCCCGAGGCCGCCTGGGAGCTGGCGCGGCCCTACCTCGAGCTCCTCGGCGCCAGCGCGACCTACGTCGGCGAGGGCGAGCGCGCCCGGCTGGTGAAGATCTGCCACAACGTGATGCTCGGCGTGGTCTCCCAGTGCCTGGCCGAGATCGCCGTGCTCGCCGAGAAGGGCGGCGTCAGGCGCGCCGACCTGATGGCGTTTCTCAACGACAGCGTCATGGGCTCGACCTTCACGCGCTACAAGACGCCCGCCTACGTCGACCTCGACTTCTCGGTCACCTTCACGCCGCGGCTGCTGCTCAAGGACCTCGACCTCGGGCTCGACAACGCCCGCGCGACCGACGTCCCGATGCCGTTGCTGGCCGCCACGCGCGAGCTGGTCCAGCAGCTCGTCGGCCTCGGCTACGACGACGTCGACTTCGCGGCGCTGGTCGAGATGCAGGCGCGCGCCTCCGGCTACGAGATCGCCTCCGAGGACGCCGGCGTCGGCGACGGGCTCGGCGAGCCGCTGGAGGCCGCCCGATGAGCGCGGTCGAGACCGCGACCACCGTCGACGCCGTCGCCGGCGACTGGCAGCCGACCGCCGACGAGCTCGCCGGCGGCCTGCGCACGATGCTGCTGCTGCGCCGCTTCGAGGAGGAGATGCAGCGGCTGTTCCTGCGCGGCGAGATCCACGGCACCGTCCACCTCTACATCGGCCAGGAGGCCGTCTCGGCCGGCGTCTGCTCCGCGCTCGAGGCCGGCGACTGGGTCGCCGCGACCTACCGCGGCCACGGCGCCGCGCTCGCGCAGGGCAGCGACCCCGAGGCGCTCGCCGCCGAGCTGCTCGGCCGGCGCACCGGCACCTGCGGCGGCCGCGCCGGCTCGATGAACATCGTCGACCTCGACCACGGCCTGGTCGGCTGCTTCGGGATCGTCGGCGGGAGCATCGCCGCCGCCACCGGGGCCGCGCTCGGCTGCCGCGGCGGCGACCGCGTGGCCGTCGCCTTCTTCGGCGACGGCGCCACCAACCAGGCCTACTTCCACGAGTGCCTGAACTTCGCCAAGGTGCTCGAGCTGCCGGTCCTGTTCGTCTGCGAGAACAACCTCTACGGCGAGTTCACGCCGCTCGCGCAGTCGACCGCCGGCGCCGACATCGCCGGCCGCGCGCGCGTCTTCGACATTCCCGCCGCGCGCGTCGACGGCAACCGCTGGGAGGTCGTCGCCGCCGCCGCGCGGGCCGCCGTCGCGCGGATGCGGGCGGGGGAGGGACCGCAGTTCATCGAGGCGCTCACCTACCGCCACCTCGGCCACTCGAAGTCCGACGCCGGTCGCTACCGGCCGCCGGAGGAGGTCGAGGCGTGGCTGGCGCGCGACCCGATCGACCAGCTGCGCGCGACGCTCGCCGACGACGAGCGCGCCGACGCGATCGACGCCGAGGTCGGCGGCGAGCTGACCGCAGCCGTCGAGCGGGCGCTGGCGGCGCCGTTCCCCGACCCTGCCGTCGACCGTGCCACGGAGTACGCGCCATGAGCGACACGACCTTCCGCAAGGCGATCTGCGCCGCGCTCGAGGAGGAGCTGGAGCGCGACGAGCGCGTCCTGTTCTTCGGCGAGGACGTGGCCGCCGCCGGCGGGGTGTTCGCCGTCACCCCCGGCCTCTACGAGCGCTTCGGCCCCGGCCGGGTCTTCGACACCCCGATCTCCGAGCTGGCGCTCGCCGGCGCCGCGTTCGGCAGCGCCGTCGTCGGCAAGCGGCCCGTCTTCGAGGTGATGTTCGGCGACTTCCTGATCCTCGCCATGGACAGCCTCGTCAACCAGGCGGCGAAGTTCTGGTACATCTCGAACGAGCAGGCCCCGGTGCCGCTGACCGTGCGCTGCGCGGTCGGCGCCGGCGGCCGCTTCGGCGCGATCCACTCCCAGACCCCGACGCCGTGGCTGCTCGGCGTGCCCGGCATCAAGATCGTCGCGCCGTCGACCCCGGCCGACGCCAAGGGCCTGCTGAAGTCCGCGATCCGGGATGACAACCCGGTTGTCGTGCTCGAGCACAAGCGGCTCTACTCGATCTCGGGCCCCGAGGGCGACGGCACCGTGCCGATCGGCGAGGCCAACGTCGTCCGCGAGGGCTCCGACATCACGATCGTCGCCGCGATGCGCGGCGTCCACGACGCGCTCGCCGCCGCCGAGACGCTCGCCGGCGACGGGATCGAGGCCGAGGTGATCGACCTGCGCACGCTCCGCCCCATCGACGAGCGGACGGTGCTCGAGTCGGTCGCCAAGACCAACCGCGTCGTGATGTACGACGAGGGGCCCGAGCTCGGCGGCTGGGCGCGCGGCCTGCTCGGCGCCGTCGCCGAGCGCGGCCTCGAGGACATCGACGACAGCTGGGTGATCGCCAGCGGCGAGCTGCCGATTCCCTACAGCCCGACGCTCGAGGACGACTTCCTGCCGAGCGCCGAGCGCCTCGCTGACGAGATCCGCGCGCGGGTAAAGGCCCCCGCGCGCGCGTGACTGGACCGGAAGGAGCACGATGAGCGCCACCTACGGCCTGCAGGCCGTCGACTGGGAGCAGCGCGCCGACATGGAGCGGCTCCGCGCCGAGCGGCTCGCCCGCGCGCGGCAGATGCTGGAGGCGTCCGACATGGGCGCCCTGCTCTGCTTCGACATGAACAACATCCGCTACATCACCGCGACCCACATCGGGACGTGGGCGATCGACAAGCTCGCGCGCTTCTGCCTGCTGCCGCGCGGCGGCGAGCCGATCGTCTGGGACTTCGGCTCGGCGGCCCGCCACCACGACCTCCACTGCCCGTGGCTGGACGGCCGCAGCCCGGCCGGCATCTCGACGATGCGCGGCGCGATGCCGCCGTCGGCCGGACGCGCCGAGGACGTCGCCGCCAAGGTCCACGCGGTGCTCGCCGAGCAGGGCCTGCTCGACAGCCCGGTCGGCGTCGACGTCGTCGAGCCGAGCGTGATGTTCGCCCTCCAGCGGGCCGGCCTCGAGGTCGCCGACGGCCAGCAGCTGATGCAGGACGCGCGCGTGATCAAGACGCGCGACGAGATCACGCTGCTCGACACCGCCGCGATGATGGTCGACGCCGCCTACGACGACCTCTACCGCGCGCTGCGCCCCGGCATGCGCGAGAACGAGTGCGTCGGGCTGGTCTCCAAGTCGCTCTACGACATGGGCTCCGAGCACGTCGAGGGCGTCAACGCGATCTCCGGCGAGCGCGCCAACCCGCACCCGCACGTCTTCACCGACCGCGCGCTGCGGCCCGGCGACCCGGCCTACTTCGACATCCTGCACTCCTACCTCGGCTACCGCACCTGCTACTACCGCACATTCGCGATCGGCAGCGCCTCGCGCGGCCTCGTCGACGCCTACAAGCGCTGCCGCTACTACCTCGACGCCGCGATCGACCTGATCAAGCCCGGCGTCAGCACCGCCGACGTCGTGTCGGTCTGGCCGCGCGCCGAGGAGTTCGGCTTCCCCAACGAGGAGGCCGCCTTCGCGCTGCAGTTCGGCCACGGGCTCGGCCTCTCGATCTGGGAGAAGCCGATCATCTCGCGGCTGGTGTCGCTCGACAATCCCGAGCCGATCGAGGAGGGGATGGTCTTCGCCCTGGAGACGTTCTGGCCCGCGTCGGACGGCTGGCAGGCCGCCCGCATCGAGGAGGAGCTGGTCGTGACCGCCGACGGCTGCGAGGTGATCTCGCGCTTCCCCGCCGAGGACCTGATGGTCGCCGGCTCGCGCCACTTCCTGACCGCCGACGGGCCGATGGACACCACCCGCGAGATCGAGTCGCACCGCAACAGCCCGCGCGGCGACGACGGCGCGCCGATCGCGCCCGACGGGGTGGTCCGGTGAGCGCCGCCGTGCCCGCCGGCGGGCTGCGGATCGGCGGGCGGACCGTCGACGCCTCCGACGGCGGCAGCTTCGCGGTCGCCGACCCCGCCAGCGAGGAGACGATCGCCGAGGTCGCCAACGGCACCGTGCAGGACGCGCTCGCCGCCGCCGACGCGGCCGCGGCCGCCGCCGCCGACTGGGCGGGCCGCGCCCCGCGCGAGCGGTCGGAGATCCTGCGCGCGGCCTTCGAGACGATGACCGCCCGCGCCGGCGAGATCGCCGAGCTGATCGTGCGCGAGAACGGCAAGCCGCGCGCCGACGCCGAGGGCGAGACCGCCTACGCCGCCGAGTTCTTCCGCTGGTACGCCGAGGAGGCGGTCCGCAACCTCGGCAGCTTCGGCACCGCGCCGAGCGGCGCCAACCGGATGCTGGTCGTCCACCAGCCGGTCGGGGTCTGCCTGCTGATCACGCCGTGGAACTTCCCCGCGGCGATGGCGACGCGCAAGATCGGCCCGGCCCTCGCCGCCGGCTGCACGGTCGTGCTCAAGCCGGCGTCCGAGACGCCGCTGACCGCGCTGCTGGTCGCCGACGTCCTCGCCGAGGCCGGCGTTCCCGACGGTGTCGTCAACGTCGTCCCGAGCCGCCGCTCCGGCGACGTCGCCGCCGCGCTGCTCGGCCACGACGCGGTGCGCAAGCTGTCGTTCACCGGTTCCACCGAGATCGGCCGCCTGCTGCTGCGCGCCGCCGCCGACCGCGTCGTCAACACGTCGATGGAGCTGGGCGGCAACGCGCCGTTCCTCGTCTTCGCCGACGCCGACCTCGACGCCGCCGTCGACGGGGCGATGGTCGCCAAGATGCGCAACATCGGCGAGGCCTGCACCGCCGCCAACCGCTTCTACGTCGAGGCGCCGGTCGCCGAGGAGTTCGCCGAGCGGCTCGCCGCGCGGATGGGCGCCCTCGACGTCGGCCCCGGCCTCGACGGCGCGGCCGTCGGGCCGCTCGTCAACGCGGCGGCCGTCGAGTCGGTCGGCGAGCTCGTCGACGACGCCACCGGCCGCGGCGCGCGCGTGCTCTGCGGCGGCGCGGCGCTCGACCGCGCCGGCCACTTCTACGCCCCGACGGTGCTCGCCGGCGTCCCCGCCGGCGCGCGGCTGCTCGGCGAGGAGATCTTCGGACCCGTGGCGCCGGTCGTCGCCTTCGACTCCGAGGACGAGGCGATCGCCGCCGCCAACGACACCGAGTACGGCCTGGTCAGCTACGTCTACTCGCGCGACCTCGACCGCGCGCTGCGCGTCGGCGAGCGGCTCGAGGCCGGCATGATCGCCGTCAACCGCGGTCTGGTGTCGGACCCGGCCGCCCCGTTCGGCGGCGTCAAGCAGAGCGGGCTCGGTCGCGAGGGCGGCCACGAGGGCCTGCTCGACTACACCGAGTCCAAGTACTTCGCGATCCCCTAGCGGGATCGCGGAGCGCCGCGCCCGACTTCTCCTGGGGCGCGGCGTGGCGGCGGGGGCGGGCGGTCGCTCCCGCCGCCCTCCGGCCGCCGCTACTCGCCGGGAGCGACCAGGAACGCCGAGTGGGTGCCGAACAGGCGCCGCTGGTAGACCAGCGGCGGCTCGCTCTGGGCGTGCGCGGCGACGACGCCGCCGAGGACGATCGAATGGTCGCCGCCGGGCACGATCTCGGCGACGTCGCAGGCCAGCCAGCCGCCGACGCCGTCGATGCGTGGGAGGTCGTGGTCGACCCCCCACGCGACGCCGTCGAACTTGTCCCCGCCCTTGCGCGCGAACGCCAGCGCCAGCTCCTCCTGGCCGTGGGAGAGCACGTTGACGCCGATCCGGCGCGTCCTGCGCACCAGCGCCAGCAGGTCGGAGTCGCGGTCGAGCGCGACCGTGACCATCGGCGGGCGCAGCGACAGCGAGCCGAACGCGCTCACCGTCGTGCCGTGCGGCCTGTCACCGTCGAGCGTCGTGACGACGGTGACAGGCGTGCACACGGCGGCCATGACCTCCCGGAAGTCGGCCTCGTCGAGCGGGCCCGGGGCGGTCGCGGCCATCGCGATCAGCGCGGGCGGTCGGCCGTCGGCAGGACGGGCGCCTGCCCGTTGCTGGCCGGCAGGACCGCCGGGGTGGTCGGGGCGTCGGGCTCGCGCAGGTGGTTGGCGCCGTCCGCGAAGGAGTGGCCGTTCCAGTAGCGCGTGCCGGTGACCAGCAGCTCGTCGGCCGGGAACCGGGTGAGGATCCGCGGACCGTCGGCGGTCACGTGGATCTCCTCCTCGATCCGGGCGGCCGAGACGCCGTCGGAGGCGGGCCAGTAGGTCTCGATCGCGAAGACCATCCCCTCCTCGATCTCGATCGGATGCTCGAGCGAGTGGTAGCGGCTCATCAGCGGACGCTCCCAGTTGCCGAGGCCGATGCCGTGCACGTACTGGAGGCCGAACGCCTCCTCCTCGGAGCCGAAGCCGAACTCCTCGGCCTTCGGGAACTTCGCGACCACGTCGGCCGAGGTCGCGCCCGGCTTGATCTCGGCGATCGCCGCGTCGAGGTAGTAGCGCGCGCGGTGGTAGGCGTCGCGCTGGGACTCGGTCGAGCCACCCACGTTGAGCGTGCGGTAGTAGCACGTCCGGTAGCCCATGAACGAGTGGATGATGTCGTAGTAGGCCATGTCGCCCGGGCGCAGGATGCGGTCCGAGAAGACGTGCGGGTGCGGGCTGCAGCGCTCGCCGGAGATCGCGTTGATCGCCTCGATCTCCTCCGAGCCCAGCTCGATCAGCAGCTTGCTGACCAGCGCCACGATGTCGTTCTCGCGCACGCCCGGGCGCATCGCCCGGTACAGCTCGTCGTAGGCGGCGTCGACCATCGCGGCCGCCGTCTCGAGCAGCACGACCTCGTCGGGCGACTTGATCATCCGCGCCCGCTGCATCGTCGTCTGGCCGTCGACGACGGTCAGGCCCTCGGCCTCGAGCGCCTTGATCGTCGGGATCTCGCCGACGTCGATGCCGACCGGCTCGTTCTCCAGCCCGCGCTCGCGCAGCAGGTCGGCGATCTTCTTCGCGTTGGCGACCTCGACGCCGACGTTCTCGTCGATCGAGCCGCGCCAGCTCGACAGCCCCGGCCGCCAGCTCTCCTCCGGCAGCCACGGGTTGTGCATCTGGTGCTGGCGGGCCGCGGAGCCGATGTCCCAGAGGATCGGATCCTCGTCGCGTGTGATCAGCACCCGGCGGAAGAACTTGTCGCGCGCCCAGTTGCCGATGTGCGCCGCCGTCGTGTAGCGGATGTTGTTCATGTCGAAGAGCAGCAGCGCGCCGCACTCCGACTGCTCCAGCATCTCCTTCGTGCGCGCCAGGCGGTACTCGCGCAGGCGCTGGAAGTCGACGCGGCTCTCCCAGTCCACGCCCATGACCGCCCCGGGGGAGGCGATCGGCGTGCTCGGGGTATAGGTGCTCATCTGGTTCTCTCCCTGGTGGTGGTGAAGCGTTGGCTAGACCGGCGCGTAGGTGCCCTCGTCGGCGACGACGTCGGCGGCGGCCGGCGGGGAGTCGTCGCGGCCGAGGGCCTCCCAGGCCCGCTCGACGATCCGCTGGACCGACAGCCCGTAGCGGCTGAAGAGGTAGGGCCGGCTGCCGGACTCCGCGAAGCGGTCCTCGATCCCGACGCGGCGCAGCGGGACGCCGGCGCCCGCCTCGGCGAGCGCCTCGGCGACCGCCGAGCCCAGCCCGCCGACCACCGAGTGGTTCTCCGCGGTCACGACCGCGCGCGTGCCGGCGCACGCGCCGACCACCGTCGCTGCGTCCAACGGCTTGATCACCGGCACGTTGACCACGCCGGCGTCGACGCCGTGCTCGCCCAGCAGGCGGGCCGCCGACAGCGCCGCCGCCAGCAGCATCCCGGAGGCGACGATCGTCAGCTCCGCGCCCTCGACCAGCACCTGCGCGCGGTCGAGCGACAGCTCGTGGTCGTCATCGAAGATCACCGGGATCTCGCCGCGCTTGAGGCGCATGTAGACCGGTCCGTCGATCTCGGCGATCGCCCTGACGGCCTGGCGGGTCTCGGTCGCGTCGGCGACGTCGACGACCGTCATGCTCGGCAGCGCGCGCATCAGCGCGACGTCCTCGATCGCCTGGTGGCTCGGCCCGCCCGGGCTCGACAGGCCCGGCATGAAGCCGATCACCTTCACGTTCAGCGCCGGGTAGGCGACCGCCATCGCGATCTGGTCCAGGCAGCGCCGGGTCGCGAAGACCCCGAAGGTGTTGAAGAAGACCGTGTGGCCGGCGCGCGCCAGGCCGCCGGCGATCCCGATCGCGTTCGCCTCCGCCATCCCGACGTTGAAGAACCGCTCCGGGATCGTGTCGCGGAAGAGGTCGGTCTCGGTCTGGCGGGTGAGGTCCGCGCCGAGGCAGACGACGTCCTCGCGCTCCTGCGCGAGATCGACGAGCGCCTGCCCGTACGGCTTGAGGACGATGTCGTAGGGCGGTTCAAGCATGGCTCGCGGTCCTCCCGATCCCTTCCAGCTCGGCCCGGATCGCCGCCTCGAGCTCGACGTCGAGCTTGAGGAAGTGCCCGTCCGCGGTGTCGGGGATCGAGCGCAGGCGGCCGAGGATGTCGGTGCGCGCGACCACGACCGACGGGCGGTCGTCGGCGCGGCACGCTGCGAAGGCGCGCCGCAGCGCGCCGATGTCGTGGCCGTCGACCTCCTCGACGTGCCAGCCGAACGCCGCCCACTTCTCCGCGATCGGCTCGATCGTCGTGACGTCGGTGATCGGCCCGTCGACCTGCGAGCCGTTCGCGTCGAGCGCGACGACGAGGTCGCCGAGGCCGTGGTGGGCGGCGAACATCGCCGCCTCCCAGACCTGGCCCTCCTCCATCTCGCCGTCGCTGAGGAACGCGAACGTGCGGCGGCCGCCACCGGCCAGCCGCGCCGCGAGCGCGTAGCCGACCGCGCCGGAGAGGCCCTGGCCGAGCGAGCCGCAGGTCAGGTCGACGCCCGGGGTGCGCTCGGTGCTGATCGCCTCCAGCAGCGCGCCGTCACGGCCGTAGCCGGCGAGCTGGTGGCGGTCGAGCAGGCCGACCGCCGCCGCCGCCGCGTAGTAGACGACCGCGTAGTGGCCCGGGGAGAGCACGAACCGGTCCGTCTCGTGGTCGATCTCCTCGCCGAACAGCACCGCGAAGGTCTCCCCGGCCGACAGCGCCTGGCCGAGATAGCCGAATCCCTGGATCGACACCATCGCGAGGGACTCGAGCTTGATCTGGACGGCGAGCGCCGCCAGCTCGGCTGAGCTGGGCGCCTCGGGCAGTGTTGAGGTTTCTCCGGGAGACATTGCTACAAACGATTGCAGAAACCGCGGGTCCTTGTCAACTCGCGTAGGCGTGTGGGGGGCGGGACGGCTTTGGGGTCGTGCCGCTTTCCCCGCGGGTCCTGCCGGGCTGCCCGCGGGTCCTGTCTCCGGTGACGAGCCTTCGTGCTCGGCTTCGCTTAGCGCTCTCCCGATCGGCGTGGTGCCGGCTGTCCGTGTGAGGGGTCTTCGGGAGTAGCTCCGCGCTTCGCCTGCGCGCGAAGGTCGTCACCGTCGCCACCCGCGGAGGCCAGCGTGGAGGGGCGCTACGCGCCTGCCCGCCCTTG
>JAAYBF010000184.1 GCA_012718975.1 Solirubrobacterales bacterium | reverse complement strand
GCTCGCCCGCCTGTTCGGCGACCGCGGCGTGAAGATGATGCGCACCTCGCAGCTCAACGTCGGCGGCAACATGGACTTCTACAACATGCTCGAGAGCGAGCGGCTGGAGTCCAAGAAGATCTCCAAGACCAACGCCGTCACGTCGATCATGGACCACACGCTGCCGGCCGACGACGTCTACATCGGCCCGTCGGACTACGTGCCGTGGCTGACCGACCGCAAGTGGGCGCACATCCGCGTCGAGGGCCAGGCGTTCGGCGACGTTCCGCTCAACGTCGAGCTCAAGCTCGAGGTGTGGGACTCGCCGAACTCGGCCGGCATCGTCATCGACGCCGTCCGCTGCTGCAAGCTCGCCCTCAACAAGGGCATCGGCGGGCCGCTCGAGGCGCCGTCGTCCTACCTGATGAAGTCGCCGCCGGTGCAGGTGCCCGACTCCGTCGCGCGCGAGAACACCGAGACGTTCATCGCCGAGAACGCGGGCGCGCCGAAGCTGCCGGGCGGGAGCCCCGTCGGCAGCGAGCCCGCCCAGGCCTGACCTGAAGCACGGCAAGCCCCGCCACCGCGGTGGCGGGGCTTATCCTGGTGCGCGGTGAGCGAGCGGTTCTCGATCGCGCAGGTCTCCCCCTACCCGTGGGAGCAGCATCACGACGTCAACCGCTACGTCGAACGGGTCGCGGCTGAGCTGCGCTCGCGCGGCCACCGCGTGGTGGTCGTCGCGCCGTCGGACTCGCGCAAGCTGATCCGCGAGGGGCGCGCGCGGGTCAAGGCCGTCGTCGCCGGCGACCAGGACGCCCTCTTCGCCGACGACGTGCTCGCGATCGGGCAGAGCCTGCCGTTCCGGCGCGGCCGGGCGGTCTCGCTGCCGATCGACGTCTCGCGCACGCTCGAGGACCTGCTCGGCGCCGCCGAGCTCGACTTCGTCCACGTCCACGAGCCGTTCGCGCCGAGCGCCGCGTCGGCGGCGCTGCGCCACTCGCGGACGCTGAACGTCGGCACCTTCCACGCGACCGCCGAGCGGTTCCTCTCCACCCAGGTCGCGCGGCGGGTCGTGCAGCTGCTGTTCGGCCGCCTCGACGCGCGGACGGCGACCTCCGAAGCGGCGGGCGAGCTGATGGAGCGGTTCTTCCCCGCCGACTACACGGTCGTCGCGCCCGGCGCGGACGCGATCGGGAGCGCCGGCGGCGAGGGCCCACCGGAGATCCTCTACTCCGCCGACGAGGACCGCGGCGCGCTGCGCGTGTTCCTGCGCGCCCTGCGGCGGCTGCCCGAGGACGCCGAGTGGACCGCGACGATCTGGCTGCGCGACCCCGCAGCGGTCGCCTCTCCGGCCCAGCTGCCGCGGCGGCTGCGCGAGCGCGTCCGGCTCGCCGGTCCCGCCGACGGCAGCGAGGCCGACCACCTCGCCCGCGCCGACATCGCCGTCGCCGCCTCGACCGGCGTCGCCCCGTCGTCGCAGCTGGTGCTGCGCGCGCTCGGCGCCGGCGCCGTCCCGGTCGTCGCCAACCTGCCGCAGTACGCCGAGCTGCTCGACGACGGCGAGCTGGGCCTGCTGTTCGACCCGCGCGACGCCCACGCGCTCGCCGACCAGCTCGCCCGGCTGCTCGCCGAGCCGGCCCTGCGCGCGACCTTCGCCGAGCGGGCGCGCGAGCGCGCCGACGAGCTCTCCTGGGGCCGCGCCGTCGACCAGTTCGAGGCGCTCTACACCGCCGCCGCGGACCGCCGCCACCCGCCCGACGGCAACCCCGAGGTCCGCCGCCGGCTCGCCGAGCGCGAGTTCGTCCACGTCGACCTGCACATGCACACCGACCACTCCAGCGACTGCGCCACCCCGGCGGCGACGCTGCTGGAGTCGGCCCGGACGGCCGGCCTGCAGGTGATCGCCGTCACCGACCACAACGAGGTCTCCGGCGCCCACGAGGCGCGCGAGCTGGCGCGCGACATGGACGGCATCGAGGTGATCGTCGGCGAGGAGGTCAAGACCGCCGACCAGGGCGAGGTGATCGGCCTGTTCATCGAGGAGAAGATCCCGAAGGGCATGACGCTGCGCGAGACGATCGCCGCGATCCGCGCCCAGGGCGGGCTCGTCTACGTGCCGCACCCCTTCGACCGGATGCACTCGGTGCCCGACTACGCGAACCTGCTCGACGTCGTCGAGGACGTCGACGCGATCGAGGTCTTCAACCCCCGCGTCGCGTTCTCGGCGTTCAACGAGGAGGCCGCCCGCTTCGCCGAGAAGTACCGGATCGTCGCCGGCGCCGGCTCCGACAGCCACGTCGCCGCCGGCCTCGGCTCGGTGAAGATCCGGATGCGCGCCTTCGACGGGCCCGAGGAGTTCCTCGAGTCGCTGCGCGACGCCGACATCGTCCGCAAGCGCCAGTCGCTGCTCTACGTCCAGGCGCTGAAGTTCATCCAGACCAAGGCGACGCCGGAGGCCGCGCGCCGCCGCACCGCCCGCCCGGGCGCCGGCGCCCGGCGCGCCACGGGGGGCTGACGACCGCCGGACGGCAGGAAACGATGCAGCCAAGAGGACAGCGACCCGGACCGTCCAATACCTCGGGCGTGCCGGCCACCGACGACGAGATCCGCGAGAAGTACCTCGAGCGCGCGATCCGCGAGCTGAACGACCTCACCCACCAGATCCAGGGCTGCGACGCCTGCCCGCGCGGGAGCCTGATGCCGGTGCTCGGCTCCGGCCACCCGCAGGCCGACGTGCTCATGCTGAAGTTCGCGCCGCGGCCGTCGGAGATCGAGGAGGGCGTCGCCTTCTACGGCCGCTCCGGCAGCGCTCTGATGAAGAGCTTCAAGCGGCTCGGGATCGACCCGCTCGCCGTCTACGGCACCGTGTTCGTCAAGTGCCCGGTCGCCGACACCGACTACGCCGCCGACGAGTGCAAGGCGCGCGTCCTCGACGAGCTGGCGATCGTCCAGCCGCGGATCGTGGTGGTGATGGGCGAGGAGGCGCGCGAGGAGCTCAACGGGCTCGGCGTGCCGCTCGCCGCGGAGGTCGCCGACGACCCCGGCGCGATCCAGAAGCTGACCGCCAGCTGCGACGCGCTCTACGTGCCCGACATCGACGCCTCGCTCGACGACGAGCGCTCCAAGCGGGCGTTCTGGCGCGCGTTCCGCTCGCTCGGCGACTGGTACGCCGACTTCCCGCCTTATTGATCGATGTAGATCAGTGGAGGGCGCGAACGCCGGGTTGACGCTCGACCGCGGCGGCGGTAGACCAGAAGGTGGTCGAACGGCAGGAGGACGGCATGGCGAAGGTGCTTGTGGTCGCCAACCAGACGGCGGAGTCCGACGAGTTGCTCGCCGCGTTGCGCGAGCGCGCCGGCGACGGCGAGTGCGAGTTCACGGTGCTGATCCCGGCGACCCCGCACGGCCTCACGTGGGCGACCAACATGGCCGCCGACTCGGCCCACGACGAGGCGATCGCCCACCGCGACGCGCTCGTCGGGCGGCTGCGCGAGCGCGGGCTGCCCGTCGCCGGGGCGATCGTCGGCGACCCCGACCCGCTCGCGGCGATCGAGGACGCCACCAACCTCGGCGCCTACGACGAGATCGTCGTCGCCACCCTGCCCCACCACCTGTCGAAGTGGCTGCACCTCGACCTCAAGCGCAAGGCGGCCCACGCCACCGGACTGCCCGTCACCGAGATCGAGACCGAGGAGGCGTGATGGACCTCGAGGAGCACACGCTCGATCCGATGATCGAGCGCCGCTGCGAGGAGTGCGGCGCGAAGCTGACGACCGCGGAGATCCAGGCGGCGCTCGACGCCGAGCGGCCGTTCCTGTGCTCGGTCCACGCTGCGGAGGCCGTGCCGGGCGAGGAGGCTCCCGCGAGCGAGCCCGAGCCGTAGGCCGTCCGCCGTGGGATACGCTCGCGCGATGAGCAAGCGCGTGGTGATCCTGGGGGCGGGCTTCGGCGGGCTGGAGCTGGGGACGATGCTGGCGCGGACGTTCGGCGAGGAGGTCGACGTCACGCTGATCGACCGCTCCGACAGCTTCGTCTTCGGCTTCTCCAAGCTCGACGTGATGTTCTGCCGGGCCTCGATCGAGGCGGTCCAGATCCCCTACGCCGGCATCGACCGGCCGGGGCTGGCCTTCCGGCGCGAGACCGTCACCGCGATCGACCCGTGGGCGCGGCGCGTCGAGACCGACCGGGCCAGCTACGAGGCCGACGTGCTGGTCGTCGCGCTCGGCGCCGACTACGACGTCGCCGCGACGCCCGGGCTGGCGGAGGGCGGCAACGAGTTCTACTCGGTCGAGGGCGCGCGCCGGCTGTCGGGGATCGTGCCGGAGGTCGAGTCGGGCCGGATCGTCGTCGGCGTGGTCGACGCGCCGTTCAAGTGCCCGCCGGCGCCGAGCGAGTGCGCGCTGCTGATGCACGACGAGCTGGTCGCGCGCGGCGTGCGCGACGCCTGCGAGATCGTGCTGGCGATGCCGCTCGGGACGCCGGTGCCGCCGTCGCCGGAGACCTCGGCGGCGCTGCTGGAGGCCTTCGCGCAGCGCGGGATCGAGTTCGTCGGCGGCCAGCGGATCGCGTCGATCGAGCCGGGCCGCAAGGTCGCGGTCCTCGACGACGGCGGCGAGCTGGACTTCGACCTGTTCCTCGGCGTTCCGAAGCACCGCGCCCCGGACGTCGTCGTCGAGAGCGGGATGGCCGAGGACGGCTACGTCCCGGTCGAGTCGGCGACGCTGGAGACCCGCTTCCCCGGCGTCTACGCGGTCGGCGACGTGGCGACGGCCGGCGTCCCGAAGGCCGGCGTGTTCGCCGAGGGGGCGGCGCGCGTCGTCGGCGAGCGGCTGATCGCCGAGTGGACCGGCAAGGACGCGCCGCCGCCGTATGACGGGCGCGGCTCCTGCTACATCGAGTTCGGCGCCGACGAGGTCGCGCGCGTCGACATCGACTTCCTCTCCGGGCCGGAGCGGACCGGCGTGTTCAACGCGCCGTCGGCCGCGCTGGTGGCCGAGAAGGGCGAGTTCGGCTCGAGCCGTCGCGCGCGCTGGTTCGGCCGCTGAGCGCTCAGGGGCCGAGCTCGGCGCGCAGCGCGGCGAGCTGGGCGGTCAGCTCGGCGACCTCGCGCTCGAGGTTGTCGACGCGCTCGACGAGGCCACCGTCGGCAGCGGCGGCGGGGGCCGCGGGGGCTGGCGGGAGCGGACCCGCGGCCGGCGTGCCGGAGACCACCGCCGCGAGCGGCTCAGGCGCGGCGGTCTCCTCGCCGGCGCCGCCGTCGAGCAGCTGGGTGTAGCGCTGCTCCTTCTGACCCGGCCGTCGCGCCAGCGCCGCGGCCAGCTCGCGCCCGATCAGCGCCTCGAGCGTGGCGTGGACGGCCGCGAGGTCGGCGAACGGGTGGAGGCGGTCGGCACGCTGCTTGAGCTCGCCGGGGGTCTGGGGGCCGCGCAGCATCAGCACCGCGAGCAGCGCGATCTCGTCGTCTGAGAGGTCGAGCGCCTCGTCGAAGAGGTGGCGGTACTTGCGCGCCCGGCTGCCGGCGCCGGAGGCCAGGCGGGTCCAGCCGCGGCGGCCGAGCCGCTCGAGGGCGTCGAGGACGGTGTGCTCGTCGTAGTCGACGACCGGGTCGCGGTTGGTCGACTGGTTGCAGGCCAGCCGCAGCGAGTTCACGCTCAGCG
>JAAYBF010000183.1 GCA_012718975.1 Solirubrobacterales bacterium | reverse complement strand
GGACCTCGCCGATCTTGTGCGTCCGTCCGGTGTAGAACAGGATGCGCTCGGTCGTCGTGGTCTTGCCCGCGTCGATGTGGGCCATGATCCCGATGTTCCGGGTCTTCTCTAGGGGGACTTGACGTGCCATTCGGTCTCTCGGATTGGGTCTGCGGGCAGAAAAAAGGCCCTGTCCGGGCCGTTCGCTACAAGCGGGTGGGGCCCGGTGAGGTCTATGTGGTCGTGCTCTCCATCGCGGCGGGTGGGCGCGCGGGCGCGCCGAAGCGAAGCGGCACGTGATGGTAGCAGCAGTACGATGCAGCGCTCAATGGGCGCGGGCAAGGGCAGATCGTCGGGTGGCGGGCGGCGGCGCGAAGGCGCCCCGCTGGGGGCGATCCTGGCGCTGGCGGTGGCGGCCGCGGTCGCCCTGCTGGCGGCCGAGTTCGCGACGGTCGCCTCGGTGTCGCTGGAGGGCGAGTCGTGCACCGTGATCTACGACGCGAGCCCCGAGCTGGCCGACCGCTGCTCGCTGAGCGGCTTCGAGCGCCACGGCGGCGCGCTGATCCTGCTCGCCCTCGTCGCCGCCGGCGCCGGCTTCGCGGCGCGCACCGGCGCGACGACTACGGGCGGCGGCGTGCTCGTCGTCGTCGCGGTCGTGGTGCTCGGCCTGGCGCTGTTCGGCGATCTGCCGGTGACCGGCGAGACCGGCGCGATCGGGCTCGACTTCGAGGGCGCGACCGCTAAGCCCGGGCCGGGGTTCTTCCTCGAGCTCGTCGGCGGGGTGCTCGCGCTCGCGGCGGGGCTGCTTGCCCTCCTGGGCGCGCGCTCCGGGAACGCGGGCGCGTCGGCGCCGACGCGCCGGCAGCGCCCCGCGCGCTGACCGTCCCAAGTTTCGCCGGCCCCGCAAGTCCGGCCAGGCGCCAGCCGACCCGCCGCTCCCGGGCAAGCCGTCACTGGACCCGACGTCCCCGCCGAACGGCCGCCCGACCCGACGTTGCCCGCGCATCGCGCGGGAAGCGTCGGACTGGGTGCGCGGCCGCCCGGAAAGGACGGGCGCCCGCGGTCAGCGGGAGCCGAGCCGGCGCAGGGCGATGCCCGCGATCACCTCGACGGTGCCGCGGACGATGAAGGCGATGCCCGCGAGCAGCGCGAGCGTCGTGAGGCCGATGTCGGGGTCGGCGACGAGGACGATCCCGGCGGCGATCCCGATCAGCCCGAGGAACGCCGACAGCGCGCGGCCCTGAGGCTCGGAGATCGCGCGGGCGAGGTCGGCGACGCCGACCATCACGAACCAGAACGCGACGGCGAGCAGCAGCGCGAGCACGCTGGCGCCGGGCCGCACGAGGCAGACGAGCCCGGCGAGGATCGCCAGGAAGCCGACGATCAGGCGCAGTGCCCGCCCGCCGCCGCCGCTGTCCTCGTTCGCGCCGACCGCGACCCAGAGCGCGCCGGCGATCAACAGGTTGATGCCGAAGAACAGGCCGAGCGCGAGCAGCGTGACGTCGGGGTAGGCGAGCGCCAGCACGCCGACGACGATCGACAGCAGTCCGAGCAGCACGACCAGCCACCAGCGGTCCGGCCGGACCGTGACCGCTCCGCCGTAGACCGGCGGCTGTTGAGCCGATGCCTCCATGTCCACCTCTCCTCTTGTCAGGACGAGCCCGTCCGGCGCGTCTTTCGACGCTCGACGAACTTCTCCTTACGCGCGGCCTCGCGCTCTGTGCGACGCAGGTCGCTGTCGCGCCGCGCGGCGCGGCTGATCCGGGCCGCCCCGACGCTCCCGACCGGTGACCAGAGCCTGCGCAGCTCCCGCCCCCCGCACTGCGGGCACACCGGCTCCTCCCCCGCCCGCACCAGCTCCTCGAACACGCATCCGCACGCCCCGCACTCGTACTCCAGTAGCGCCACGCCGAAGAGCCTATTCCGCGACTGGGTGGAGCAGGCGGCCGCTAGGCCGCGAGCGAGCGAGGACGCCGGAATGCGACGCCGATCGCGTCGCGAAGCCGATGCTGGGAGCGTGGCTGGCAAGGAAGCAGGCCTCCCAGGGTCAGCGGCGCGAGAGGCGAGCAGTCCAAGGACGCAGGGAGCGTGGCGGCCGCTAGGCCGCGAGCGAGCGAGGACGCCGGAATGCGACGCCTATCGCGTCGCTGATTACCAGCGGTAGTGGGCGAAGGCCTGGTTGGCCTTCGCCATCCGGTAGATGTCGTCCTTGCGCTTGTAGGCGAGGCCCTGCTGCTGGGTGGCGTCGAGGAGCTCGTTGGCGAGCCGCTCGGCCATGGAGCGCTCGCGACGCTTGCGCGAGAACTCGACGAGCCAGCGGACGGCGAGGGTGCGGGCGCGGCGCGCGGGCACCTCGACGGGGACCTGGTAGGTGGCTCCGCCGACGCGGCGGGAGCGGACCTCGAGGACGGGGGTGAGCGCCTTGATCGAGTTCTCGAGCGCGACGACGGGCTCCTCGCCGGTCTTGGCGGCGAGGCGGTCGAGCGCCTCGTAGACGATCTGCTCGGCGGTGGACTTCTTGCCGTCGAGCATGACGCGGTTGATGACCTGCTGGACGAGCTTGGACCCGTGCTCGGAGTCGGCGTCGAGGGGGCGGGCCCCTGCTGCTGCGCGGCGCGGCATCTGGCTACTTGGCCTTGGCGCCGTAGGCGGAGCGGGACTTCTTGCGGTCGCTGACGCCGGCGGCGTCGAGCGTGCCGCGGACGACCTTGTAGCGGACGCCCGGGAGGTCCTTGACCCGGCCGCCGCGGACGAGCACGACGGAGTGCTCCTGGAGGTTGTGGCCCTCACCGGGGATGTAGGCGGTGACCTCCATCTGGTTGGTGAGCTTCACGCGGGCGACCTTGCGCAGCGCCGAGTTCGGCTTCTTGGGGGTGGTGGTGAACACCCTCGTGCAGACGCCGCGCCGCTGGGGGGCGGCGACCCGCTTCTTGCGGCCTTGGCCGGACTTGAGGCCCGGGGTGGCCAGCTTCTTGCTGGGCTTCTTGCGGCCCTTGCGTACTAGTTGGTTGATGCTCGGCATAGCGCGGCGGGGGATAGTAGCAGCGTCGTGGCCGAGGCGGCTCAGTGCGCGGCGGCGACGCGCGGCGCGGGCATCAGGGCGGCGGCGCCGACGACGAGCAGGAAGGCGAGGCATTGGACGACGATGCCGAGCACGTCGCCGGGCATCGGGTCGTCGAAGACGAGGATGCCGCCGGAGATCGCGGTGACGTTGGCGGCGGCGCTGGTCATGGTGATGACGGGCACGGCCTCGCCCTTCTGGAGTCCGCGCGCGGAGGCGAAGAAGGCGAGGATCGACGCGGCGACGCAGGTGAGCAGCCAGGGCGAGACGAGCCCGTCGACCAGGCCGGTGGCGGCGACGCCCTCGGTGATCGCCTTGATCGCGACGTCGGAGACGCCGAAGAGCATGCCGGCGGCGAGGCCGAGCAGGATCCCGGCGTGCTGGTGGTGGCCGGCGAAGCGGGGTGAGAACAGCAGCAGGCAGCCGACGGCGAGCAGGGACGCCTCGAAGGCGATCATCGCGGCGACGGAGTAGCCGGAGTGGTTGGTGCCGTGCGGGAGGGTGATGGCGAGCAGTGCGAGGCCGACGGCGGTGCAGCCGACGCCGGCCCACTGGCGCGGGCCGAGGCGGATCCCGAACCACTTCTCGGCGAGGAAGGTGAGGAAGACCAGCCCGCCGGAGATGACCGCCTGGACGAGCGACAGCGGCGCGAGCGCGAGCGCGGCGACGTGGAGCACCCAGGCGAAGAGCGCGACGGCCATCCCGAGCGCGAACCAGCGCGACCGGAAGAGCCCGGCGGTGGAGGCGAGCGGCCGCCGCACGTCGACGGCGGGCGCGGCTACGGCGCCCCTGTGCTTGAGCAGGAACGCGACGTTGGTGGTGACCGCGCAGGCGAGCGCGAGCAGTATTCCGATCTGGATGGTCATGACCTGTGAGGGACGGCGGGCCGCACGGCTGCCCCCCTAGCCGCTAGTTCGCCCTATCGGCCCGGGCGCCTTCCCACGTGAATGGGTAGCACCCGGGCCGGGTCGGTGCGTAGGTCAGTCCGAGCTGTCGTCGGCGGCGGGCAGGTCGGCGAGCTCGTCGCCGAAGCCGGCGCCGTCGCCGTTGCCGGTGTCGCCGAAGCCGAATCCCTCGAGCTCTCCGTCCTCGGTGATGCCGAGGTCGGCGGCGAGGTCGCCCTCGTCGAGCAGGCCGAACTCGTCGGTCGGCCGGCGCACGGGCTCGGTCGGCTCGATCTCGAGCCTGCGGTAGTGCTTGAGGCCGGTCGCCGCCGGGATCAGCTTGCCGATGATGACGTTCTCCTTGAGGCCGACGAGGCGGTCGGTCTTGCCCTCGAGCGCCGCGTCGGTGAGCACCTTGGTGGTCTCCTGGAAGGAGGCCGCCGAGAGGAAGGAGTCGGTCGCCAGCGAGGCCTTGGTGATGCCGAGGATGATCGGCTCGAAGAGCGCCTCCTCCTGCTTGGCCTTCTTGAGGGCCGCGTTGGCGGTGGCGATCTCGTGGCGGTCGACGAAGGACCCCGGCAGGTAGTCGGAGTCGCCCTTCTGGTCGACGCGGACCTTCTTCATCATCTGGCGGACGATCACCTCGATGTGCTTGTCCTTGATGTCGACGCCCTGGGAGCGGTAGACCTTCTGGACCTCGTCGACGAGGTAGAGCTCGGTCGCGGTGCGCCCGCGGATCTCCAGCAGCTCGTGCGGGTAGATCGAGCCCTCGTTGAGCTGGTCGCCGGCCGCGACCTTCTGCCCCTGCTCGACGTAGAGCCGGGTGCGCCGCGGGAAGGTGTAGGAGTCCTCCTCCCCGGCGGCGTCGGTGATCGTGACCTTGAGCGCCTTCTCGGTCTCCTCGATCGCGACGGTGCCGTCGACCTCGGCGAGCTTCGACAGGCCCTTCGGCTTGCGCGCCTCGAACAGCTCGACGACGCGCGGGAGGCCCTGGGTGATGTCCAGGCCGGCGACGCCGCCGGTGTGGAAGGTCCGCAGCGTCAGCTGCGTGCCGGGCTCGCCGATCGACTGGGCGGCGATGATGCCGACCGCGTCACCGATCGCGACGAGCTTGCCGGTCGCCGGGGCGATGCCGTAGCAGCGCTGGCAGATGCCGGTGTCGGCCTCGCACTTGAGCACCGAGCGCAGCGGGACGGTCGGCTCGTCGTCGCCCTCGGAGGCGGCGAGGATCTCCTCGGCGAGCTCCTTGGTGAGCAGGACGTCCTTGTCGGCGAGCTTGCGACCGCGCTTGGTGGTCACCTCGGCGGCGGTGAAGCGGCCGAGCGCCTGCGGGTTGAGCGCGCCGTCGTCGCCGCGCAGCGGCGCGTCGATGAACTCCTCGGTGCCGCAGTCCTCGTCGCGGACGATGACGTCCTGGGCGACGTCGACCAGGCGGCGGGTGAGGTAGCCGGAGTCGGCGGTGCGCAGCGCGGTGTCGGCCAGGCCCTTGCGGGCGCCGTGCGTCGAGATGAAGTACTCGAGAACGGTCAGGCCCTCCATGAAGTTGGACTTGATCGGCCGCTCGATGATCTCGCCCTTCGGGTTGGCCATCAGGCCGCGCATCCCCGCGAGCTGGCGGATCTGCTTGAACGATCCGCGCGCCCCGGAGTTGGCCATCATGAAGATGGGGTTGAGCTCGTCGAGGTTGGCGGTCATCGCCTCGCCGACCTCGTCGGTCGCCGCGTTCCACTTCTCGACGACGGCCTCCTTGCGCTCCTCCTGGGAGATCAGGCCCATGTCGTACTGGTCGCGGATCTCGGAGACCTCGCCCTCGTAGCGCTCGAGGATCTCCTCCTTGGTCGGCGGGATCACGACGTCGTTCTTGGACACCGTGATGCCTGCCTGGCTGGCGAAGTGGAAGCCGAGGTCCTTGAAGGCGTCGAGCACCTGCGCGGTCGCGTGCGGGCCGTGCTGGTCGACGAGCGCCCCGATGACGTCGGACATGTCGCGCTTCTTCAGCGGCTGGTTGACGAAGGCGTAGCTGGTCGCCGGGTCGTACTGGTCGCCGAGGACCTCCTCCAGCGCGCGCTCGATGCGCTCGTTGAAGATGATCCGCCCGACGGTGGTCAGCACGTGGCCCTCGCCGTGGACGCGCCGGTACTCGGCGAGGTCGCGCAGCTTGACCATGTGGTGCTCGTAGGACAGCTCGGCCTCCTGGGCGGAGCGGAAGACGTGCGGGCGCGGCCCGTTCGCCTTCTCGTCCCACTTGCCCTCGCGCAGCTTGACCTCGAGCTCGTCGAGCTCCTCCGGGCCGGGCCCGTAGGTGAGGTAGTAGGCGCCGAGGACCATGTCCTGGGTCGGCGTCGCCAGCGGCTGGCCGTGCGACGGCGACAGGATGTTGTTGGCCGACAGCATCAGCAGTCGCGCCTCGGCCTGGGCCTCGGCCGACAGCGGCAGGTGGACGGCCATCTGGTCGCCGTCGAAGTCGGCGTTGAACGCCGCGCAGACGAGCGGGTGGACCTGGATCGCCTTGCCCTCGACGAGCACCGGCTCGAACGCCTGCAGACCGAGGCGGTGGAGCGTCGGCGCGCGGTTGAGCAGCACGGGGTGCTCGTGGATGACCTCCTCGAGCACGTCCCAGACCTCGGG
>JAAYBF010000182.1 GCA_012718975.1 Solirubrobacterales bacterium | reverse complement strand
GGCCGGCGGCGCCCGGTCGCGCGCCGCCGGCTCGCGCCCGCGCGCCGCCGCGCGGCCGGCGCAGGGTCGCGGCGAGCGCCCTCACGGCGCCCCGTAGAGCGGGCCGGCGTCGACGTCGCCGAGCAGCTGGACCTCGGGCTCGAGCGCGACCCCGAACCGCTCGTGGACGCGGCGCCGCCCCGCGGCCATCAGCGCGACGACGTCGGCGGTCGTCGCATCGCCGCGGTTCTCGACGAAGTTGGCGTGCTTCTCGGAGAAGCGGGCGCCGCCGACCTCGAGGCCGCGGCAGCCGGCCGCGTCGAGCAGCACGCCCGCGCTGCGGCCCTCGGCGCGCGGGTCGTCGGGATTCTTGAACGTCGAGCCGAAGGTCTTGATCCCCGACGGCTGGGCCTCGCGGCGGCGCCGGCGCAGGTCGGCGAGCGTCGCCTTGACCGTCTCCGGCGCGGCCGGGGAGAGCCGGAACGCCGCCCGCGCGACGATCTCGCGCGGCCCCAGGTTGGAGTTGCGGTAGACGAAGCCGAGCCGCTCCGGCGGCCGGCGCTCGGTCCCGTCCGGGCCGGTCAGCTCGACCCAGTCGAGCACCCGCGCCAGCTCGCCGCCGTAGGCGTTGGCGTTCATCCGCACCGCCCCGCCGACGGTGCCGGGAATGTTGACGCCGAACTCGAGCCCGGCCAGCCCCTCGCGCGCCGCGAACGCCGCGGCCTTCGGCAGGCGGGCGCCGCCGCCGCAGAGCAGGCGGTCGCCGTCGCGCTCGATGCGCGCCAGCTCACCGTCGAGCTTGATGACCAGTCCGCGGAATCCATCGTCGGCTACAAGCAGGTTCGAGCCCGACCCCACCACTCCTACGTCGAGCCCCTCGGCGTCGGCCCAGGCGAGCGCGGCGGCGAGCTCGCCGTCGTCGCGCGGGCGGGCGAGCCAGTCGGCGCTGCCGCCGGTGCGGACCGTCGTCAGCCGCGCCAGCGGCCGGTCGCGCTCGACGCCGGGCGGCGGGGCGGTCACGGCCCCTCCCCCGCGGTCAGCGCGGCGGCGATCCGGTCGACGTCGCCCGCCCCGAGCGTCAGCAGGACGTCGCCGGGGCCGAGGCGGTCGCCGAGCATCCGGGCGGCGTCGCCGAGCTCGGGCAGCCACCAGACCTCGCGGCCGGGCGCGGCGTCGGCGGCCGCCGCGGCGACCAGCAGCCCGGACACGCCGGGGAAGTCCTCGGCGCGCTCGCGCGCCGGGTAGACGCCGACCACGACGACGACGTCGGCGAGCGTGAGCGCGGCGCCGAACTCGCGCGCGAGCTCCCGCGTGCGCGAGTAGAGGTGAGGCTGGAAGCAGGCGACGACGCGGTCGGCGCCGAGCGTGCGCGCGGCGGCGAGCGTCGCGCGGACCTCGGTCGGGTGGTGGGCGTAGTCGTCGAAGACGCGTGCCCCGCCGGCCGTCTCGCCGCGCGGCTCGAAGCGGCGGCCGGTGCCGTCGAAGCCGGCGAGCGCCGGCGCCGCCTCGGCGATCGGCACCCCGGCGGCGCGGCAGGCGGCGAGCGCCGCGAGCGCGTTGAGCACGTTGTGCTCGCCCGGCACCGCCAGCTCGACCGCGACCCCGTCGACGGCGAAGCGCGATCCCAGCGGCAGCAGCTCGACGTCCTCGGCGCGCAGGTCGCCGGCGCCGATGTCGTAGCTGGCGACGCCGCCCTGCAGCCGCGCCGCCAGCTCGCGCACCCCCGCGCCCGCCGGGTCGGCGCCGCCGCCCTCCCAGGCGATCCGCGTCGGCGCCGGGGCGGCGAACTCGGCGAAGGTCGCGACGAGGTCGGCGAGCGATCCGTAGGTGGCGTGGTGGTCGAGCTCGACGTTGGTCACGACCGCGACGTCGCGGCGCAGCTCGAGGAACGAGCGGTCGGACTCGTCGGCCTCGGCGACGATCCACTCCCCCTCCCCCCAGCCCGCGTTCGAGCCGGCCGAGCGCAGCTCGCCGCCGATCGCGAACGCGGGGTCGCGCCCGGTCGCGCGCAGCACGTGGGCGACCATGCCGCAGGTCGTGGTCTTGCCGTGGGTGCCGGCGATCGCGATCGCCCGCTTCAGCGCGGTCAGCTCGCCGAGCAGCGCGCCGCGGTGGATCACCGCAGCCCCGGCCGCCCGCGCGGCGGCCAGCTCCGGATTCTCGGCCGGGATCGCGGTCGAGACCACGACCTCGGCGCCGGCGGGCAGGTTGGCGGCGTCGTGGCCGAGCGCCGGCTCGATGCCGGCCGCGCGCAGGCGGGCGGAGTAGGAGGACTCGGCCCGGTCGGACCCGGTCACCGTCGCGCCGAGCTGGCGGGCGATCAGCGCCAGGCCGCTCATCCCCGCGCCGCCGATGCCGACGAAGTGCAGCGCCCGCCCCGCCCACGGCGCCGCGCCGCTCACCGCGCCCGCTCCCGCGCCAGCTCGACCACCTCGCGCGCGACGACCGCGGCCGCGTCGGGGCGGGCCAGCTCGGCGGCCGCGCGCCCCATCGCGCGCAGCCGGCCCGGGTCGGCCAGCAGCGCGCCGACCTCGCGCGCGAGCCGCGGACCGTCCAGCTCCGCGTCGGCCACGACCACCGCCGCCCCGCCCGCTGCGATGTGGCGCGCGTTGAGCGTCTGGTGGTCGGCGGTGGCGTGCGGATAGGGCACGAGGATCGACGGCAGGCCGGCGGCGGCGACCTCGAAGACCGAGCCGCCCGAGCGCGCGACCGCCAGGTCGGCGGCGGCGAGCGCGTCGGAGAACGGCGCGATGTAGGGGTGCAGGCGGTAGTGCGGCGGCGAGCCGAGCGCGGCGAGCTGGGCGGCGAGCGCCTCGTGGTCGCGGCGGCCGCAGGCGTGCAGGATCGCGCACGGCGCGGCCGCGCCGAAGGCGTCGATCGTCGCCTCGTTGATCGTGCGGGCGCCGAGCGAGCCGCCGAAGACCAGCAGGCAGCGCTCGTCCGGGGCGATCCCGAACCGCGCGCGGGCTGCCGCGCGGTCCGCGTCGACGGTCCCGGCGGGGATCGGCCGGCCGACGACGCGGTAGCGGTCGCCGTCGCGGCCCGGCAGCGGGAAGGCGAGGAAGACCCGCCGCGCCCGGCCGGCGAGCAGCCGGTTGGCGACGCCGAGGTGGCTGTCGGCCTCGGTCAGCACGAGCGGCAGCCGCAGCGACAGCGCGGCGAGCCCGACGGGCCCCGCAACGTAGCCGCCACCGCCGACCACGGCGTCGGCGCCGATCTCGCGCAGCACCCGCCGCGCGCGGGCCGTGGCCCGCGCCGCGAGCGCGACGGCGCGCGCGGCGCGCAGCGGATTGCGGCGGTCGATGCCGGCGACGCGCAGCGGGTGGATCGGATAGCCGGCGGCCGGGACCAGCTCGGCCTCCGCGCGCTCGCCGCCGAGGAACTCGACGGCCGCGCCCTCAGCCCGCAGAGCGTCGGCGATCGCCAGCGCCGGCACGACGTGGCCGGCCGTCCCGCCGGCCGCGATCGCCACCCTCACCGGCCCGCCCGCCGTCGATCGAGCGCAGCCGCGGGCGCGGCTGCGCGGCCGTGCGCGGGAGCCCGCCGGTGGCGGCGATGTTCAGCAGCAGCCCCATCGCGCCGAGCAGCACGATCAGGTTCGTCGAGCCGTAGGAGATGAACGGCAGCGGCACCCCGGTCAGCGGCGCGAGGCCGAGCACCGCGAAGATGTTGAGCGTCGCCTGGCAGAGGATCAGCGACGTGATCCCGGCCGCCAGCAGCTTCGAGTAGCGGTCGCGCGCGGCCTTGGCGGTCCGCAGGCCCGCGTAGCCGATCAGCACGTAGAGGCCGATCACCACCGCGACGCCGATCAGCCCCAGCTCCTCGCCGATGATCGCGAGGATCATGTCGGTGTGGGCCTCCGGGAGGTAGAAGACCTTCTGGACCGACTCCCCGAGCCCGACCCCGAAGAGGCCGCCGGAGCCGATCGCCGTCAGCCCCTGGACAGTCTGGAAGCCGGTGTCGTGCGAGTCGGCGAAGGGGTTGAGGAAGGCGGTCAGCCGGGCCATCCGGTAGGGCTCGATCAGCGCGGCCACCAGCGCCGCGCCGGCCAGCGCCGCCCCGAGGCCGCCGATCAGCCGCAGCGGGGTGCCGGCGATCAGCAGGAACATGCCCATCGCGGCGCAGATCACCATCAGCGTGCCCATGTCCGGCTGGGCCATCAGCAGCAGCGCCGCCGCGCCGACGACGATCAGCAGCGGCCGCGCGATCCCGCCGAGCGTCTCGACCGACCGCGGCCGGCTCGCCAGCAGCTGGGCGGCGTAGAGCACCAGCGCCACCTTCAGCAGCTCCGAGGGCTGGAACTGCAGCGGGCCGGCGCCGAGCCAGCTGCGCGCCCCGTTGACCGTCACGCCGAGGCCGGGCAGCATCACCGCCGCGGTCAGGACGAAGCCGACGCCGAGGATCGCCGGGGTCAGCCGCCGCACCAGCGCCAGCCCGTGGCGGGCGGCGAAGAGCATCGCCACCAGCCCGATCAGGCCGAGCGAGACGTACCGCTTGAGGTACATCAGCGGGTCGCCGGAGCCGTCGAGCAGCGACTCCGCCGAGCTGGCCGAGTAGACCATCACCGCGCCGATCGCGACCATGCAGAGCGTCGCCGTGTAGAGGATCGAGTACTCGACCGGTCGCTTCCGCCGCGCGGGCGCCGCCGCGCGGCCGGAGCGCGCGCCGGGAGCCGATGCGGAGGCGGAGGCCATCCGGTCCTGGTTCGACGTCGCCGACCGGACTCATTCCCCTCCCCGAAGGTCGGCGACCAGCTCCTTGAACCGCCTGCCGCGGTGCTCGTAGCTGGCGAAGGCGTCGAAGCTCGCGCAGGCCGGCGAGAGCAGCACGACCTCGCCGGGGGACGCCGCAGCCGTCGCGTCGGCGACCGCGCGCTCGAGCGTCCCGCTGCGGACCAGCGGCGCGGCCCCCTCGAGGTCGGCCGCGAGCCGGTCGGCGGCGTCGCCGATCAGGTAGCAGGCCGCGCAGCGGGCGGCGACCTCGCCGCGCAGGTCCTCGAAGCCGCCGCCCTTGAGGCTGCCGCCGAGGATCGCGTGGACGCCACCGTCGAAGGACTGCAGGCCGCGCAGCGCCGACGCCGGGTTGGTCGCCTTGGAGTCGTTGACGTAGAGCACGCCGGCGACCGTCGCGACGTCCTCGAGCCGGTGCTCGACGCCGGGGAAGGTGCGCAGCGCGTCGGCGACGGCGGCGGGCGTCACCGCGCCGGGGGCGGCGCACACTCCGGTCGTGCCGGCGGCCGAGTCGGCGAGCGCAGCGGCCGTCGCGGCGAGCGCGTTGTCGAGGTTGTGCGCGCCGCGCAGCCGCAGCTCGTCGACGGCCACGACCGGCTCGCCGCGGAAGCGGATCGCCCCCTCGAAGACCTCGCAGTCGGTTCCCGGCCCGAAGCCGACCCACGAGGCCGCGCCGGCCGGCACGAAGGCCGGCGGCGCCACCGCCCAGTCCTCGGGCCGCTGGCGGGCGAAGATCCGCTCCTTGGCGGCCCGGTAGGCGGCCAGGTCGCCGTGGCGGTCGAGGTGGTCGGGCTCGACGTTGAGCAGCACCGCGACCTCGGGCGCGAACTCCGTCGCGTCCTCGAGCTGGAAGCTCGACGCCTCGCAGATCACCGTCGCCGCCGGGTCGAGCTCGCCGACGAGCGCCGAGAGCGGGGTCCCGACGTTGCCGGCGACCGCGACCCCCAGCCCGGCGGCGCGCCAGATCGCGCCGAGCAGCTCGACGGTGGTCGTCTTGCCGTTGGTGCCGGTGACCGCGACGAAGCGGTTGGGCAGCAGCCGCCAGGCCAGCTCGAGCTCGCCGACGACCTCGATCCCGCGCTCGCGGGCGGCGGCGATCGCCGGCGCCGTGGCGGGCACGCCCGGGCTCTTGACGACCGTCGCGACGCCGTCGAGCAGCTCGACGCCGTCGCTGCCGAGGTGGACCTCGGCGTCGAGGCCGGCGACGTCGGGCTGGCCCGAGTCGACCCCGACCACCCGCTCGCCGCGCGCGGTGAGCAGCCGCACCGCCGCCCGGCCCGAGCGGGCGAGGCCGACGACGAGGAACGGGCCGCGCGGGAGCGGCGGCCTCACGAGATCGACGCCTGGTAGACGGTGAAGCCGATCGCGCTGCAGATCGCGGCGATGATCCAGAACCGCAGCATGATCTTGGTCTCCGACCAGCCGAGCATCTCGAAGTGGTGGTGCAGCGGGGCCATCAGGAACACGCGCCGGCGGAAGCGCTGGAACGAGAAGACCTGGATCAGGACCGACAGCGCCTCGATCACGAAGATCCCGCCGATGATCAGCAGCAGCACCTCGGTCTGGGTCATCACCGCGAGCGCCGCGATCGCGCCGCCGAGCCCGAGCGACCCGGTGTCGCCCATGAACACCGACGCCGGGAACGAGTTGAACCAGAGGAAGCCGATGCAGGCACCGACGAAGCAGGCGCACAGCAGCGCGAGGTCGAGCTGGGCCGGGCCGCCGGTGATGAACGTCATCGCCGTGAAGGCGAACAGGACGATCGCGCTGGCGCCGGCGGCGAGGCCGTCGAGGCCGTCGGTGAGGTTGACCCCGTTGGTGGTGCCCATCAGGACGAGCAGGATCATCACCGGATAGAGGTAGCCGAGGTCGATCGAGGCGTCGATCACGCGCAGCCGCAGCACCTCGGGCAGCTCGACGTACTGGGTCGCGGCGAGCCAGAGGCCGACCGCGATCAGCGCCTGGACGGCGAGCTTGGTGCGGCCGCTGACGCCGAGCGAGCGGCGCTTCTGGATCTTCGCCCAGTCGTCGGCGAAGCCGAGCGCGGCCGACGCGAGCGCGACGGCGAGCACGACGAGGCTGATCGCCCGGTACTCGGTGAGGATCAGGAACGGGACGGTCACCGCGACGAAGATCACGATCCCGCCCATCGTCGGCGTGCCGGCCTTCTCGTGGTGGCCGGCCGGGCCCTCCTCGCGGATCTGCTGGCCGAACTCGCGCGTGCGCAGCCACTCGATGAACTTCGGGCCGAGGAAGAGGCCGATCAGCAGGGAGCCCATGCCCCCGATCAGGACCTCGCCCATCAGCGGGCGCCTCCGCTGCGACCGGCTGTGGCCACTAGGCGAGCACCCGCTCCAGGCCGACCGAGCGCGAGCCCTTGATCAGCACCCGGTCGCCCGGGAGCGCGATCTCCGACAGCAGCGCGCCGGCCTCCTCCGGGGTCGCGACGGCGTAGGTCTCGCCGCCGTAGCCGGCCGCGTAGCCGACCGCCTCGGCGCCGACGGTGACCAGCACGTCGATCCCTAGCGTCGCCGCCTCCGCCCCGATCTCCTCGTGGAAGGCGGGCGCCGCGGCGCCGAGCTCGCCCATCGTCCCGAGCAGCGCGATCCGCCGCTCGGCGGGGCTCTCGGCGAGGTGGTGGAGGGCGGCCCGCATCGACATCGGGTTGGCGTTGTAGCAGTCGTTGACGACCGTCACGTCGCCCGCCAGCTCGACGATCTCGCCGCGCAGCGAGCTGAACGCGACCTCGACCCGGCCGTTGGGCCGCACCCCGATCAGCTGCGCTGCGGCGACCGCGGCGAGCGTGTTGAGCAGGTTGTAGGGCTCCGAGTAGGGCAGGTCGAGCAGGATCCGCTCGCCGCGCACCTCGATCTCGGCGACGCCGCCGTGGCCGTCGCCGTGGGCCTCGAAGGAGAGCAGCATCACCTCGCCGCCGGGCCCGAAGGCGACCGTCTCGACGTCGTCGCGCAGGTGGGCGTCCAGCAGCGGCTCGCCGGCCGGCACGACGCAGGCGCCGTGGTCGGGCAGGTCGCGGATCAGCTCGGCCTTGGCGGCGGCGACCCGCTCGACCGTGCCGAGCAGCTCGAGGTGGACGGGGCCGACCGAGACGATCACGCCGACGTCGGGCTCGGCGATCGCCGCGAGCTTGGCGATCTGGCCCTCGCCGCGCATCCCCATCTCGAGCACGAGCGCCTCGGTGCCGCGGTCGGCGTCGAGGATCGTCACCGGCAGGCCGACGCCGGTGTTGCGGTTCTGCGGGCTGGCGTGGACGGTCATGTGCGGGGCCAGCAGCGCCGCGAGGATGTCCTTGGTCGAGGTCTTGCCGGTCGAGCCGGTGACGCCGACGACCTTGCAGCCCAGCTCGCGGCGCCAGGCGCGGGCGAGGTCCCAGAGCGCGACGAGCCCGTCGGGGGCGACCAGCACCGCGGCGCCCGGCGGTGCCGCGTGGGCGGCGCGCTCGGCGTGGTCGGGCTCGACGACCACGCCCCAGGCGCCGGCGGCGAGCGCCTCGGGCGCGAGCGTGGAGCCGTCGACGCGGGCGCCGCGCATGCCGAAGAACAGGTCGCCGGGGCCGCAGTCGCGGCTGTCGAAGGCGCCGCGGCGGGGCCCGGCCGCGGCGGGGTCGCCGGCCACCAGCTCCGCCCCGGCCGCGCGCGCGACCCAGCCGGCGGTCACGCCGTCCATCGTCCGCCTCTCCCGGCCGCGCCCACATCGATGTCGACGTTCCGGCGAATATGTCGCCGGAACGTCGACATCGATGCCGGAGCCGCGTTCACCGGCCCCTCCCGGCGAGCGCGCGCAGGGCGGCGCGCGCGACCTCGCGGTCGTCGAAGGGCTCCTTGCGGCCGTTCTCGAACTCCTGGCCCTGCTCGTGGCCCTTGCCGGCGATCACGACCACGTCGCCGGGAGCCGCGGTCTCGACGGCGAGAGCGATCGCGCGGCGGCGGTCGGGCTCGCGCTCGACGTCGGGGCCGGCGCCGGCGACGACCTCGGCGACGATCGCCTCAGGGTCCTCCGAGCGCGGGTTGTCGGAGGTGACGATCACGCGGTCGGCGCGCGCGGCGGCGGCCTCGCCCATCAGCGGACGCTTCGCGCGGTCGCGGTCGCCGCCGGCGCCGAAGACGACGTGCAGCCGCCCGCGCGTCAGCTCGCGCGCCGCGGCGAGCACGTTGTCGAGCGAGTCGGGGGTGTGGGCGAAGTCGACGAACACCCCGAACGGCTGGCCCTCCTCGATCGGCTCGAGCCGGCCGGGGACGCGGCCGGCCTCGGCGAGCGCGGCGGCGGCGGTCGGGCCGTCGACGCCGAGCGTGCCGGCGACCGCCAGCGCGCAGAGGGCGTTGGAGACGTTGAAGAGGCCGGGCAGGCGGGTGACGACGTCGACCGGGCCGTCGGGCGTGTCGGCGACGAAGCGGGCGCCCGCCACGTCGAAGGCGATCTCGCGGGCGCGGTAGGCGGCGTCGGCGGAGTCGATCCCGTAGCCGGTCGCGCCGTCGAGCTCGCCGGCGAGGCGGCGGCCGTAGGCGTCGTCGAGGTTGACCACCGCCGGCCCGGGCGCGTCGAACAGCCGTCGCTTGGCGAGGTAGTAGGCCTCCATGTCGGAGTGGAAGTCGAGGTGGTCCTGGGTGAGGTTGGTGAACGCTCGCGTGGCGAAGCGGATGCCCGCCGCGCGCCCCAGCTCGAGCGCGTGCGAGGAGACCTCGATCACCGCCGCCCGGTCGCCGGCGTCGGCCATCCGGCGGAAGGTGGCCTGGAGGTCGATCGCCTCGGGCGTGGTGTGGACGACCGGCTCCTCGGCGCCGCCGACGATCCGCTTGACGGTGCCGATCAGCCCGGTCCGCAGGCCGGCCGCCTCGAGCACGTCGCGGACGAGGAACGCGGTGGTGGTCTTGCCGTTGGTGCCGGTGATGCCGACGACGCGCAGCTCGGCGGTCGGATCGCCGTGGAAGCGGGCGGCTGCCGGACCCATCGCCGCCCGCACGTCGTCGACGACGACCTCCGGCACGCCGAGCCCGAGCGGGCGCTCGCAGACCAGCGCCGCCGCGCCGCGGGCGACGGCGTCGGGCGCGAAGTCGTGTCCGTCGGCCCTGAACCCGGGCACACAGAAGAAGAGCGTCCCCGCGGAGACGCTCCCACTCGAATAGGCGAGCCCCGAGATATCCACCTCGGGGGCCCCATTCCCCATCAGATCCCGCAGGGTCATGGCCCGCCGCAGTCTAGAGTCGCGCGCGGCCGGCTCCCCCTCACCGGGCGTTGCCGGCGCGGTCGCCGTCGCCCCGGGCCGAGGCCCCCGCTGGACCTCAGATGTGTAATCAGTCGGCCCTGGACGGCACGATCGCTCATCGGGGGCGCGAGGGGCCGCGCTCGGGGCGGTCAGGCGCCGGCGAGCGCGCGCACCGCCGCGGACAGCTCGACGCCCGGCGCCAGGCGAGGATCGGCGACCGGGGCGCCGGGCGCGAGCGCGACGGGGACGACGCCCGCCCAGACCGGCAGCGCGTAGTCGGCCTCGTCGTCGCCCGGCGGGCCCTCGCGGACCTTGGCGGAGGCCTCGTCGAGCGCGATCCGAGCGACCGCGACGCCGCGCAGCTCCCGCTCGGTCGGCGGCCGCGCCTCGGCCCAGCGGCCGGGGGCGAGCCGCTCGGTGAACCGCTCGAGGGCCGCCAGCTTCGCGGCGGGCTCGGTGACCGGCTCGCCGCGGCCGTGGACGACCGCCGAGCGGTAGTTGGCCGAGTGGTGGGCGACCGAGCGGGCGAGGACGATCCCGTCGAGCAGCGTCGCGGTCAGGCAGGCCGGCGCGCCCGCGGCGAGCGCGCGCAGCGCCGGGCTGGCAGTCGACCCATGTACGTACACGTGGTCGCCGATCCGCGCGTGCAGCGTCGGGACGACCACCGGCGCCCCGTCCCGCAGCAGCCCGACGTGGACGACGAGCGCCTCGTCGAGGATGGCATCGACGGCGGCGCGGCGGTAGCGGGCGCGCGCCGGCTTGCGCGTCACGCGCGAGCGGCGGGACGGCGCCGTCCCGCGGGGGTCGGTCTCCACTGGTCTCGTCGGCTCGGTCACCGCCGCGATGCTAGATCCGCGTTGGACCGCTATACAGAGCCAATGGCCGACGGATCAGATGGTCCAAGCCCGGAGCTGCTGGCGGCCATCGACCGCCGCGCCGCGGCGCCGTTGCACGCCCAGGTCGAGCGCGCTCTGCGCGGCCACATCCGCTCCGGGCGGCTGCGCCCCGGGGACCGCCTCCCGTCGACCCGCGCGCTCGCGGCCGACCTCGGCGTCGCGCGCGGCGTCGTCGCCGAGGCCTACGCGCAGCTGCGCGCCGAGGGTCGGCTCGTCGCCAACCGGGGCGCCGGCACGCGCGTCGCCGCCCGTGCCTCCGACAGCGGGCCCGCCCGCCCCGCACCCCGCTCGTCGGGAGGGGGCGAGTCCCACCTGGCCGCCGGCCCGCAGCCGGCGATCCGCTTCGACTTCCGGCTCGGGATCCCCGACCTCGCGCTGTTCCCCCGCCGCGCCTGGCTCGCCGCCAACCGGCGGGCGCTCGCCGAACTGCCCGACGGCGACCTCGGCTACGGCGACCCGGCCGGTCTCGCGGCGCTGCGCGGCGAGCTGGCCGCCTATCTCGGCCGCGTCCGCGCCGCCGACGCCCGCGCGGATTCGATCATCGTCACCGCCGGGACGGTCCAGGGACTTGCGCTCGTCTGCTCCGTGCTGCGCGAGCGCGGCGTCAGGCGCATCGCCGTCGAGCAGCCCGGTTGGGCCGCCCAGCGGGCGGCGGTCCTCGGCGCCGGCCTCGAGCCGGTCGGCCTGCCGGTCGACGGCTGCGGCGCGCGCGTCGAGCTGCTCGCCGAGCTCGACGTGGGCGCCGTCATGCTCACCCCCGCCCACCAGTTCCCCGTCGGCGCGGTCCTCGACCCCGAGCGGCGACGCCTGCTCGCCGCCTGGGCCGCGAACGGCGACGCGCTGATCGTCGAGGACGACTACGACGCCGAGTACCGCTACGACCGCTCCGCGCCGGGCTGCCTGCAGGGGCTCGCGCCCGAGCACACCGTCTACGCCGGCTCGACCAGCAAGACCCTCGCCCCCGCGCTGCGACTCGGCTGGCTGGTCGCCCCACCAGCGCTCGCCGGCCCGCTCGCCCGGGCGAAGCTCGACGCCGACCGCTGCGCACCCGCCCTCACCCAGGCCGCCTTCGCCCGCCTGCTCGCCGCCGGCGAGCTCGACCGCCACCTGCGCCGCACCCGCCCGGTCTACCGCGACCGCCGCGCCGCGCTGCTCGACGCGCTCGCCGGGCACCTGCCGGAGCTGACGCCGACCAGCGCCGACGCCGGCCTGCACGCCGTGGCCCTGCTCCCCCCGGGACTCGACGAGCGCGCGGTGGTGGCCGCGGCGGCCGCTCGCGGCGTCGCGCTCACCGGCGTCCGTCAGGACGGCGGCGCCGGCGACCCCGGACTCGTGCTCGGCTACGCCTCGCTGCCGGCCGAGCGCATCCGCGCCGGCATCGCCGAGCTGGCCCACGCCGTCGCCGCGGCCCGCCGCACCCGATGAGCGATCTTCACGCCCTGGACTGCACGATCGCTCATCGAGGTGTCATGAGGAGGGCGGCGAGCTCGTCGGGGGCGGAGAAGTAGGCGGAGTGGCTGGCGTCGATCGCGCGGACGTCGCAGGGGACGGCGGCGTGCATCCGGCGCTGGAGGGCAAGGGTGACCGCGCGGTCCTGGAGCAGCTCGACGTAGGTCCGGGGCAGGGAGCCGTAGCGGTCGTCGGTGAGCGCGACCGGCGTGCGCGTCGGGAGCGCCGGCTCGGGCACCAGCAGCGAGTGGGCGAGCGCGACGTCCTCGGGCGGGCAGTCGGCGTAGAGGGCGGGCTCGAACGCCGCCGCCTCGAGCATGTCCCAGTGGCCGTCCGGGTCGAAGCGCAGGCTCGGCAGCACCAGCGAGTCGCGGTCGTGCGGGGCGTGGTCGAGCACCGTCTCGCCGTCGGCGAGCAGGTAGGCGGCGAGATAGACGATCCGCTCGACCCGCTCGCTGTAGCGCTCGGCGGCCTGCGAAGCCGGCACCCCTCCCCGGCTGTGGGCGACCAGCACCACCTCACCCGGTGCGCGGGCGATCGCCGCGCCGATCCGCTCGACGTAGCTGCCGAGGGTCACCCCGGCGGGGTCGGCCGGGTCGCGGCCGTGGCCGGGCAGGTCGACCGCCTCGACGTGGTGGCCCGCCGCGCGCAGCCGGGGGACGACCTTGTACCAGCACCAGGCGCCGTGCCAGGAGCCGTGGATCAGGACGAAGTTGCTCATGTCCAGACAACGTCGCGCGCCGGATTCCCGTGAGGTGCTGCGGTGCGCCGGGATCAGTCGGCCGCGGCCGCGTGGGCGCGGGCGACGAACGCCATCACCTCGGGCTTGGGCACCCGGCGCTCGGCATCGGCGACCCCGGAGCGCTCCAGCTCGGCGACCATCTCCGCGCGCGGGGTCTCGCGCCAGACGGCGTCGAGCGAGTCGCGGACGCCCGCGTCGCCGCCGTGGAACATCGCGGTCAGCTCGCGCATCCGCGCGGCGATCCGCTGGACCTCGGGGTCGTCCGGGGCCGCGCCGCGGTCGATCGCCGCCTCGACCTGCTCGAACAGCCGCGGCCACTCCTCCTCGACCTCGCGGATCCGCTCCTCGCCGATCTCGTCGCGACGCGCGGCGAGCCGCTCGAGCTGCTCGGGGGTGTAGTGCCTCTCGATCATCGTCGTCCTCTCTATCGCCGTCAGGCAGTCGTCGACCGTCACCTTCCCGCCGCCGTCGATCCCGCCGAGGATCCGCTCGAGGCGGTCCCGCAGCCCGACCCGCTCGGCGATCTCGCGGTCGAGCTCGGCGAGCTGGCGGCGCATCGTCGCGGCGACGTCGCCGTCGCCGTCGAGCGCCGCCGCCACCTCCGCCAGGCTCAGCCCGAGCTGGCGCAGCGCCACGATCCGGTACAGGCGGCGCACGTCGTCGGGGCCGTAGAGCCGGTGTCCGGCATAGGTCCGCTCCGACGGGACCAGCAGCCCGATCTCGTCGTAGTGGTGCAGCGCCCGGACCGTCAGGCCGGTCCGCTCGGCCAGCTCGCCGACGCGCAGCTGGTGGTCTCGGTCCTCCATGACGACGACCGTAGGCCCTCACGTGGCGTGAGGTGCAAGCCGGGTCGCGAGATCCCCGGGCCTGCCCGGCCGGATCGGCAGGCATACTCGATGGGTATGACGTCCTCGCGTGACTGGACGGCGAGGAGCCCTCGCTCTCCCGAGGACCTCCGGCCGTCGAGCAAGCGGCCGAACCTCCCTCCGACGGACGACTGACGACGCTCAGTCCGGCGGGATGCGCAGGTAGGGCAGCGCGAAGGCCATGATCTGCTCGAAGGCGGGGGCGGCGACCTCGCCGCCGTAGTACATGCCCTGCGGCTCGTCGACCATCACCGAGACCAGCAGCCGCGGGTCCTTCGCGGGCGCGAAGCCGGCGAACGAGGCGACGAACTTCGTCTCCGAGTAGGTGCCGGTCTCCGGGTCGACCTTCTCGGCGGTACCGGTCTTGCCGGCGACGACGTAGCCGGGGACCGAGGCCTCCTCGGCGGTGCCGCCCGCGGCGAGGACGCCCTCGAGCATCTCGGCGACCTCGGTCGCCGTCCGCTTCGAGACGATCCGCCGGCCCTCCTCGTCGACCTCCGAGCGCAGCAGCGTCGGCCGCCGGTAGACGCCGCCGTTGGCGAGCGCCGAGTAGGCGGCGGCCATCTGCATCGGAGTGACGGCGATCCCCTGGCCGATCGGCATGTTGCCCATCGAGGAGCCCGAGTAGTCCTCTGGCTTCAGCACGATTCCCGGCGACTCGCCGGACAGTCCGACGTCGGTCGGCGCGCCGAAGCCGAAGCGGCGCACCCAGTGGTCGAACCGCTCGGCGCCGAGCTTCATGCCGATCATCACCGAGCCGACGTTCGAGGACTGCGCGAGGATTTCGCCGACCGACAGGTTCACGTAGCCGCGCGCGTGCGCCTCGCCGATCGTCCGGTCGGCAACCTGCAGCTCGGGCGGCAGGTCGAAGCGGGTCGACGGGTCGATCAGCTGGTCCTCCATCGCGCCCGCGACGGTGAACGCCTTGAACGTCGAGCCGGGCTCGAACGCGGTCGTCACCGCCCTGTTCTCGCGCGCCTCCTCGTCGGCGGCGCCGATGTCGTTGGGGTCGACCGACGGCCAGTTCGCCAGCGACAGCACCTCGCCGGTGCGCGGGTCCATCACCACCGCCGTCGCGCCCTTCGGGCTGAACGTCTCGCCGACGTCGGCGAGCACCGCCTCGACCCGCTCCTGGAGCGGCACGTCGATCGTCAGCTCGATGTCCTCGCCCGCCTCGGCGCGCTCGTTGTCGACGATCGAGATCGGGTCGCCGAGCGCGTCGCGGACGATCGTCCGCTCGCCGTCGGAGCCGTGGAGGTCCTCCTCGAACCGCTGCTCGATGCCGGTCAGCCCGTAGTTGTCGGTGCCGACGGCGCCGATCACCTGGCCGGCGAGCGTGCCCTGCGGGTAGCTGCGGTCCGGCTCGGTCTCGGTCCCGATGCCCTCGATCTCCAGCTCGCGGATCTCCTGGCCGGCGGTCGCGGGGATCTTGCGCGCGAGGTAGACGAAGCCCGTCGAGCGGTCGGCGAGCTTGCGCGTCAGCTCGTCCTCGGAGACGCCGGTCAGCGGCGCGAGCTTGGCGGCGACGGCGCCGGGATCGTCGATCTGGAGCGGGTTGCCGTAGACGGTCGCGGCGTCCTCGGAGACGGCCAGCTCGATCCCGTTGCGGTCGGTGATCGTCCCGCGGCGGGCGGTGACCGTCAGCTCCTCGACCTGCTGGGTGGCGGCGCGCTGCTTGAGGTCGCCGGAGCCGGCGGTGCCGATCCAGGCGGCGCGGGCGGTCGCGGCGCCCAGCAGCATCAGGAAGACGACGAAGGCGAGCCCGATCCGGCGGTCGATCAGACGCACCGGTCCCCCCTAGGGCACCGCGGCCGTCGCGTCGGCGGTCGACGCGAGCGGCGTGCCGGCGGCGGCCGGGTCGCTGTAGCCGGTCGTATAGCCGGTCGCGGGGTCGGTGTAGCCGGTCGACGCGGTGGCGTCGTAGCCGGAGGCGGCGGCGAGCGCGGCCGCCTCGTCGACCTGCTTGGCGGCGGCGACGGCGTCGACGCGCGGGTTGGAGCGCAGGTAGCGGATCTGGTCGGGGGCGGGCAGCACCAGGCCGCGCTCGGCGGCGACCTGCTGGATCCGCTCGCTGGAGCCGAGCGTGGCGACGTCGGCGCGCAGCGCGGCGTTCTCGCGCTTGAGCTCGGAGACGCGGGCGGCGTCGCGGGTGACCTGGCGGTTCTTCTGCAGCAGCGCGACGTTGGCGAAGACCACCCCGACGAGCAGCAGGAAGACGACGGCGATCAGCCCCGGGCCGTGCAGCAGCGAGTCGAGGCCGCGGGCGCCGCGGGCGCGCAGGGCGCCACCGGCGCGCTGGACGAGCGTCGGGCCGCCCGGAGCCGCGCGGCGGCCTGGCCGGCGCGCGGGTGCGGGACGGCGCGCCGGCGCGGACCGGCGGGCGGGCGCGGGCGCCGCGGCCGACGCGCGGCGCGCCGCGGAACGACGGGCGGGCGCGGCGGTCGAACGGGCTGCGGCGGCGCGGCTCACTTGCTCTCCTCACCGTCGAGCCGGCGCGCGACGCGCAGACGGCCCGACTTCGAACGCGGGTTCTCGGCGACCTCGCCGGGCGACGGCGCGACCGCGCGGCGGGTCAGCAGCTCGGCCTCCGGCTCGTGGCCGCAGACGCAGACGGGCAGGTCGGGCGGGCAGATGCAGCCGCGCGCCTTCTCGGCGAGGAACCGCTTGACGCGCCGGTCCTCGAGCGAGTGGAAGGAGATCGCGGCGAGCCGGCCGTCGCGGCGCAGCAGCTCCCAGGCGGCGGGCAGCGCGCGGTCGAGCGAGCCCAGCTCGTCGTTGACGGCGATCCGGATCGCCTGGAAGACCCGCTTGGCGGGGTGGCCGCCGCCGAACTTGCGCCGCACGTAGGCGGGGGTCGCGGCCTCGATCGCGGCGACCAGCTCGCCGGTGGTCTCGATCGGCGCCCGGGCGCGGCGGCGGACGATCTCGCGCGCGACGGCGTTCGCGCCGGGGTCCTCCCCGTAGCGGCGGAACAGCCGCGCCAGCCGCCGCTCGTCCCACTCGTTGACCACCGCGCGCGCGTCGAGCTCGCGGGTGGTGTCCATCCGCATGTCCAGCGGCGCGTCGTAGGCGTAGGAGAACCCGCGCTCGAGCGTGTCGAGCTGCATCGAGGAGACGCCGAGGTCCATGTAGACGAGGTCCGCGGCGAACCCCTCGGCGGCGAGCAGCTCGAGCGCGTCGGCGTGGTCCATGCGCAGGAAGCGGGTCTCGCAGGCGACCTCGGCGGCGAGCTCGTCGAAGCGGGCCTCGGCGGCGGGATCGCGGTCGACGCAGACCAGCGTGCCGGTCGGGCCGATCCGGTCGGCGACCAGGCGAGCGTGGCCGCCGGCGCCGAAGGTGCAGTCGACGACGTGGTCGCCGGGCGCGGGCGCTCCGAGCTCGATCAGCTCGGCGGCGAGGACTGGTACGTGCGCGCGGGTCATGTCAAGCAGGATCGCCAAGGGCCTCGGTCACCTCCCCGATGCTCGCGTCGAGCGCCTCCTGCTCGGCGTCCCAGCGCTTGCGGCCCCACACCTCGAGGTGGTCGCCGACGCCGGCGACGATCGTCTCCTTCTCGATCTCCGCGTGCGCGAGCAGCGTCCCCGGCAGGGTGACGCGGCCGGAGGCGTCGAGCTCGACGTCGAAGGAGTTGGCCTGGAAGTAGCGCTGCACGGCGCGGTACTCGCGGCCGAGCGGGTTCCTGCCCGCGAGCGCGCGCTCGATGAGCGACTCGTGCGCCTCGGGCGTCCAGACGGAGATGCAGTTGTCGCTGTCCTTGGCGAGGACGAGGCCGGACGCGAACGCGGAGCGGAACCGGGCCGGGATGGAGAGCCGGTTCTTTGCGTCGAGCGAGTGTTCGTAGTGGCCTCTGAACGCCATCCGGAGCTCCGTGGAAGAGAGACCGACGCGGACCGAAGTGGCTGAGTGGGAGGAGCCCAGCCACTCCGGTCCTTGTCGATGCGCGCCACTCTAGCCCACCTTCCCCCACGCTGCAACACATTTGCCCACCAGACCCCCACCTAAGCCGGAACTGCGCAACTACCGTCCCCGTACTTCCGCATTGCAGAGCGGAATCCTCGTGGTGGCAGGCGGTGGGACGCCCTCCCGCGAAATGCGGGCGCGCGCGCCCAGGCGGCGCCGCTGGGCGGGAAATCCCATGCAGCCGCCCGTCGCGGGCGCCCGCCTGCACTCCCCGCTCCCCCTCCCGCTCCCGCCCACGGCGAGCGCGGCCCCTCCGCACGGACGCCGCCGCGAGCGGTCGTCGCCGACCAGGACGCGGTCGGTGCCGTCCGACCGCCGGCCGCGTAGGATCGTCGGCCGTGCCCGTGCCCGACTCAGCCCTCAGCCTGCGCGGCGTCGTCAAGCGCTACGGCGCGATCACCGCCGTCGCCGGCCTCGACCTCGAGGTGCCGGCCGGCACCTGCGTCGGCCTGCTCGGCCCCAACGGCGCCGGCAAGTCGACGACGATGCGCCTGCTGACCGCCCAGGCGATCGCCGACGAGGGCGCGATCGAGGTCCTCGGCTACGAGCTGCCCGGCGAGTCGAAGCAGGCGCGCGCCGAGATGGGCGTCGTCCCCCAGCTCGACAACCTCGACACGACGCTGACCGTCGAGCAGAACCTGATCGTCTTCAGCCACCTCTACCGGGTGCCGCGCCCCGAGCGCCGCGAGGCGATCGAGCGGGCGCTCGAGATCGCCAACCTCCGCGACCGCCGCCACACGCGCGTCGACGAGCTCTCCGGCGGGATGCGGCGGCGGCTGCTGATCGCGCGCGGCCTCGTCCACCGGCCGCGGCTGGTGCTGCTCGACGAGCCGACGGTCGGGCTCGACCCGCAGGTCCGCCAGGAGCTGTGGGCGCTGATCGACCGGCTGCGCTCGGAGGGGATCTCGATCCTGATGTCGACGCACTACATCGAGGAGGCCGAGCGCCTCGCCGACACGGTGACGATCATGTCGCACGGCAAGGTGGTCGCCGAGGGGCCGCCGGCGGCGCTGGTCGCCGAGCACGCCGGCGGCGAGGTCCACGAGGTCTACGGGCCGCCCGCGCGGCTGGCCGAGATCGAGGCCGAGGCGCAGGCGGCCGGCCGCCGCACGCGCCGCACCGGGACCTCGGTGACGATCATCGGCGACTTCTCCGGCAACGGCGGGCCGGCGGCCGACGGCGTCCAGCGCGCCGCCAACCTCGAGGACGTCTTCGTCCTGCTGACCGGCGAGGAGATCGCGTGACCGGCGCCGAGCTGACCAGCGAGCAGATCGCCCCGCGCCCGCCACGCGAGGGCCGCCGCCTGCGCCGCTTCGAGCGCAGCGCCGTCGGCGGGGTGCTCGTGCGCGAGATGATCAACTTCTCTTCGTACTGGCGCTCGACGACCTTCTCGTCGACGGTCGAGCCGACGATCTACCTGCTCGCCTTCGGCTTCGGCCTCGGCTCGCTGATCAGCTCCGTCGGCGACGGGATCTCCTACGAGGAGTTCGTCGGCACCGGCATGGTCGCGATGGCCGTCCTGTTCTCCTCGGCGATGCCGTCGATGTTCGGCACCTTCGTCAAGTACTCGTTCCAGCGCACCTACGACGCGATCCTCGCCGCCCCGGTCGACACCGAGGAGCTGGTCAGCGCCGAGGCGCTCTGGATGGCGATGCGCGCGTCGGTGTTCGGCTGCGCGCCGCTGCTGGTGGCGATGATCTTCGGCCTCGATCCGAGCTGGGGGATGCTCGCGGTGCCGTTCATCAACTTCACCGCCGGCTTCGGCTGGTCCTGCTTCGGCATCTCGATCGCCGCGTTCGTCAAGTCGATCGACAACTTCGGCTACATCACCAGCGCCGTGATCACGCCACTGTTCCTGGTCGCCGGCACCTTCTTCCCGATCGACCAGCTGCCGCAGTGGGCGCAGGTGCTCGCCCAGCTCAACCCGCTCTACCACTGCGTCGAGCTCGTCCGCCACGCCGCCTTCGGCTGGGAGGGCTGGGCCGACGTCTGGAACTACGCGGCGCTGGTGGCCTTCGGCCTGCTCGCCTGGCGAGTGGCGATCTTCGGCATGCGCCGCAAGCTCGTCGACTGACCCCAATGGGTGGAGCTACCGCCCACTCTCCACGGTAGCTCCACCCAGTCCTCCGCCCTCCCCCTCTGCGTGGAGCTGTCCACGAAGGTCATCGACTGCTCCACGCATTCGGCTGGGAGGGCGGACTGTGTGGCGCCGTCGATGGGCCGAGTCGCCGCCGCGCGGCCCGAGTCGCCGCGGGCGCCGTGCTGCGCGCCCGCGGCGTGTCCCGTGCTCAGTCGCGGAACGCCCTCCAGGTCCGGCCGAGCGGCACGAACAGCGTCTCGCCGTAGTTCTCGTCGACGCCGTCGTTGTCGGTGGCGAGAAAGACCCGCCGGTCGGTGGTGATCGCAACGCCCTCGAGCTTGTCGGGCACCGCGATGCTGTTGCGGTCGAGCACGCCGAGCGCGTCGCGCAGCAACGTCTTGCCGACGGTGTCGAGCGTCTCGCCGAACGGCTTGAACTCGACGCTCGGATCGGCGAGGTCGACGCCGTAGATCAGCTTCTGCCGCGCCCCGCCGGCGATCGCGTTGTCACGCTCGACGATCGCCACGCTGTGGCCGTCGGGCAGCAGCGTGATCTCCGACAGCCCGACCCAGTCGGCCGCCGGCGAGGCGACCGCGTCCAGCGGGTAGCGGGCGAACGTCCACTCGCCGGTGGCGACCTCGTAGCGGGCGATCTTCACCGCGCCGGCCGGGTCGT
>JAAYBF010000181.1 GCA_012718975.1 Solirubrobacterales bacterium | reverse complement strand
CTCGACGAGCCGGTCGACGTCGTCGAGCGCGTCGGCGAGCCGGCTCGCCTCCAGCAGCACCTCCCGTGAGCGCTCCTGGTCGGCGAAGCGCAGCGCCTTGCCGAGGCCGATCAGCAGGTCGCAGCGCCCGGCGTCGGGGGCCCCGCCGCCGCGGTCGCGCAGTTCGAGCGCCTGCTCGAACCAGCCGGCGGCGACGCCGTGGTCGTAGCGGTCGAGCGCCGCCGCGCCGGCGACGGCGCAGTAGCGGGCGGCGCGACCGTCGTCGGGTGGGTCGGCGCGGCGCCAGTGCAGCGCCAGCTCGCCGGCGCGGTCGGCGGACTCGCCGGCGCCGGCGGCCTCGAGCGTCTCGGCGAGGCGGCGGTGCAGGCGCCCGCGGGTCACCGGGTGGAGCTCCTCGTAGAGGCAGCGGGCGACGATCGCGTGGGTGAACGTCCAGCCGCCGCCGTCGGGCAGCTCGGCGACCAGCCCGGCGTGCTCGGCGCGGCCGGCCGACTCGGCGAGCGCGGCGGGGTCGGCGCCGAAGGCGTCGGCGACGGTGCGGGCGTCGAACGTCCGCCCGCAGACGGCGGCGGCCGAGAGGTGCTCGTGGGCGTCGCGGCCGAGCGCGTGGGCGCGGGCGCCGATCAGCATCCGCAGCGAGCGCGGCGCCTTGGTCGGCGTGTCCGCGCCAGCGCCCTCGCCGGCGGCGCGCAGCAGCTCGCACGCGAACAGCGCGTTGCCGGCGCTCTCGCGCTCGGCGCTGGCGGCGATCGCGTCGAGCGCCGCCGGCTCGTCGGCGACGCCGAGCGAGGCGGCGATGTCGCGCAGCGCGGGAGCGTCCAGCGCCCCCAGCTCGATGTGCTGGGCACCGGGCGCCGAGCGCAGCCCGGCGATCAGCCCGGCGCGCTCGTCGTCGGGGTCGAGGTCGGTCGGCCGGTAGGTCGCGACGAGCAGCAGCCGCAGCGCGGCGTCGGTGCGGGCGAGGTGCTCGACCAGCAGCAGCGTCGACATGCCGCAGCCGTGGAGGTCGTCGACGACGAGCATCAGCGGCCTGTGCTCGGCCTGGCGCTCGAGCTGCTCGACGGTCGCCGCGAACAGCCGGCCGCGGTCGTCGCCGAGGCCCCAGTCGGCGGGACCGCCGGCGACGTCGCCGCCCGGCAGCAGCCGCCCGAGCGGCGAGGCGCGCAGCTCCTCGAGCGGCGGGCCCGGGGCGGCGTGGCGGGCGAGGTGGGCGAGCGCGGCGACGAACGGCGCGTAGGGGGCGCCGGCGGTCTCCTCGCCGCTGCCGTAGAGGACCAGTCCGCCCGCGGCGTGAGCGGTGGCGCCCGCCTCGGCCACGAGCCGGCTCTTGCCCGCGCCGGGGTCGCCGGCGATCAGGACGGTCTCGCGGCCGCCGGCGGCGATCCGCTCCCAGGCGGAGGCGAGCGCCGAGAGCTCGCCGTCGCGGCCGACGATCGGCCAGGGCCGGTCGCGCGCGCTCGACAGCGGTCCCGGTAGCGGGACGCTGGAGGTGCTGACGGCCGCCTCGGCCACGGCGCAAGCCTAGATGCCCCGCCCGTCGTGGTGGCGCCGGCGCCACCGCGGCGCACAAACTCCGTAAATCCGGGCGGATTACATGGGTTTGGCTAGGATGCGATCCTGCCGTTTCCCCGTGGTGCCTTTCAAGGAGGCTCGATGAGCGAGAACCCCGCAGCCAGGCCCGAGACGATCGCCCTGCACGAGGGCCAGGTCGCCGACCCGACGACCAACGCCCGCGCGGTGCCGATCTACCAGACCGTCGCCTACCAGTTCAACGACGCCCAGCACGCGCAGGACCTCTTCGCGCTCGCGGAGCCGGGCAACATCTACTCGCGCATCATGAACCCGACCTGGGACGTGCTCGAGCAGCGGATGACCGCGCTCGAGGGCGGCGTCGCGGCGCTCGCGCTCGCCTCCGGCCAGGCCGCGGTCACCTACTCGGTGCTCAACGTCGCGCGCTCGGGCGACAACATCGTCGCGCTCTCCAAGCTCTACGGCGGCACCTACAACCTCTTCGGCCACACGCTGCCGCAGTACGGGATCGAGGTCCGCTTCGTCGACCCGGACAAGCCCGAGGAGCTCGCCGCCAACGTCGACGACAAGACCCGCCTGGTCTTCGCCGAGACGATCGGCAACCCGCGCCTGAACGTCGTCGACATCCGCGCCTGGGCCGACGCCGCCCACGCCCACGGGCTGCCGCTGGTCGTCGACAACACCGTCCCGACGCCGGTGCTCGCGAAGGTCTTCGAGCAGGGCGCCGACATCGCCGTCCACTCGGCGACGAAGTTCATCGGCGGCCACGGCACCACGATCGGCGGGGTGATCGTCGACTCGGGCAACTTCGACTGGGTCGCCAACTCCGAGCGGTTTCCCGGCCTGACCCAGCCCGACCCGTCCTACCACGGCGTCGTCTGGGCCGACGCGCTCGGCCCGGCCGCCTACATCGGCCGCGTCCGCACGGTGCTGCTGCGCAACATGGGCGCGGCGCTGTCGCCGTTCAACGCCTTCCTGCTGCTGCAGGGGATCGAGACGCTGCCGTTGAGGATGGAGCGCCACTCCGAGAACGCGCTGGCCGTCGCCCGCCACCTCGATGCGCACCCGAGCGTCGACTGGGTCGACTACCCGGGACTCGAGGGCTTCGCCTACCACGAGGTCGCCAACCGGGTGCTCAGCGGCGGCTACGGGGCGCTGGTCAGCTTCGGCATCAAGGGCGGCCGCGAGCACGGGCGCAACTTCATCGACTCGCTCGAGCTGTTCTCGCACCTGGCGAACATCGGCGACGCCAAGTCGCTTGCGATCCATCCGTCGACGACGACCCACTCCCAGCTCGACGAGGCCGAGCTGGAGTCGGCGGGCGTCCCGGCCGACATGGTCCGGCTGTCGGTCGGCATCGAGCACGTCGACGACATCGTCGCCGACCTCGACCAGGCGCTCGCCAAGGCCGCGGCGGCCTGAGCGTGGCCGACGGCGTCGGAGTCGTCGAGACAGAGACGGCGGTCGTCTTCGACGGCGACCGCCCGCTGGTCCTCGACTCCGGCGCCGCGCTCGCGCGCGTCGAGGTCGCCTACGAGACCTACGGCGAGCTGGCGGCGGCCGGCGACAACGCGATCTTCGTCTGCCACGCGCTCTCCGGCGACGCCCACGCCGCCGGCTTCCACCCGGGCGCCGACCGGCCCGGCTGGTGGGACAACATGATCGGGCCGGGCCGTCCGCTCGACACCGACCGCTACTTCGTCATCTGCGCGAACGTGCTCGGCGGCTGCAAGGGCACGACCGGGCCCGCGACGGCCGATCCCGCCACCGGCCGCCCCTACGGCCTCGGCTTCCCGCTGCTGGCGGTCCGCGACCTCGTCACCGTCCACCGGGCGCTGCTCGAGCGGCTCGGCGTCGGCCGGCTGCTGGCGGCGATCGGGGGCTCGCTCGGCGGGATGCAGGCGCTGCAGTGGGCGCTCGACCATCCCGGCGATCTCGGCGGCGCGCTGGTGATCGCCGCCTCGGGCCGGCTCTCGGCGCAGAACATCGCCTTCTCGGCGGTCGCCCGCGAGGCGATCATGCGCGACCCCGACTTCGCCGGCGGCGACTACTACGGCCGCGACCGCCGGCCCGACGCGGGGCTTGCGCTGGCGCGGATGATCGGCCACATCACCTACCTCTCCGAGGAGTCGATGCGCGCGAAGTTCGGACGCCGCATCCAGGACGCCCCCGAGCCGCGCTACGGCTTCGACGTCGACTTCGAGGTCGAGAGCTACCTGCACTACCAGGGCCAGTCGTTCGTCGAGCGCTTCGACGCCAACACCTACCTCTACCTCAGCCGCACCATGGACTACTTCGACCCGTTCGCCGATCCGGTCGCCGTCCAGCGCCAGGTCGCCGCGGGCGACACCCGCTACCTGGTGCTGTCGTTTAACTCCGACTGGCGCTACTCGACCGACCACGCGCGCGAGATCGCCGCCGAGCTGCGGCTCGCCGGGGCGCCGGTCACCTTCCGCGAGATCTCCGCGCCGCACGGCCACGACTCGTTCCTGATGCCCAACCCCGACTACCACCGCACGGTCGCCGCGTTCGTCGACCGGCTCGCGAGCGAGGCCTGAGTTGCGGCCCGACCTCGACGTCGTGGCGGCGATGGTCGGCGAGGGCGAGCGCGTGCTCGACCTCGGCTGTGGCGACGGGGTGCTGCTCGAGCACCTGATCCGCCACCGCGGCTGCAGCGGCCACGGCGTCGAGCGCGACGCCGACCGCTTCCACGAGTGCATCGCGCGCGGGGTGCCGGTCACCCAGGGTGAGCTCGAGGCCGAGCTGGACCGCACCGCCGCCGGCGCGTTCGACTGCGCGGTGCTGTCGCTGACGCTGCAGGCCACCCGCCATCCCGACCGGGTGCTCGAGGGGATGCGCCGGGTCGCGCCGCGGCGGGTCGTGTCGCTGCCGAACTTCGGCCACTGGCGGCTGCGCGCCGACCTCGCCGGCCGCGGGCGGATGCCGGTAACCCGGATCCTGCCCCACACCTGGTACGAGAGCCCGAACATCCACCTCTGCACCCTCGCCGACTTCGAGGACCTGGTCGCCCAGATCGGGATGCGGATCGCCCGCCGGACGCTGCTCGACGAGCTCGGCCGCGCCAGCCGCGGGCTTGCGCGCGTGCGGCCGAACCTGCTCGCCGTCGGCGCGGTCTACCTGCTCGAAGGCTGAGCGGCGCCGACGCGTTAGCTTGGGCGCATGTCCGTCGAGCCGACCCCCATCACGCCCGAGCTGTCCGCCTACATCGCCGACCACGCCGGTGGCCGCGACGCCGCCCTGCTCGCGGTCGAGCGCGAGACCGCCGCGCTGGGCGAGCTCGTCGCGATGCAGACCGGGCCCGACCAGGCGGCGCTGCTCGAGCTGCTGGTGCGGCTCACGGGCGCGCGCGACGCGATCGAGGTGGGCACCTTCACCGGCTACGGCGCGATCCGGATCGCCCGCGGGCTCGCTCCCGGCGGCCGGCTGCTCTGCTGTGAGCTCGATCCGCGCTGGGCCGACGTCGCGCGGCGCAACCTCGACGCCGCCGGAGTGGGGGAGCGGGCCGAGATCCGCGTCGGCCCCGCGCTCGAGACGCTGCGCGGCCTGGCGGTCGAGCCGGCCTTCGACTTCGCCTACCTCGACGCCGACAAGTCGGGCTACCCCGACTACTACGAGGAGCTCGTGGCGCGGCTGCGGCCCGGTGGGCTGCTCGCGATCGACAACGTGCTGATGGGCGGGCGGGTTGTGGATCCCGCCGACGACGGCACGCGCGCGGTCGCCTCGCTCAACGACCGGGCGCTCGAAGACGGGCGCGTGGACACGGTGGTCGTCGGCATGGGCGACGGCCTACTGCTGGCCCGGCGCCGCTGACCGCGGATCCCGGCGGCGGCGCGCCCGGTCCGGGGGCCGCGCCGCCGCCGGTGGGATCGCCCACCCTCGCGGCGGCCGCGCCGGCATGGGCCATTGGGGGTGGGTCCTCTACCGGCGCGGTCACGAGTCGATCGCCGCACACCCGGCGACGCCATGGGCCATTGGAGGAGGCCCTCTAACGCCACCGAGTGCGGGCAATCGATCTAAGTAAGGATAAGGTCTCGTTCCGAACTTGTCAATAGGCAGTGTGAGAATCCGCCGGCTAGGGGGCCGACGGGTCGACGATCTCGAGCGCGACCTGGCCGGACGGGCCCTCGTAGGCGACGTGGCGCAGCGCCGTGCCCGACTCGACGACAGCCAGGTAGCCGTTGCCCTCGACGTCGACGGCGGCCGTGTCGGCGACGCCGGTGGCGAGGGTCACCGAGTCGATGCCGTCGGCGACGAGGCCGTAGACGGCGATGTCGCCGGTCGAGAGGACCACGGTCGCCGGCCTGCTGAGCCCGGCGGCCACGTCCGCGGTCGAGTCGCAGTTGAGCGCCGCCCCGGCCCCGCTGTCGGTGAGCATCGAGCAGACGTGGCCCGAGCCCGGGAGCAGGTAGAGCGACAGTGTCGTGTTGGCGATCGCCCGGCGGGTGAGCTCCGGATTGATGCCGAACAGCGGCCGGTCCTCGGCGCGCTCGGCCAGGTCGCCGGGCAGCTCGTCTCCGGCGACCCGCGGCTCGGCGAGCCTGGCGATCGCCGCCGCGGCCGCCGGCTCGATCGCGGTCGCGACCGACAGGTCGCTGCCGGGCGGCTGGCTCGAGCCGTCCTCGTCGGCGGTAGCGGCGACGGCGACGACGCCGAGCGCGAGGGTGGTCAGGGCGGCGAGCAGGAACTTCAGCTTGGCTCTCATGATCAGAAGTCCGAGTCGGCGTAGCCGTTGATGTTCTGGGCCGAGCCGCTGGTCTGCTTGACCTCGGCCTCGTAGCAGACGCAGCTCACCGCCCCGTAGTAGTAGGAGGTGAAGTTCGTGCCGCAGTTCGAGCCGGCCAGGCTGTTGCCGGTCGCGGGGCGGTAGACCTGCTGGCAGACGTTGAAGCTGCCGCCGCCGGGGTTCCAGCCCTCGTTGTAGTCCCAGCTGTCGAGGCCGTCGAAGCTGCCGTTGGCGCGGCCGTCGCACCACTGGCCGGACGGCTTGGCGACGCAGTTGTAGTAGCTGATCGCGGCGCTCGCCGACGAGGGGACGGCGAGCGCGAGGGCGATCGCGGCAACGCCGGCAGCGACGATGCCCTTGACCGGCAGGTTAGGCATAGGGATCCCTCCAGGAGGTGGACGACGGGACCGGAGAAACGGAACATCCGGTCTGACCAAACCTAACCCTGCACGGGTTTTCGAGTCAAGGTTGTGTGACTATTCGCGGCTCGCCCCACGGGCGTAGCTCGAACGTCTCACCCGTCGGTCTTCCGACCAGCAGCCGGTAGCGGTCGAGCGCTGTGCGCGAATCGGCGGTGGGGTTGGCGTGCGTCCCCTCCCCGCTCGGGCTGAACGCGGCGATCACACGCACGGTCGGCAGATCGCCCTCGGCAGTTCGCCAGGGACGTGACGAGCGGACCTCCATCGGTCCGTCGGGCCCGTGCGCTCCCAGCAGCTCGGCGCCCTCGGCCACGAGCCCGGCGATCACCGTCTTCGCGCCGAAGGTGATCGAGGTGACGGTTATCCCGTGCTCGCCGAGGGCGGTCCGGGCGAGCGCGCCCGGCTTGCAGGTCAGGCCGGCGCCGGGGCCGCCGGCGCCGGCCTCGTAGCCGGCGCAGACATCGCCCGCGGCGCTCACGTAGACGCTGATGCGGCCCGGCTCGCCGGGGACCCCCGAGGGGATCGACAGCACCGGGCTCGACGGCCGGGCGGCGGGGGAGGGGTCGGGACGCGAGCCCTCGTCGGGGCGGTCGCGGGTCGAGCGCTCGATCGACCGGTCGACGAGCGGCAGGCCGCTGCTGGAGTCCAGCAGCGCGGTCGCCGCCGCCCCGCCGCCGACCAGCACGAGCGCCGCGACGCCCGCGAGCAACCCGGCGCGCCTGCGGCGCCGCCGGCGGCCATAGCGGCTGGGGACGCGTCCGGCCAGCTCCCGGCCGGTGGCCGCGAGGCTCGCCCGCAGCTCGTCGTCGATGTCCGAGAGCGCGTAGTCGACGCCCTCGACCGGCTCGGGCCACGCCTCCGGCGGCGCGACCGGTCCGACCGGCGGACGCTCCGCGGCGGCGCGGAAGCGGTCGGCCGGCTCGAGCGCGACCGGGTCGATCCGCCGCCGCAGGAACCGACCGGCGCGCGCGATCGCCACCGCGAGGCGCAGGCGCAGGAGCGCGATCAGCTCGGCCATCCCGGTCATCCCCGCTCCCTCCGCGCCAGTGTCGAGAGCTTGCGCAGCCCGCGGCTCACCCGCTGGCGGACTGCCGCCTCGCTGATCTTCTGCAGCTCGGCGATCTCGGCGTAGTCGAGCTCGTCGATCACCCGGGCGACGACAGCCTGGCGCTCCTCGCGGCTGAGCTCCTCGAGCCCGTCGACCAGCGCCGAGACCGAGGCGTCGAGCCGCTCGAGGATCTCCTCCCAGTCCTCGGCCGCCTCGTCGCGGGTCGCCATGCCCAGCTTCTGCCGCGCGGCCTGCTCGACGCGGCCCTTGTTGAAGGTCGAGAGCATCGTGATGCGGGCGATCCCGAGCAGCCACGCGCGCGCGTCGCCGCGCGCGGGGTCGAACGACCAGGCGCGGTCGAGCGCGACCGCGAAGGTCTCGGCGGCGAGGTCCTCGGCGGTGTGGCGGCTGCCGGTCTTGCGCAGCAGGTAGGAGGCGACCACGCCCGCGTGGCGCAGGTAGAAGACCTCGAAGGCGTCGCCGCTGCCGCGCTCGCTGGCGAGCAGCAGCAGGTCGGCGTCGCCTAGCCGCTCCATCCGGCGCCTGCGCGCACGGCCCCTGCTCTGCGGGGAGGTCACCTTGGCATCATTGCTGGTCGCACGGCATGGGTTCCAGTCACATCCGGCTGGCTTCCCGCGCCGCGCCATCCGGTGGCTTCTGCCTCCGCATGTGCGCGGCGCGGTCAGCGCCTGGGAACCCTCTCCGCGAACCCCCACCTACATGTGATTGCCGTGAGGGCCCGATGTTGTGACAGGCTCCATGTTCTCTGACTCGAGTCAGGGCGCCGGTCAGCGCCGGCCGCGCTCGAGGTCGCTGGCGCTGAGGCCCTCGATCAGCGCCGTCGGAGCCACCTCGAGCGCCTCTGCCAGCTTCAGCACCGACGAGAGCTTCGGCCAGTGCGTGCCGTCGGACAGGCGGTAGATCGCGGCGATGTTCAGGCCGGCGCGGCGGGCCAGCTCCTCGTTGGAGTAGCCGCGCGCCCGCCGCGCCGCGTCGAGGTTGGCGGCGAAGCTGCCGCCCGGCATCTCGATCTGCTCGTCACCCGAGGGCACTGCATCTGGTTGCTCGCAGACCCTGCCGTTGTGACGACGGCGCTGGGTGCGAGCGCGCCGCCGCCGGCGGCGTCAGCGGCCGAGCGCGCGGCAGACGGCCAGCCGCTGCGCGGCGCGGATCGCGTCGGATACCTGCTCAGAGCCCTGGCCGGGGACGATCTGGGCGTTGGCCGCGAAGACGACCGAGCGGCGGCCGTCGCGCGTCGCGGCGGCGAAGATCCGGTAGCCGGGGAACGAGCCGGTGTGGCCGAGCACCGTTCCGCAGCTGGTGCGGTAGCGGAAGATCCCCAGGCCGGCGGCGTTCGCGCCCGGCCCCGGCGGCGACGAGGCGCCCGGCCGGAAGCGCAGCTGCGCGCGGCGCGCGGCCGTTCCGAACAGCCGGCCGCCGGCGTACGCGCGGATGAAGCGCGAGAGGTCGCGCGGCGTCGAGACGATGCCGCCCGAGGCCCAGGCGCCGGACGGGCTCAGCGCGGTCGTGACGTCCTCCGGCGGCTCGCCCGCGGCGACCTCGTAGCCGCGCAGTCGCGGCGCCGGCAGCGGCGGCTGGGCGGGCAGGCTGGTCGCCGTCAGGCCGAGCGGGCGGAACACCCGGTCGCGCAGCAGCCGCCGGTAGGGCCGGCCGGCGGCGCGCGCCGCCATCAGCCCGACGACGATGTTGTCGGTGTCGGAGTAGCGGTAGCGCGACCCGGGCGGGAAGTCGAGCGGCTCGTCGCGCACGAAGCCGAGCAGCTGGCGCGGCGCGAGGTAGCCGGTCGGGTCGGCGGTCAGCGCGCGGACGAAGCCCTCCGAGCGGATGTACTCGGGCAGGCCGCCGACGTGCTGGAGCGCCTGGCGGACCGTCACACCGCCCGCGCGCGGCAGGGTGCCCGGCAGGCCGGCGACGATCGTCGTGCCGAGCGGCAGCGTGCGGTCGCTGGCCAGCGACAGCGCCACCGCGCCGTTGAACGCCTTCGAGACGCTCGCGATCCGGATGTGGTCGCGCACCGCCGGCCGCCGCCCGCTGGCGACGTCGGCGACGCCGAGCCGGTAGACCTCGGCGCGGGCGCCGCGCTGGACGATCGCGACGATGCCCGGCGGGCCCTCGGGATCGGACACGATCCGCTGGAAGGCCTCGTGGACGGCCGCTCGGGAGGTCGCCGCGTGGGCGACGGGGCCGGCGGCGCCGAGCGCCGCCAGGGCCGCGGCGAGCGCGAGGAGGGTGCGGAGGCGCGCGGTCACGGCGGCCGATGGTAGCGCCCGCGCGGCAGGCGCTTCAGCCCGTGTTGCGCAGGCCGGCCGCGATGCCGTTGACGGTCAGCAGCAGCGCCCGCTCGAGATCGGGGTCGGGGGCGTCGCCGGACGCGCGCCCGGCCCGCCAGCGCTCCATCAGCGCGACCTGCAGGTAGTGCAGCGGAGCGAGGTAGGTGTCGCGCACGCGCAGCGTCTCGGCGAGCACCGGCTGCGAGCCGAGCAGCTCGGACTCGCCGGTCAGCCGCAGCAGCTCGGCGACGGTCAGCGCGTGCTCGGCCTCGATCAGCGCGAACGGCCCGCGCAGCTCGGCCGGGACGAGCCGGTCGACGTAGTGGCCGGCCAGCTCGAGGTCGGTCTTGGCGAGCGTCATCGCGACGTTGGAGAGGAAGTTGCCGAAGAACCGCCAGCCCGACTGCATCGCCGCGAGCTCGTCGCCGAGCCCGGCGGCGCGTGCGGCCGCCAGCCCGCTGCCGACGCCGAACCAGCCCGGCACGATCTGGCGCGACTGCGTCCAGCCGAACACCCAGGGGATCGCGCGCAGGCCGTCCACGCCGGCGCCGGAGTCGGGCCGGCGCGCCGGGCGCGAGCCGAGGTGCAGCTCGCCGAGCAGCTCGACCGGGGTCGAGGCGAGGTAGTAGGCGGCGAGGTCGGGATGGCCGACCAGCTCGCCGTAGCGCTCGGCGGAGGTGGCGGCGACCGCGTCCATCGCCTCCGACCAGCGCTCGACCCGCGCCGCCGGCCACTCGGGTCGCCGCCGCAGGACGGTCGACTCCAGCACCGCCGCCACGGTCAGCTCGAGGTTCTCGCGCGCCAGCGCCGGCAGCAGGTACTTGTCGGAGATCACCTCGCCCTGCTCGGTCACCTTGATCTCGCCGTCGAGGGTCCCGAACGGCTGGGCGAGGATCGCGTCGTGGGTCGGCCCGCCGCCGCGGCCGACGGTGCCGCCACGGCCGTGGAACAGGCGCAACCGCACCCCGTGGGCGGCGGCGACGTCGCGCAGCGCCCGCTGGGCGCGGTGGATCTGCCACTGGCTGGCGGCGATCCCGGCCGCCTTGTTGGAGTCCGAGTAGCCGAGCATGACCTCCTGCACGTCGCCGCGCAGCTCGACCAGGCGGCGGTAGGCCGGGTCGGCAAGCAGCTCGCCGACCAGCTCGCCGGCCCGCTCGAGCTCCGTGGGGGTCTCCAGCAGCGGCACGATCCCGATCCGCGCGATCCCGGCGTCGAGGTCGAGCAGTCCCGCCTCGCGCGCGAGCACCGCGACCGCGAGCACGTCGTCGCGGCCGCGGCACATCGAGATGACGTAGGACTCGATCGCGTCGGCGGCGAAGTCGTCCTGGGCGGCGCGGATCGCCGCGAAGGTCGCGAACGTCCGCGCGCCGGCGGCGTCGAGCGGGGGCGGGGTGGGGGCGAGCGGCCGCCGCGAGCGCAGCTCGCCGGCGAGCAGGTCGCCGCGCCGGGCCGGCGTCAGCTCCGCGTAGGGGCGGTGGAGCTCGCCGAGCCGGTCGACGAGCTGGCCGACCGCGTGGTGGTGGGCGTCGGCGTGCTCGCGCACGTCCAGGGTGGCCAGGTCGAGGCCGAAGGCCGCCAGGGTGCGGATCGCCGTCTCGAGCCGGCCGTGGGCGATCAGGCCGCCGCGGTGGGCGGCGAGCGAGTCGCGCACGACGCGCAGGTCGGCGAGCAGCTCGGCGGCGTCGCGGTAGTCCTGGCCCGGGCGGTGCGGGGCCGGCGGGTCGGACGCCAGCCGGCGGCGCGAGCCGGCGAGCTTCTCGCGGATGCAGGTGAGCTTGAGCCGGCACGGCTCCTCGGCATTGAGGCGGCGGTAGCGGGGATCGATCCCGTCGAGCGTCGCCAGGTCGCGCTCGAGCGAGGCGAGCAGCTCCCGGCTCGCGCCGGCGATCCGGACCGAGGTCGAGAGCTCGACGCGCAGCTCGTCGACGATCGCGAGCGCCGCCCGCACGGCGTGGTCGCGCTGGAGGGCGAGCACCCGGCCGATGCTCTCGGGCCCGACGTTGGGGTTGCCGTCGCGGTCGCCTCCGATCCAGCTTCCGAAGCGCAGCGGGCGGGCTTCGGGCGCGGGAGCGGCGCCGAGCCGGGCGAGCTCCTCGGAGAGCGTCTCGAGCACGTGCGGCGCCGTGTCGCGGTGCAGCTCGTCGAGGTAGTAGACGGCGTTGCGGGCCTCGTCGAGCACGTCGGGGGCGGCGATCCGCAGCTCGTCGGTCTGCCAGAGCAGGTCGATCGACTCCTCGAGCCGGCGGCGGGCGCGGGCGTCGCGGCGGCCGTCGCCGGCCGCGCGCGCGGCGTCGAGCTCGTCGAGCAGCGCGGCGATCTCCCGCAGCTTCGACAGGACGGTGCGGCGGGCGGCCTCGGTCGGGTGGGCGGTGAGCACCGGCCGTACCGAGAGGCGCTCGACCTCCGCGGCGAGCTCGTCCGGTGCGACATCGGCGGCGGCGATCCGGTCGACCGCGCGGCCGAGCCAGGTGCCGCGCTCGGCGCGCAGCGCCGCGAGCGCCCGGGCGCGGTGGACCTGCTCGGCGACGTTGGCGAGCTGGAAGAACGCGCTGAAGGCGCGCACGACGCTGATCGCCCGTGCCGGCTCGAGCGCGGCCAGCTCGGCGACGGCGGCGGCGCGGTCGTCGCGGATCAGCCGCCTGATCCGCTCGACGGTCGCGAGCAGCTCGTCGCCCTCCTGGCGCGCCAGCGTTCGGCCGAGCAGCTCGCCGAGCGCGCGGATGTCGCGGCGCAGCGCCGCGTGGCGGGCGTCGCCGGCCGTGGGCGCGGGCGGCGCGCTGGGGAGGTCGGCCTGGGCCATTGCGTCCAGGTTAGGCCCGCGCCCACGGCGCGCAATCCCCCGAAGGGCGGGATTCGCCGCCACGTGTGAGGCGCAGGGCCGAGTGGCGACGTCGGCGGCCCCGGCCCCGAGCGCCGCCGCTCGAGCCCCTACGACGGGGGTGGCAGGCTAGCGGCGGTCCTCGATCGCCTCGCGCCGCTCCTCCTCGCGCTCGATCCGCAGCTCCAGGCGCTCTTCGCGGGCGTCGAGCTCGGCGGTGCTCGTCGGCCCGATGCGGGCGGTCACCGCGACCACCGCCACCACGACGATCGCGACAGCGGCCGCGAGCGAGCAGAGCAGCTGGACGGTGTCGCGCGACGGTCGCATCAGCGGTCCGCGAGGAAGTCTCCCGCCGAGGTCAGCCAGGTGAGCGCGAGCAGGACCCAGATCGACGCGCCGATCACCGGCAGCAGCCTGCCGAGGCCGTGGAGGCGGCGCACGACCGCGACCTTCAGGGCGAGCGCGAGCAGCAGCGCCGACGCGGCGGCGACGTGGAGGCCGGCGTCGTCGTCGAAGCCGTAGTAGGCGATGCAGATCGTCGCGCAGACGACGAGGATCAGCGCGATCGCGTCGCCGACGGCGCGGTGGGCGAGCGCGGCCGGCGCCGCGCCGAGGAACCGCGGCCGCACCTTGCCGTAGGCGACGGCGATCACGGCGACCTGGTACACGGAGAGCGCCAGCGCGACGGTGGCCAGCACGACCTTGACCTCGGTCGGGTTGCCGCGCGTGAGCGTGTCGATTAGGCCGTCCAAGCTGGTCGCAAGCTACCCACGGACCCGGTCGCGCTACCGCCGCCGCTTGGGTTGAACGGCCCATATCGCCGGCTGTGATTGGGTCCTCGGCCCTCGTCGGCTCTACGCTGGCCGCTGCTTCGCATCCCTCCCCGAAGGAGAACCGTGTCCGTTCGCCGTCTGTCCCTGCTCGCCGCGCTGGTGCCGCTCGCCGTCCTGGCGCTGCTCCCGGCGACGGCTCCGGCCGCGCTGAAGATCCGCGTCGCCAAGCCGACCGAGACGGTCACGGTGCCGAGCGGCACGACGACCGGCACCTACTTCGAGGAGTCGCAGCGGATCTCGTCGAGCTGCCGTGGCCGTGAGCGGGCGCTCGCGCCCGGCATCGTCGCGGCCTCGCGTCACATCGTCGGCCAGTCGTTCGGTCCGGCCGCCGTCGGCTCGTGGGCGACCGGCGCCCCCGGCCGCGCCAAGCTGCGCCTGCAGCTGCTCTGCGCGCGTGGGGCGAGCATCGTCCACCGGCGCAGGCCGGGCCGCACCCGCCCGGTCAGCTCGACCTCGCTCACCAGCACAGCGACCGTCAGCTGCGGGCGCAAGCGGGTGGCGATCGGCGCACCGCTGTCGCAGGAGTTCTCGCCGGGCTTCGGCCGCTTCAGCTCGAAGCCGCGCGGCGTCAGCGGCTGGCAGGTCACGGTCGAGAACATCCCGTCGACCTTCCCGTTCCAGACCACCGACCCGGTCTACGCCGATGTCGCCTGCGTCCCGAAGCGCTCGCTGCGCGCGGTGAAGGTCGTCGAGCGGTCGACCGCGGCCCTGGCCTCGGCGGCGAGCGCGAGCCTGCGCGTGCCCTGCCCGGGCGGCCGGCGCGCCGTCGGCTGGGGCGTCGACCAGGAGCCGTTCAACAGCGGCGGGTTCGGCGGCCGGGCCGCCGACGGCTGGGCGCTGCCGATCGTCGCCAAGGCGGCATTCGCCGGCCGGTCGATGGCCTTCCGCTTCGATCTGCCGCCCGGCGCGCGGGTGAGCAGCTCCGACGTCACCCAGACCGCCTACGTCGTCTGCGCGAAGCCCCGCTGAGCGAGCGCCGCGGCGGCGGCTCAGTCGCCGTCGACGGCGACCTCGTGGAGGCGGTGGGTGTCGACGTCATAGACGAAGCCGCGCACGTCGTCGCGGTGGGGGACGAACTCCGAGCGGCGCACGCGCAGGATCGACTGGGCGACGTCGGCGTCGACGTCGTTGAACGACTCGATCGCGAACGCCGGCGCGACGCCGGTCGCGCTGCGCAGCTCGGCGCGGAAGCCGTCGTCGGTGATCTTCTGCATGCCGCAGTCGGTGTGGTGGATCAGCATCACCGAGCGCGTGCCGAGCTTGCGCTGGGAGATCGCCAGCGAGCGGATCACGTCGTCGGTGATGACCCCGCCGGCGTTACGCAGGACGTGCGCCTGGCCGTCGCCGAGCCCGAGCGCGGCGAAGACGTCCAGCCGCGAGTCCATGCACGTGACGACCGCGAGCTGGCGGCTCGGCCGGACGTCGAGGTGTTGGGTCGGCAGCCCGTCCGCGTAGGCGGAGTTGTTCGAGACCAGCTCGTCGATCACGCTCATCGGCCGCCAGCCTAGACGGTCCGGCGCGGCGCGGAGGCCCGCCGCGCGCTCAGGTCGGCGACGCCCCGTCGGCGCGACCGAGCAGCCCCGCGACGACCTCGCTCCACTCGCGCTGCGCGCGCTCGCGGCGGTGGCGGCGCAGCAGCTCGCGCTCGTAGGCCCGCCGGGAGCGCGCGTCGGAGAGCAGGACGTGGACGGCCACGGGACGATCGTCGCCGTCGCGGTGCAGGCGTGCGCTGACGAGGACGTCGAGGCGCTCGCCGCCGGCGGTGCGCAGCGCGAGCGCGACCTCGCGGATCTCGTCCTGCATGTGCAGCAGCGGGGCGAGGTGGGTCTCGTGGTAGATCCGTCCTCCGGCCGCGAGCAGGTCCGCGAAGCGCAGCCGCAGCAGCTCCCGTCGCGGCCGGCCGGTCCACTCGCAGACCGCCCGGTTGGCGCGCACGATCCTCCCGTCGGGGGCGGTCACCAGCTGACCGATCGGGGCGTGCTCGAAGAGGTCCTCGGGCGCGATCACAGGAACGCCTCGATCGCCGCGACGGTCTCCGCGGGAGCGCTGAGGTGCGGGCAGTGGCCGGTCGCGCGCAGCGCTACGAAGGTCGAGTCGGGGATAGCGGCGTGGACGTGCTCGCCGACGGCGGGCGGGGCGATCGGGTCGTCGGCGCACTGGAGGACGAGCGCCGGACGTGTCAGCCGCGGCAGGTCGGCGCGGTTGTCGGACAGGAAGGTGACACGCGCGAACTGGCGCGCGATGTCGGGGTCGGTCGCGCAGAAGCTGTTGGTCAGCTCGGCCGACAGCTCGGGCCGGTCGGGGTTGCCCATGATCGTCGGCGCCATCGCGCTCGACCAGCCGAGGTAGTTGTCGTCCAGCGCGGCGAGCAGGTCGTCGACGTCCTGGCGGGTGAAGCCGCCGAGATAGTCGCCGTCGTCGACGTAGCAGGGGGAGGGCCCGATCAGCACGAGGCGGTCGATGCGGCTCGGATCGGCGATCGCGGCCAGGACGGCGATCATCGCCCCGACGGAGTGGCCGACCAGGATCCCGTCGCGGACGTCGAGCGCGGCGCAGATCTCGAGCACGTCGGCGGCGTAGCCGTCGAGGCTGGAGTAGCGGACGGGGTCGTAGGCGGCGAGGTCGGAGCCGCCCGCCCCGACGTGGTCGAAGGCGACCACCCGGTAGCGGTCCTCGAACGCCGGAACCACGTAGCGCCAGACGGACTGGTCGCACCCGAAGCCATGGGCGAGCAGCATCGGTCGCCCCGCGCGTGGACCCTCCTGCCTGACGTTGCCCCTCCTGAGCACGTCCACGGGACGAAGCTAACCAGACGCTGTTGGTCCAGACAAGGCTCGACAGAGCGGTGTCGATATGCCAGTCGGCCTGCTGGCATGAGCCCGGTCCGACCAATCTCAGCCGGTGTCGCCGGCCCGCCGCGCCAGCAGCTCCCGCTCGCGCTCGTTGGCGGCGAGTGCGGCGGCGCGGGCGAACTCGGCGCGCGCCTCGGCGTCACGGCCGAGCTTGGCGAGCAGGTCGCCGCGGACCGCGGGGAGCAGGTGGTAGCCGGCGAGCCGCCGCTCGCCGACCAGCGGCTCGACAGCTTCCAGGCCCGCCTCGGCCCCGTACGCCATCCCGACGGCGACGGCCCGGTTGAGGTCGACCACCGGCGACGGCGTGAGCTGGGCGAGCGCGTCGTAGAGCGCGACGATCCGCGGCCAGTCGGTGTCCTCCGGACGGGCCGCGCGCGCGTGGCAGGCGGCGATCGCCGCCTGCAGCGAATACGGCCCGAGCGCCCGCCCGGTGCGCCCGGCACGGTCGAGCGCGGTCAGACCGCGCGCGATCAGCAGCCGGTCCCAGCGCGAGCGGTCCTGGTCGCCGAGCAGGATCGGCGTCCCGTCGGGCCCGGTCCGGGCCGCCGCCCGCGACTGCTGGATCTCCATCAGCGCGACGAGCCCGTGGACCTCCGGCTCGGCGGGCACGAGCTGCGCCAGCACGCGCCCGAGCCGCAGCGCCTCGCGCGCGAGGTCGAGGCGCATCCACTCGCTCCCGGAGCTGGCGGCGTAGCCCTCGTTGAAGATCAGGTAGACGACCTCGAGCACGTCCGGCAGCCGCTCGTCGAGCTCGCCGCCGGCGGGCACGTCGAACGGCACCCGCGCCTCCTTCAGCGTCCGCTTGGCGCGCACGATCCGCTGGGCGGCGGTCGCGTCGGAGATCAGGAAGGCGCGCGCGATCTCCGGCGTCGACAGGCCGCCGAGCAGCCTGAGCGTCAGCGCGACGCGGGCGTCGGTCGAGAGCACCGGGTGGCAGCAGGCGAACATCAGGCCGAGCATGTCGTCGCCGACCGAGTCCGCCTCGGCCGCGAGGTCACGACCGTCGACCGCCATCCGCAGCCCCGCCTCGCGGACGATCTCGTCCTGCTTGCGCTCGTAGGTGCGCGCGCGGCGGAGCATGTCGATCGCCCGATGCTTGGCGGTCGCCGTCAGCCAGGCGGCGGGGTTGTCCGGCACGCCGTCGCGCGGCCAGCGCTCGAGCGCGGCGACGAGCGCGTCCTGGGCGAGGTCCTCGGCGAGGCCGACGTCGCCGACCATCCGGGCCACCCGGGCGATCAGCCGGGCCGACTCGATCCGCCAGATCGCGTCGATCGCCTCGCTGGTCGGCGCGTCGGCCACGGTCAGTCGCGTGCCGAGGTCTGCTCGGGCGGGACCGCCGACAGCTCGGCGGCGGCCTGCACCTCGGCGGGGAAGTCCGACATCTCGTAGACCTGGCGGATCTCGATGACGTCGCCCTCCTCCAACGGGCAGCGCGAGGCCCACTCGACCGCCTCGGCGCGCGAGCGCACGTCGATCAGCCAGTACCCGCCGACCACCTCCTTGGACTCGGCGAAGGGGCCGTCGACGACCGTCTTGGCACCGTCGCGGCAGGCGACCCGCGCGCCGACGCTGGGGGGATGCAGCCCGTCGGCGGCGAGCAGCACCCCGGCGCCGACGAGCGCCTCGTTGAAGCGCGTCATCTCGGCGACCGCCGCGGCGGTCGGCGGCTCCCATTCACCGGTCTCGCGCAGCTCGCCGCCGGGCAGCATGAACAGCATGAATCGCATCGTCTGGCTCCTGTGGTGGTTGGACCGTTCTACTCCCTACGACGAACGGGCGCGGCGGAGATCGACGCGGTCGGCGATTAGTCGCGGCCGGGGGACGGGTCTACGGTCATAGACCACTACGAGAGGAGCGCGGATGTTCTCCGACACAAGGGCCTTCAGCAGCTTCGCGGTCGACGACCTCGATCGCGCGGAGCAGTTCTACGGCGAGACGCTCGGGATCGAGACCGAGCGGTGGATGGACGGCTACCTGCTCGTCCTCAAGATCGCCGGCGACCGCGACACGCTCGTCTACCCCAAGCCGGACTTCGAGCCCGCGGGCTACACCGTCCTCAACTTCCCGGTCGACGATGTCGAGGCGGCGGTCGACGGCCTGGCCGCCCGCGGGGTCGCGTTCGAGCGCTACACCGAGTTCGAGCAGGACGAGAAGGGCATCGCCCGCGGTCAGGGGCCGGACATCGCCTGGTTCAGGGACCCAGCCGGCAACGTCCTGGCCGTGCTGGCCGAGCAGTAGCGCGCGGCGAACGGCCCTGGAGCGCCGGGTTCGCTAGCTTCGTCTGCCGCGATGCCCGAGTTCATCTACACGATGCAGCGCCTCACGAAGGTGCATCCGCCCGACAGGACCGTCGTCGAGGACGTGACGCTGGCGTTCCTGCCCGGGGCGAAGATCGGCGTGCTGGGGCCCAACGGGGCCGGCAAGTCGACGTTGCTGCGGATCATGGCCGGCGTCGACACCGAGTTCCGCGGCGACGCCCGGCTCGCCGACGGCGCGACCGTCGGCCTGCTCGAGCAGGAGCCCCAGCTCGACTCCTCCAAGGACGTGCGCGGCAACGTCGAGGACGGCGTTCGGCCGCTGCGCGACCTGCTCGACCGCTTCAACGAGCTGGCGGCCGACTACTCGGAGGAGACCGCCGACGAGTTCGCGCGGCTGCAGCAGCAGATCGACGCCGCCGACGCCTGGAACCTCGACACGATCCTCGACACAGCGATGGACGCGCTGCGGCTGCCGCCCGGCGACGCCGACGTCGACAACCTCTCCGGCGGCGAGCGCCGCCGCGTCGCGCTCTGCCGGCTGCTGCTCGGCCGGCCCGACCTGCTGCTGCTCGACGAGCCGACCAACCACCTCGACGCCGAGTCGGTCGCCTGGCTCGAGCGCCACCTCGCCGACTACCCGGGCACGATCGTCGCGGTCACCCACGACCGCTACTTCCTCGACAACGTCGCCGGTTGGATCCTCGAGCTCGACCGCGGCCGCGCGCTGCCGTTCGAGGGCAACTACTCGGCCTGGCTGGAGCGCAAGCGCGAGCGCCTGGCCCAGGAGGAGAAGCAGGAGTCCGCGCGCCAGCGGACGCTCGCCAGCGAGCTGGAGTGGGTGCGGATGAACGCCTCCTCGCGCCTGACCAAGAACAAGGCGCGCCTCGCCCGCTACGACGCGCTGCTGGCCGAGGAGCGCAACGTCAAGCTCGACCGGGTCGAGATCCACATCCCGGCCGGCGAGCGTCTCGGCGACGTCGTCGTCGAAGCCCAGAACGTGAGCAAGGGCTACGGCGACCGGCTGCTGATCGACGACCTCTCGTTCAAGCTCCCGCCGGCCGGGATCGTCGGGGTGATCGGCGGCAACGGCGCCGGCAAGACGACGCTGCTGCGGATGATCACCGGCGAGGAGCAGCCCGACTCCGGCAGCTTCACCGTCGGGCCGACCGTCGAGCTGTCCCACGTCGACCAGTCGCGCGACGCGCTCGACGGCGACAAGACGGTCTGGGAGGAGATCTCCGGCGGCGACGACCAGATCCAGGTCGGCGACCGGACGCTCAACTCCCGCGCATACGTGTCGTCCTTCAACTTCAAGGGCTCAGACCAGCAGAAGAAGGTCGGCTCGCTCTCGGGCGGCGAGCGCAACCGCGTCCACCTGGCGAAGCTGCTGCGCCGGGCCGGCAACCTGCTGCTGCTCGACGAGCCCTCCAACGACCTCGACGTGGACACGCTGCGCGCGCTCGAGGAGGCGCTGCTCGCCTTCCCCGGCTGCGTGGTGGTCGTATCCCACGACCGCTGGTTCCTCGACCGCGTCGCCACCCACGTGCTCGCCTTCGAGGGCGACTCCAAGGTCACCTGGTTCGAGGGCAACTTCGAGGCGTATGAGAGCTGGCGGCGCGAGCAGCTCGGCGAGGCCGCCGACCATCCGCACCGGATGACCTACAAGAAGCTGATCGCCCGCGACTGAGCGGTTCAGACCTCGACGATCACGGTGACCGGGCCGTCGTTGACGAGCGCGACCTCCATCTGGGCGCCGAACACGCCGCCGGCCGCTCCGAGCCGTTCGCGGACCCGCTCGTAGAGCGGCTCGGCCTCCTCGCCGGGCGCGGCGTCCGCGTACGACGGCCGCGTTCCCTTGCGGGTGTCGCCGTAGAGGGTGAACTGGCTGACGCAGAGGATCTCGCCGCCGGCGTCGGTCACCGAGCGGTTCATGCGGCCGTCGCCGTCGGGGAAGACCCGCAGCGCGAGCAGCTTGTCTGCGAGCCGGTCGGCCTGCGCGGCGCTGTCGCCGCGGCGGATGCCGAGCAGCACCAGCAGTCCGGCGCCGATCTCTCCGACGACCTCTCCGTCGACGGCGACCGATGCCTCCGAGACCCGTTGGACTACCGCCCGCACGCGGCGATGATCGCCGATCGCCGCCCGGGGCGACCTGCCGGCGGTCGCGATCGGTCAGGATATGGGCATGGCCAACCCTCCCTCCGGGCGCAGCGTGAAGATCGACCAGGACGAGCGCGGCGGCTGGTCGTCGGACCGCCCGCGCCGCGAGGGCGGCGAGCGGCCACCCGACGTCTCGGTCCGCTGCCACGTCCTGCGCCCGACCGAGCTGCTGCGCTACTCGCCGGGCAGCCTGCTGCTGGTGGTCGCGCCGGTGGCCGCGGACGGCGAGCGGTTCGTCACGCGCCTGATCGAGGAGCGCGGGGCGGTGCTGTCGATCGGGAAGGTGCGCGAGCTGATCACCGGCCGGGTCCCGGAGGCCGAGCTCGACGCGCGCGCCGCGGAGCTGCTCGAGGCGGCGGTCGCCAAGCGGCTCGGCGCGCGCGAGAGCGTGGTAGTCCCGACGACGGCGCTCGACGGCGAGACGCGCGCCCGCTTCGTGCTGGCGGCGGCCCGCCAGAAGCGCCCGCGCCACCTGGTGCTGATCGAGCCGCCGCGCGAGGCGATCGACGACGACGCGCGCGGCGAGCTGAACGCGCTGCGGCGGGCGCTCGAGTCGGGCGCGCTCGGTGACGAGGGCTTCCACACGGCGCTGCGGCTCGGCCCGGCCACCGTCGGCGACGTCCGCCGCGTCGTATTCCGGCCGCCGCCGAGCGACGACTGAGCGGTTTTCCGCGCAAGTTGCGCGAACACGGGGTCGGGCGCGACGAACCTGCGCGCGGCTGCCTGCGCGTATGCCATACTCGCGCTTGATCCTTCGGGATCACCGCCCCTGACCGCTCCCTCCAATTGCGGTCGGGGGCTTTTACGTTCTGCCGACTGGCTTCCGGCCGCCCACGGTGGGATGCTCAGCCCGACATCGGTTCAGGCAACCGCTCGGGAAGGAGCGTGATGACCCTCAGACGTGCGTTGGCGGAGTTCGTCGGGACATTCGTGCTGGTGTTCGGCGGCGTGGGCGCGGCCGTGATCGCCGGCGAGCAGATCGGTTTTCTCGGCATCGCGTTCGCGTTCGGCCTGTCGCTGCTGGCGATGGCGTATGCGATCGGTCCGATCTCGGGCTGCCACATCAACCCGGCGGTGACGATCGGCCTGCTGGTCTCGCGCCGCATCGACGCGGGCGAGGCGGTCCGCTACTGGGTCGCCCAGATCCTCGGCGCGATCGCGGCGGCCGGGCTGCTGCTGGCGATCGTCTCGGCGCGCAAGGCCGGTTACGACGCCGGGGTGGAGGGGCTCGGCTCCAACGGCTACGGCGCCCACTCGCCCGACGGCTATCCGTGGGGGGCGGTGTTCGCGGTCGAGGTCCTGCTGACGGCGTTCCTGGTCTTCACGGTGCTCGCCGCGACCGACCGGATCGCGAGCGTCGCGTTCGCCGGTATCCCGATCGGCCTGGTGCTGGTGCTGATCCACCTGGTCGGCATCCCGGTCGACAACACGTCGGTCAACCCGGCCCGCAGCATCGGTCCGGCGCTGTTCACCGGCGGTTGGGCGATCGAGCAGCTGTGGCTGTTCATAGTCGCGCCGCTGGTCGGCGGCGTGCTCGCGGCGCTGCTGCACGGGGCGTTGTTCTCCGGCGCCCGCCCTGTCGACAGCGAGGAGTCCGCGGTAGCGGCCTAGCGTCGGCTCCGTGGCGCCACGCCCGGGGCCCCCAGGCGGCCTCGGGCCGGCGCGTCCGGCGGCCCCCGACGGCCCCTGGACGGCGCTCCAAACGCGAGGTGAGAGTTCCGGCCGAATATTGGCCGAAACTCTCACCTCGCCTGCGCGGGGGCGGACGACGGGGCCCGGGCGGCGGGGCGAGGGGGCGCGGGCGCCGCTGGGGCGCGGGCGCCGGCGGCGTGGGTGCGCGGGCGCCGGCGGCGTGGGTGCGCGGGCGCCGGCG
>JAAYBF010000180.1 GCA_012718975.1 Solirubrobacterales bacterium | reverse complement strand
GCTGACCGCCGCCACCACGCTGCCCGGCGCGAGCGCCGCGCCGAGCCAGCCGGCGGCGCCGCTCGCCAACGGCTCCGACACGCGCGTCACCGTCGCAGTCGCGATCCCGCGCGACGCCGGCCCCGGCGTCCACGACGTCACGCTCACCGGCCGGCTCGACAACGGTCAGGCGCGCGTCGGACGCGCCCAGCTCACCGTCCGCGACCGCCAGCCGCCGCGGCTGACCGGCGTGCGCGTCAAGCCGCGCAAGCTGCGCCCCGCTACGCGCCGCAAGCCGCGCCGCGGCGCGACAGTCTCCTACGACCTCAGCGAGGCCGCGAGCGTCGTCGCCGCCGTCCAGCGCTGCACCCGGCTCGCGCGGACCAAGCGCCGCGGCGGCAAGCGGCGCGCCGGCAAGGCGCGCGGACGCCCCGCGCCCTGCGTCCGCTACCGGACCCTGCGCGGCCGGCTCCGGGCCGACGGCGCCGCCGGCGCCAACAGGCTGCGCTTCAACGGCCGTCTGCGCCGCCGTCCGCTGCGCCCGGGCCGCTACCGGCTCACGCTCGTAGCCACCGACGCCGCCGGCAACCGCGGCAAGCCCGCCCGCGCCGCCTTCCTCGTACCGCGCCGGCGCTAGTCGCGCCTGGAAGCGCCGGGGCCGCGGCCGCTCAGCGAACCGCCGCGACGGTCTCGCAGTCGCGCAGCAGGTCGAACGGGTCCGCGTAGACCGTGTCGTCGCCGGCACCGCAGTAGGCCCGGTCGCGGACCCCGTCGCGCAGGTCGAGCACGTCGTCGCCGCCGCCGGTCGCGATCCCGTCCGGCCCCGGGCCGCCCGACACGCGGTCGGCGAAGTCGCCGGTGCGGATCCGGTCGCGTCCCGGCCCGCCGCGGACCGAGTACGGACCGTCGACCGCCACGATCACGTCCGCGCCGCCCCGGCCCAGCAGCGTGCCCGAGCCGTCCGCGGCCCAGACCCGGTCGCGGCCCGACCCGGCATCGACGAACACCGCCCCGCCAGCCACCCGCACCGTGTCGCGGCCGCCGCCGGCGAACACCCGGTCGTCGCCGCCCTGGGTCCAGATCGCGTCCGCGCCCGGGCCGCCCAGCACCGCGTCGATCCCGGGGCCCGCGTAGATCGCGTCGTCGCCGGCCGCCCCGTCGACCCGGTCGTCGCCCGTCCCGCCCAGCAGCAGATCCGGACCGGCGCCGCCAGTCAGGGCGTCGTCGCCCGCGCCGCCCTCCACATACCCGCCCGACGCCGGTGCCGACAGCGTGTCGTCGCCCGCCTCGCCGAACAGATCCTCGCCGGCCGCCGCCGACAGCGTGTCGTCGCCAGGCGTGCCCACCAGCGACGCCGCCGTCGCCACAGCGGCGCCCGCGGCCAGCAGGCAGACGACGGTCGACAGGATCAGCAGCGTGCGGGACATCGGCTCACTCGGGCTCGGGAACGGCGGAAGCGGACCACCAGACAACGAACGCGCCGCCACCGCCACGGTTGCGGTCACGCGTCGTCGTAGCCGTCCTCGCCCGGCAGCAGCACATGCGCGACACCGCCGTCGACCAGCACCCGCGGCTCGACCGGCGCCACCCGCCGCGCCCGCGCCGCAGCCAGCAGCTCCGCCACCGACGCGAACTCCGCCAGCTGCTCCAGATGCTTGACCGTCGGGAACACCAGCAGCAGCTCCTCCAGCCGGCCCAGCCGCAGCGCCTCCGCCGGCGCCAGCCAACGCCAGTCGACGCACTCGCCGCCGTCGACGACCGGGCTCGCTCCCGGCGGGGCCTCCGCCACGAAGAAATGGGTGTCGAACCGCACCGCGACCTGGGCCGGCGTGATCCAGCGCGAGAACCGCACCAGCTCATGCCCCGGCTCGAGCACGATCCCCGCCTCCTCCGCCAGCTCCCGCACCGCCGTCGCCCGCTCGTCGCGATCCTCCGCCGCCGTCGCCCCGCCCGGGAACACCCACGCCCCGCCCATGAACCGCTGCTCCGGATTGCGTCGCACCAGCAGCACCTCGAGGTCCGCACGTCCGTCGCGGACGACGATCACCGTCGCCGACGCCCGCGGCACGCTCGGCGCGCCCGCGCCCAGCTCCTCCCCCGGAGGCGGACGGTCGATCCGCATCGATGCAGCGTAAACGAACCCGCACCGTTAGATTTCGACTGGATGAGCGACACCGCGACCCTCCAACAGTGGATCTGCATCTCCTGCGGGTTCATCTACGACCCCGCCGAGGGCGACCCCGACGGCGGCATCCCCGCCGGCACCGCCTTCGAGGACATCCCCGACGACTGGTTCTGTCCGGTCTGCGGCGCCCGCAAGAAGGACTTCGAGCCGTACGACGCCTGACCGGCGCATTTCGGCGTCCTCGGTCGCTCACGTGGCAGACCCACGCCGCGCTCCCTGCGTCCTTGAACTGCTTGGTCAGGCGCCGTACGGCCGTGGCGTGCCCCGGTAGCTAGGGTGCGGCGGATGCCGCCCCTCGCGTTGCTCGTCTTCGTCGTCGGCATGGGGTCGTTGGGGGCGGAGATCGCCGCCGTGCGGCTGCTCGCGCCGTACTTCGGCGCATCGACGATCGTCTGGGCGAACACGATCGGCGTCGTGCTCGTCGCGCTGTCGATCGGCTACTGGCTCGGCGGCCGGCTCGCCGACCGCCGGCCCGAGATGCGCTTCCTCTGCCTCGTCGCGCTGATCGCCTCCGGCCTGCTCGCGCTCGTCCCGTTCGTCGCCGGCCCGCTGCTCGACGTCGGCGTCGAGGCGCTCGACTCCGTATCCGCCGGCGCGTTCGTCGGCTCGCTGCTCGCCGTCCTCGTCCTCGTCGCGATCCCAGTCCTGCTGCTCGGCACCGTCGCGCCGTTCGCCGTCCGGCTCGCCGTCACCTCGCTCGAGGAGGCCGGCCGCGTCTCCGGACGGCTCTACGCGATCTCCACCGCCGGCAGCCTCGTCGGCACCCTCTCCTCCTCGCTGCTGCTGATCCCGCTGCTCGGCACCCGCCGCACCTTCCTCCTCTACGCCCTCTCGATCGCCGTCGTCGCGCTCCCCGGCGTCTGGCGCCGCGCCCGCTACGCCGCCGCGGTCCCGCTCGCGATCGCCGCCCTGATGGTCGTCCCCGTCGGCACGCTCAAGGCCCAGACCGACACCGGCGAGGTCGTCGCCGAGGCCGACACCGAGTACCAGTACGCGCGCGTGATCGAGCGCCCCGACGGCAGCCGCGTGCTCGAGCTCAACGAGGGCCAGGCGCTGCACTCCCTCTACCGGCCCGGCACCGTCCTCACCGGCGGCTACTGGGACGGCATGCTCGTCGCCCCGTTCGCCGGCGGCGACGGCACGCCGCCCGAGCGCGTCGCGATCCTCGGCAACGCCGCCGGCACCAGCGCCCGCGCCTACCGCGAGCTGTTCCCGGCCACCCACGTCGACGGCGTCGAGATCGACCCCGAGCTGTCCGAGCTCGGCCGGCGCTGGTTCGACCTCCAGGACGTCGCCACGCTCGAGCTACACCACCAGGACGCGCGGCCCTACCTGCGCCAGACCGACGAGCGCTACGACGTCATCGCGATCGACGCCTACCGCCAGCCCTACATCCCCTTCTACCTCTCGACCCGCGAGTTCTTCGAGCTCGCGCGCGACCGGCTCGCCCCCGGCGGCGTCGTCGTCATCAACATCGGCCACCCCGAGGGCCAGGACGAGCTCGAGCAGGTCCTCAGCGCCACGATCGGCGCCGTCTTCCCCAACGTCGTCCGCTACCCCTACGACGAGACCAACACGCTCGTCGTCGCCGGAGACGGACCCGTCTCCGCCGAGCGCCTGCGCGCCGCCGCCGACCTGCCCGCCGAGCTGCAGCCGCTCGCCGCCGACGCCGCCGACCGCATCGAGCCCCCGCTGACCGGCGGCGAGATCTACACCGACGACGACGCGCCGGTGGAGTGGCTCATCGACAAGTCGCTCCTGAACTACGCCGGCGACTCCTGAGCGCCCTGGCCGGCGTCCTCGGTCGCTTACGTGGCAGAGGCACGCCGCGCTCCCTGCGTCCTTGGCCAGAAACGCTCAGGAGCTCGCCGGCGGCTCCTGAGCGCCCTGGCCGGCGTCCTCGGTCGCTTACGTGGCAGACCCACGCCGCGCTCCCTGCGTCCTTGGCCAGAACGCTCAGGAGCTCGCCGGGGCGTTGTCGGTCGCTGGGAGCGTCTGGCGGTCGAGCTGGCGGACGAGGCGGGCGGAGCGGGCGGGGGCCTCGAGCTGGGGGGTGTGGCCGATGGCGGGGATGACGACGACGCGGGCGCCCGGGACGTCGCGGAACGCCTCGGCGTCGGCCGGGTCGACGATCCGGTCCTCGGCTCCGAAGATCACGGTCAGCGGCAGGCCCGTGGCGGCGATCCGCTCGTCGAGCGTCCCCTCGTCGCCGTAGCGGTTGCCGGCCTTCGCCGACTCGGCGAACGAGGTGAACGTCATCCCCTGGACGTCGGCGACGAACTCGTCCGGCACCTCGTAGCCCTCGGCGAACGCCTTCGACAGCTCCTCGCGCACGACCCCGTCCGGCGCGACGCGCTTGAGCAGCGGCCCGATCACCGGCGCGCGGGCGAGGCGGGCGGTCAGCGGCAGGTCGACCGAGTCGCGGCTGGCCGCCGAGTCCATCACCACCAGGCCGCGGACCCGCTCGGGGTGGCGCTCGGCCAGGGCGGTGACGACCGGGCCGCCGAGCGACTGGCCGACCGCCAGCGCGGGCGGGGCGTCGAGCGCGTCGAGCGCCTCGGCGACCGCGTCGGCCTGGTGCTCCATCGAGTAGGCGTCGGCGTCGGCCGGCTTCTCGGAGTCGCCGTGGCCGAGCAGGTCGACCGAGATCACGCGCCGGTCGCGGGCCAGCAGCGGCTCCAGCTCCTGCCAGTAGCGCAGCGAGCAGGTGTAGCAGTGGACGAGCACGATCGCGGGGGCGTCGCGCGGGCCGACGTCGCGGACGTTGAGATCGCCGGCCGGCAGCTCGAGCACCCGGCCGCCCTCGGCGGCGCGCGCCGGTTTGCTCTCGCCGCCGACGACCACGGCGTTGACGACGATCAGCGCCGCCAGCACGGCGAGGACGGCGAGGACGGCGATCAGCAGACGGCGCATGGCTCTCTCCCGGGTCGGCGCGCCGGCCGCAGACCCCCTGCCCGGGCCGTGCGCGCCCACGGAATCTACCGCGCGGCCTGGGCGCGCCCGACGAAACCGCGCCCACGTGGCGCCCGTCCGACGTCTGCCGCGCAATGCGCGGGCAAGATCGGAGCGGCCCGGGAGCAGCAGGCGAACGTCGGGGTGGCCGGCTCAGAGCCAGTCGTCGAACGGCAGCGCGGCGCCGGCGACGGCGAGGTCGTCGGGGGAGGTGGGGGCGAGCCCGTGGACCGGCACCCCGGCGAGCCGCTCGACGGTCTCGCGGTTGGAGCGCTCGATCGGCGACGGCTCGTCCGGCCACGGGGTCATCACGACGGCCGCCACGTCGAGGCCGGCGGCGCGGGCCAGCTCGACGGTCATCAGCGTGTGGCTGATCGTGCCGAGCCCGCCGCGCGCTGCGACCATCAGCGGCAGGCCGAGATCGCGCGCGAGGTCGCGCACGAGATAGTCGTCCGACAGCGGCACCGCCAGGCCGCCGACGCCCTCGCAGATCAGCGCGCCGGGATCGCCGGTGTCCGGGGCGCGGTCGGCGCGGGCGCGCCAGGCGGCTGCGGTCGCCGCGGCGCGCAGCCGCTCCGGTTCGATCTCGACGCCGGCGAGAGCGGACGCGAAGTGGGGGGAGAGCGGCGGCCCGAAGCGGTAGGGGGCGACCTCCTCCGGGGTCTGGGCGCAGCTCGCCGCGGCGGCGAGCAGCTCGTGGTCGGCCGGCCAGCCGCCGGACGGCGCCTCGATCCCGGTCACGACCGGCTTGAACGCCGCGACGCGCTCGCCGCGGGCGGCCAGCGCCGCGCAGAGCGCCGCCGCGACGACCGTCTTGCCGACCTCGGTGTCGGTCCCGGTGACGAAGAGCCCGCGCATCGGCGCGGCCTCAGCGGCGCGGGGCGGCGGTCGGCTGCGCGGCCATCGGCGGGCGGCTCAGGCGGCGTCGGCGAGGCCGTCGAAGACGCCCTTGCCGGCGGTGGCCGAGACGGTCGCCTCGGCGAGCCGGCGCGCGGCCGCCTTGCGGGCCGTCTCCGGGACCGCCTTGGCGACGATCCGCGCGGCCTCGCGCAGCTCGGTCTTGGTGTGGGAGGCCATCACGGTCAGGCGCATCCGCGACGAGCCCTCGGGCACCGTCGGCGGCCGGATCGCCTGGGCGAACACGCCGCGCTCGAGCGCGCGCTCGCTCGCGTCGACCGCCGCCGACGCCTCGCCGAGCACCACCGGGACGATCGGCGTGTCGCCCGCGCCGGCCGGCAGGTCATGCTCGGCGAGCGCCTCGCGCAGCACGCGCGAGTTGCGCTGCAGGCGCTCGACGCGCCGCGGCTCCTCGCGCAGCAGCTCGAGCGCCGCCATCGCGGCCGCGACCTGCGGCGGCGCGAGCGCGGTCGAGAAGATCAGCGTGCGCGCGGTGTTGACGAGGTACTTCGCCAGCGAGCGGTCGCAGCAGACGTAGGCGCCGTAGGAGCCGAGCGACTTGCCGAGCGTGCCGACGAGCACGTCGACCTCGTCCTCGAGCCCGGCGGCGGCGACCGAGCCGCGCCCGCGCGGGCCGACGGTGCCGGTGCCGTGGGCGTCGTCGACCATCACGCGCGCGTCGTAGCGGCGCGCCAGCTCGACGATCTCGGGCAGCGGCGCGACGTCGCCGTCCATCGAGAAGACCCCGTCGGTGACGATCAGGCTGCCGCGGCCCTCGGCCTCGCGCAGCCCGTACTCGAGGTGGTCCATGTCGGCGTGGTCGTAGACGAACGTCTCGGCGCCCGCGAGCCGGCAGCCGTCGACGATGCTGGCGTGGTTGAGCGCGTCGGAGAAGACGACCTCGCCCGGCCGGGCGAGCGCCTGCACGACGCCGGTGTTGGCGAGGAAGCCCGAGCCGAACAGCAGCGCGGTCTCGTGGCCCTTGAACTCCGCCAGGCGCTCCTCGAGCCGGCGGTGGATGCGCATGTTGCCCGACACCAGCCGCGACGCCCCGGCGCCGGCGCCGTAGCGCATCGCCGCGTCGGCGGCCGCCTCGCGCACGCGGGGATGGTCGGCGAGGCCGAGGTAGTTGTTCGAGCACAGAAGCAGAACGGGCCGCCCGTCCAGTAGAACGCGCGGCCCCTGCGGTCCGGAGATCATCCGCATCCGGCGGTACAGCCCTCGGTCGCGGATCTCCTCGAGGGCTGTCTCGATGTCGGTCAACTCGCTCCCTCCACGTGGACGACCTCGAGGCCCCGGTTGGGCGCCCCGTCGGGCCGCGGCGGAACCTTGCCCTTCTTGACGCGCCGCAACTGGATCTCGGGGTTCCAGAACGGCGCCTGGTCCTGGCTGTCGACGAGCTCGTCGATCGGAGTCCGCGGCGACTCGCCGTCGAGCCAGCCGCTGCGGTTGTCGGGCCGCGGGTTGGCGCCGTTGTCGGGCTGGCGGGCGACGTTGAGTCCCAGCTCCTCGAACATCGCGCGGTCGTCGCCGGGCTCGGAGCCGAGCGTCGTCAGGAAGTTGCCCATCATCACGCCGTTGATGCCGGCCTTGACCGCGAGCGCGTGCAGCTCGCCGAGGTTCTCGACGCGACCGCCGCAGAGGCGGAAGAGCGCGTCGGGGAGGATCAGGCGGAAGATCGCCACCCACTTGACGGCCTCCCACGGGTCCATGTACTCGCGGTCGCCGAACTTCGTGCCCGGGCGCGGGTTGAGCATGTTGATCGGCACGCTCGTGGGGTTGATCCTCGCCAGCTCGAACGCCATCTCGACGCGCTGCTCGCGCGACTCGCCGAGATTGAGGATGCCGCCGACGCAGGTCTCCAGGCCCGCCTCCTCGACCGCCTGGATCGTGCGCAGCCGGCCCTCGTAGCGGACGGTCGTCGAGACCTCCGGGTAGTAGCTCTCGGCGGTCTCGACGTTGTGGTGGACGCGCTGGATGCCGGCGTCCTTGAGCTGGCGCGCCCGCTTGGCCGACATGTGGCCGATCGACGCGCAGCGCTTGAGGTTGGTGTGCTCGGCGACCAGCCGCGCGCCCTCGAGGATGTTGTCGAAGTCGCGCTTGGAGAGGCCCTGGCCCTGGGTGACCATGCAGAAGCGGTGCGCGCCGGCCGCCTCGGCCGCGCGCGCGTGCTCGAGGATCTGGTCGGGGGTCATCATCGCGTGCATCGGCGTCTCCGCCTCGGCGAAGCGCGACTGGGCGCAGAAGCCGCAGTCCTCGGCGCAGCCGCCCGACTTGGCGTTGACCAGCGAGCACATGTCGGTCGAGTCCCCGAAATGGTCGACGCGGGCCTTCCACGCGCGCTCGATCAGCGCCTCGATCTCGGCGCGGTCTTCGAGCTCGCCCAGGCGGAGGGCCTCTTCTCTGCTGATCAGCGGGGGCATCGGATCTCCCTCGGGGACGGGAGTGGACAGGACGCTAGGCGCGTGGTCGGACGGACCGCGCCGGACTGTACCGGCCCCCGCCGGCCGGCCGGGTGGCGCCGCGCGGGCGCCCACCCGGTCGGGGGTATCGCGGCCCGTCAGGCGGGGACGGCCTCGGGTCGGACGCAGTAGGAGCCCGCGGCGAAGTCCTGCGAGCCGATCCCGAACGCCCAGTTGAACCGGGCGCGGTAGTTCTCGAGCGCGATCTCGTGGACGAGCTCGACCAGCTGCGCCTCGTCGAGGTGCTCGCGCAGGCGGGCGACCAGCTCGTCGGAGACCGCGACGGGCGTGCGCGTCATACCGACGGTGAGGTCGAGCGCGAGCCGCTCGAGCTCGTCGAGCTCGGGGCTGTCGGCGTAGGTCGGCAGGGCGCGCAGCTTCGCCTCGGGTACGCCGGCCTCGCCCGCGAGGCCCGAGGCGATGTCGATGCAGAACTCGCAGCCGGCGAGCGCCGCCGCCTTCGCCGCGACCAGCTTCTTGAGCTCCGGCTCGACGCGATCGGCGCGGCCGGTGGCGGTCTCGAAGGCCCCGTAGCCGAGCATCAGGGTGGTGTGGTGGGCGTAGACGCGGATCGGGTCCATCACCTTGCCGACCTCGCGCCGCGACTGGCGGAAGGCCATCCGGGCGAGCGGGCCCGCCTTCGCGTCGGAGACGACCGGGATGCGGATGCCGTCCTGGCCCGCGGCGGTGCCGGCGGCCGGGGCGGCGGCCGTCGCAGGTCTGGTGGCGGGCCTCAGCACGAGCCACAGCAGCAGCGCGCCGCCGGCGACCAGCCAGCCGGTGGAGACGGCGTTGCCGACCGTGTCAGGGGTGTCGTACGGCCCGAGGTTGAACGAGTGCCAGAGGAAGTGGGGGACGGCGAACAGCAGCCAGGCCACCGACGCCGCGATCACGGTGCCGCGGCGCAGGCTGGCGGCTGCGAAGCACATCAGGAAGCCGAGCGCGACGAACAGGGCGCCGACGTCGGTGACGAGGTGCGCGTCGAAGGGGCCGAGCGCCGCGACCCAGCCGTCGCCGCCGGCTGGGAAGTCGTCGTAGAACGACCGTGGCGCGAGCAGCGCCCAGAGGCCGATCAGGGCCTGGGGGATGCCGAGCGCGAGCGCCAGGAAGCGGATCGCGCCGCGGTTGCGGGTGATGTGGTCTCCGTACTTCATTCCGATGCCTCCCGGTCGGGTTGGTCAGAGACGAGCAGGCCGTTGGCCTCCAGCAGCTTCAGCGTCGAGTCGGTCCAGGCGGCGAGGAAGCGGTCGTCCGCGACGCCCGCATCGCCGCCGAACAGGGTTCGCAGGACGCAGTGGTTGATGATCGAGCCGAGGACGACGCTCGCCAGCGCGGGCACGTCGATCGCGTCCGGGGGCACTCCGGCGCGCTCCGCGGCGTTGCTCAGCCAGGCGGCCGTCGCCTCGTGCCCGCTGCGCACGATCCGCTCGAAGAACTGATCGCGCAGCTCGGGGAAGTTGTCGCCCTCGCGCATCACGATCCGCATGACGGCCTGGTCGGCGGCGATTATCTGGAGGGCGGCCCGGCCGAGTGCCGCCGTCTCGCTCGCGACGTCGCCGGCGAGCGCGCCGTCGACCAGCGAGCGCGCCCCGGCTGCCGCCTCCGCCCGCCGCGCCACCGCCGCCTCGAGCACCGCCCGCTTGGAGGGGAAGTGCTTGTAGAAGCCGCCGGCGCGCGGCGTCAGCCCGGCGGCCCGCTCGATCTCCCCGACCGCGGTCGCGCTGTAGCCCCGGCGGCCGAACAGCTCGACCGCCGCCGCCACGATCCGCTCCCGCGTCGGGACCGCGCCATCGCTCAGATCCGTCCCGGTAACCATCGATTACCAAAGTAATCCATTGCTTACCACGGCGCAACCGGCGCGCGGCCGATCGATGTCGACGTTGCGGCGAATATTTCGCCGCAACGTCGACATCGATTCAGGGATGCCGCTGGGTGGCGGTGAGGAAGCTCGCGATCTCCCGGACTGTCCCGGCGGGATCCCGGCTAACCTCGCGAGCCGAGTAGCGAACCGTGTCGTAGCCGAGCGCCCGGAGGCGTCGGTCCCGGCGTCGGTCGTGCTCGAACGCGGCTCGGCGAGCGTGGTAGGTGCGGCCGTCGATCTCCACGATGAGGCGCGCGTCTCGCCACAGGAGGTCGGGACGGTAGCCGCCACCCTCCGGCAGAGCCAGCCAGACGTTCGCCGCGGGTGATGGGAGGTTGGTGCGGCGGAGAGCCGCGAGCAGCGCCGCTTCGGCGGGGCTGCGAAGGTCCGCGGGCTCCTCGTAGTCCGCGAGCAGCGTGGCAAGCACCCGCCTGCCAGGCACCCCGCGGCTTCTGGCAAGAACCCGTCGTATGGCGGTCAGGTCAAACGTGCGCAGCTCCTCCGAACGGGCGACGGCCCGTCGGAGCTCAGCCGCGGAAACCGATGCGGCGACGTCCAGCAGCGTGCGGGCGACCGACGTGCAGGCGATCCCGTCCTGCTGGTCGACATCGTCGGGATCCAGAGACCCGAGATGCACGACGAGCCCTGCGCGTGGACGCGCGCGACCACGCGGCACCGTCACGTGGACGTCTGAGCGCTCGCGTAGAAGGCCGTGGAGCGATGCGGCCGATCGGTGCGACAGCACTGCGCCTTCGCCACATGCGAGCACGGCTGCAGACCATTGCGCCCGCTGGTCCGGGGGGATCACGGCGTATATCCCCCGGTGCATCCGGCGGAGCCGACCCGTGGCTGCCCGGGACCGAATCGCGCGTGCCCCAAGCCCAAGCGATCGGAGCTGGGCGACCGTCAGCACGCCGTGTTGTCGGGCCGCGCGCGCCCGCAGTGCGGCGTCGGTCAATCGATGTCGACGTTGCGGCGAATATTTCGCCGCAACGTCGACATCGATCCGCAGGTCGGTGGCGGTGGGGGCAGGGGGAGCGGGCATCACACCAGCGTGGCCGGCGGGGTGTGGCGCGTGGGTTACGGAGGTTGCAGGTTGGTGTCGG
>JAAYBF010000179.1 GCA_012718975.1 Solirubrobacterales bacterium | reverse complement strand
GGGGCCGAGGAGGTCGTCGAAGGTGACGCCCGGCATCTTGGCGGGCAGGTGCGGCGAGGCCTGGAGGAGCTGGACGACGGTGCCGTTGGCGGCGCGCGGGTGGACGAACGCCTCGAGCCAGTCGGGGTCGTCGAGGTACTCGCCGACGATCTCCAGGCCGGCGGCGCGGGCGGAGGCGACCGCCGCGCGCAGGTCGTCGACGCGGAAGGTGACGTGGTGGAGCCCGCCGGCGGGGTTGCGGGCGAAGAAGCTGTCGAGGAAGGTCGAGCCGGGCAGCGGCTCGAGCAGCTCGATCTGGCTGCCGTCGGCGAAGCCGAGCATGGTCCCGCGGTAGCCGACGCGCACGTTCTCGCCGCCGTAGAGCGGCCGCCCGCCGAGCTGGCCGGCGTAGAGCGGCAGCAGCTCGCGGATCGTCGGCGCCGCGTGGGCGACGTGGTCGAACCGGCCCCCCTCGATCGCGCTCTCCATGCTCGCCCGCCCCTCTCTCGCCGGCGCCCGGGCCAGCGCAGCCGCCGGGCACCGCCGCTCGTTGATAATCTGGCGTCAGTATATCGATGATCGACTTCACCCTCCCACCCGACCTCGCCGAGCTGACCGCGCGCGTGCGCGCCTACGTCGAGGAGGACGCGCTGCCGGCCGAGGCCGAGCTGACCGACCGCGCCGACCCGCTGCGCGACTGGCACGTCGTCGAGGCGCTGCGCGACCGCGCCCGCGACCGTGGCCTCTACACGCCCCACCTGCCCGAGCGCTGGGGCGGGCTCGGCGTCGGCGTGCTCGGCATGGCGCTGATCTCCCAGGAGTGCGGCGTCAGCCAGCTCGCGTCGCTCGGCCTCAACGCGATGGCCCCCGACGAGGGGAACATGCACACGCTGCTGATAGCCGGCGACGAGGCCCAGCTCGAGACCTACCTGCGCCCGCTGGCGGAGGGCCGCATCCGCTCCTGCTTCGCGATGACCGAGCCCGACGTCGCCTCCTCCGACCCCCTCAACCTCGCCACGACCGCCGTCCGCGACGGCGACGAGTGGGTGATCGACGGGCGCAAGTGGTGCATCACCGGCGCCGAGGGCGCCGCGTTCGCGATCGTCGTCGCCAAGACCGGCACCGACCCGGCCGCCCGCCACCGCAACTACTCGCTGCTCCTCGTCCCCACCGACACGCCCGGCTGGCGGATCGTCCGCCACCCCGAGTGGATGGGCGCCCACTCCCCCGGCGGCCACCCCGAGATCGCGCTCGAGGGCGTCCGCGTGCCGGCCGCCAACCTGCTCGGCGGCGAGGGCGAGGGGTTCGCGATCGCCCAGAAGCGGCTCGCCGGCGGCCGGCTCGCCCACGCGATGCGCTGGATCGGCGCCGCCCAGCGGGCGCTCGACCTCTCCGCCGAGCGGCTGCTCGCCCGCAGCGCGTTCGGCAAGCGGCTCGCCGACCAGCAGTCGCTCCAGTTCATGCTCGCCGACTCGGCGATGGACCTCTACGCCAGCCGGCTGATGGTGCTCAACACCGCCTGGAAGGTCGAGCGGGGGATGCCGCACCGCCAGGAGGTCGCGATGACCAAGGCGTTCGTCTCCGAGGCGTTCGGGCGGATCGCCGACCGCGCCGTCCAGATCCACGGCGCGGCCGGTATCGCGATGGACCTGCCGATCGCCGGCATCTACCAGGACGCCCGCGCCGCGCGGATCTACGACGGCGCGTCGGAGGTCCACCGGATGGTGATCGCCCGCGCCTGCCTGAAGGCGGCGGAGGCCGGCCGCTCGACCGCGGAGGCGTGCGGGGAGATCGCGTGAACGGCGAGGCGCCACGAGCGGCGCCGGCGGCCGCCGACCACCGGCCGCCGGCCCGCCGGCCCGCGCCCGCCGCCGGCGACGACTACGCCGCCACCCACGCCGAGGCCGCCGCGCGCGAGCGCCCGCCGCTGGTCGTCGTCGAGCCGCTGACCGCCTTCCTCGACGCCCACGGGCTCGGCTCCGGCCCGCTCGAGTGCGAGACGATCGTCGGCGGCAACTCGAACTTCGTCTGCGAGCTGCGGCGCGGCGACCTGCACGCCGTGCTGCGCCGCCCGCCGCGCCCGCCGCTGCCGCCCAAGGCCCACGACATGCTGCGCGAGGCGCGCGTGCTGCAGGCGCTCGCCGGCCACGCCCGCGTCCCGCGCGTGCTCGCCGTCGGCGAGGACCCGGCGACGATCGGCGCGCCCTTCTACGTGATGGAGCACCTCGACGGCCACGTGATCGCCGACGCCGTCCCGCCGGCGCTCGACGACCCCGCGAGCTGCCGCGCCGCCGGGCTGGAGCTGGTCGCCGCGCTCGCCGAGGTCCACGCCGTCGACCCGGACGCCGTCGGCCTCGGCGACCTCGCCCGCCCCGGCCGCTACCTCGAGCGCCAGCTGCGCACCTTCGCCGGCCTCTGGGAGCACAACCGCACGCGCGAGCTGCCCGCCGTCGAGCGGATCGCCGCCCGCCTCGCCGCGACGCTGCCGGAGCGCGAGGAGCGGACCGTCGTCCACGGCGACGCCCGGCTCGGCAACGCGATGTTCGCCCCCGCCCCGCCGGCCCGCGCGATCGCGCTCTTCGACTGGGAGATGGCGACGCTGGGCGACCCGCTCGCCGACCTCGGCTACCTCGCCGCCACCTGGGTCGAGCCGAACGATCCGGAGCTGGCGATCTTCGGCCGCACCGCCGCGATGCGCGACCCGCGCTTCGCCACGCGCGCCGAGCTGGTGGCCCGCTACGAGGAGCTCACCGGCCGCGCCGCCGCGGCGACCGTCGACTGGTACCGCGCGCTCGCGCTCTTCAAGACGGTCGTCTTCATGGAGGGCAACTACCGCCGCGCCCGCGCCGGCATGACCGACGACCCGTTCCTGCTCGCCGCCGGCGACGCCGTCGCCGAGCTCGCGGCCCACGTCGAGGAGGCCGTCCTCCCCTAGCCGCGCGCCGACTCCCGCGCAGCGCGAACGATCGTGCCTGTCAGAGCGAGCACGATCCTTCGCGCTGCGCTATGGCCGGGGCCGGGCGGATCAGGAGCGGGTGAGCAGGCCGCCGTCGACGGCGAGCACGTGGCCGGTGACGTAGCTGGCGGCCTCCGACAGCAGGAAGACGGCGGCGCCGTCGAGCTCGCCGGGCCGGCCGATCCGGCCGAGCGGCAGGTCGCGCAGCCAGTCGGGTCCGTCGCCCTCGGAGTCGATCAGCCCGTCGGTCATCTCGGAGGCGAAGAACCCCGGGGCGAGCGCGTTGACGCGGATCCCGTGGCGGCCCCACTGCGACGCCAGCTCGCGCGTGAGCGCGACGAGCCCCTCCTTGGAGATCGCGTAGCCGGCCTGGGGCATCGGCTCCAGGGCGGCGAAGGCGGCGATCGAGGCGACGTTGAGGATCGCCCGTCCGCCGCCGTCGCGGTCGCGCATCGCGCGCGCGGCGAGCTGGCACAGCTCGAACGGCGCGACGAGGTTGAGCTCGAACATCCGGCGGACGTCGTCCATCGACTCGCGCGAGGCCGGGCCCGGCCGGCTCAGGCCCGCGTTGTTGACGAGGCCGTCGAGGCGCCCGCAGCGCTCGACCGCGGTCTCGATCAGCCGCCGCCGCTCCCCGGCGTCGGCGATGTCGCAGGCGATCGCCTCGCCGCCGAGCTCGCGCGCCAGCGCGCGCAGGCGCTCCTCGCGGCGCGCCGCCAGCACGACGCGCGCCCCGGCCCGCGCAAGCGCGGCCGACATCTGCGCGCCGAGGCCCGAGCTGGCGCCGGTCACGACGACGACGCGGCCGGCCAGGGGCTCGGCGGCGGTCTGCTGCTCACTCGTTCCCATGACTCGAACTATCCCACGATTTGCGATAACCTGACGTCAGACTTTCGAGATCGAACCGCGACGGAGGAGCAGGCCCTGAACAAGATCAAGCAGTTGGAGGACCTTCCCGGGCTGATCCCCGAGGGCTCGACCGTCGTGCTCGGCGGCGGCTGGTTCGCCAACCATCCGATGGCCGCGGTCCGCGAGCTGATCCGCGCCGGCCGCGACGACCTGCACGCGATCGCGCTGCTCGGCTCGATCGACGTCGACCTGCTCGTCGGGGCCCGCGCGCTGCGCCACCTGACCTTCTCGATGGTCACCCTCGAGGCGTTCGGCCTGGCCACCAACTTCCGCCGCGCGGTCCAGTCCGGGGAGCTGCCGATCACCGAGATCAGCGCGCTGTCGCTGCAGGTCGCGCTCGAGGCCGGCGCCCACCGGGTGCCGTTCCTGCCGCTGCGCGGGCCGGTCGGCTCCGACCTCGTCGCGATGCACCCCGACTTCTACGGCACCGCCTCGACCAGCCTCGGCGACGCCGACGTGCCGGTCGTCAAGGCGGTCCGCCCCGACGTCGCGCTGCTGCACGCCACCCGCTGCGACGCGCTCGGCAACGTCCAGCACGAGGGCACCTACGCGATGGACCCCGAGCTGGCGCGCGCCTCCGACCGGGTGATCGTGACCTGCGAGGAGATCGTCCCGACCGAGGCGGTCGCCGCCGACGCGTCGCTGACGCGGATCCCGGGGCTGCTCGTCGACGCGGTGATCGAGGCGCCGTTCGGCGCCCACCCCTGCTCCCACGTCCCACGCTACGCCCAGGACGCCTGGAAGCTGCTCGACTACCAGAAGGCCGCGCTCGCCGGCGGCGACGCCTACGACGCGCTGCTCGACCGGATCCGCGGCGAGGACGAGGAGTCCTACCGCGAGCGCATGCTCGGCGACGGCCGCGGACGGGTGCTCGAGGCGCTCGTCGAGGCGGCCGTCGTCATCGACGAGGAGGCCGCATGACCGCCGACCGCTACGAGATCCACGAGCTGATGATCGCCCGCATCGCGGAGGAGATGACCGCGGAGGGCGAGCACATCGTCCTGATGGGCTCCTTCACGCCGCTGGCCTACGCGGCCTACATGCTCGGCAAGCTCACCCACGCCCGCGACGCCTGGCTCGCCGGCTACAACGCCGTCGGGATCGGCCCGGTGCAGCTGAGCTTCACCGGCTCGGAGGCCGCCGCCTACCGCAGCGCCACCTCGACGGCGAGCTTCAACCAGAACGGCTGGATCTTCCACCTCGGCACGCGCGGGCTGCTGGAGTGCGTCTCCTCCGCCCAGATCGGCGCCGACGGCGCGATCAACCTCTCGGCGATCGGCGACTACGACGCGCCCAAGGTCCGCCTGCCCGGCGGCGCCGGCGCCCCCGAGGTCGTCCAGAACTACCGCCGGATGGTCGCCTACTTCACCCGCCACGACCGCCGCACGCTCGTCGAGGCGGTCGACTTCGCGACCGGCCGCCGCACCCCGATCGGGGCCGCCGCGCGCGAGGAGCTCGGCCTCTGCCCCGGCGCGGTGCTGATCGTCACCCCGCTGGCGGTGCTGCGCAAGGACGAGGACGAGCAGCCGTTCGAGCTGGAGTCCGTCCACCCCGGCGTCGACGTCGAGACCGTTGTCGAGAACACCGGCTTCGAGCTGGCGGTGCCCGACGACGTGCCCGTCACCGGCGAGCCCAGCGCGCGCCAGGTCGAGCTGCTGCGCGAGCGGATCGACCCGTTCCAGACCGCGCGCTTCGACTTCCTCACCGGCGAGGAGCGGCTCGGCTACCTCGAGGACCTGCTCGCCCGCGAGTGGGACCGCGCGGAGGCGCTGGTCGAGCAGGCGGCGGCGCGGTGAGCGCCCGCTCGATCCTCGACGGCGGCGGGATCGCGCTCGAGGACCACCACCACGACCTGCGCGCGACGATGCGCGCCTTCCTCGAGCGCCACGCGCCGAACGAGCTGGTCAACGAGCTGGACCGCGAGGGCCGCTTCCCGGCCGAGATCGTCGCCGGGCTCGCCGAGCTGGGCATCTGCGGCGCGACGCTGCCGGAGCGCTTCGGCGGCTCCGACGTCGACTCGACGTCGGTGGCGATCATCTGCGAGGAGGTCCAGCGCGCCGGGAGCTGCATCGCCTCGGCGATCACCCCGACGCTCACCTTCGGCGGTCCGGCGATCCTCTGGCACGGCGACGAGGCGCTCCAGCAGCGGCTGCTGCCCGGCATCGCCGCCGGAGAGACGCGGATCGCGATCGGCCTCACCGAGCCCGACGCCGCCTCCGACCTCTCGCAGGTCGCGACCCGCGCCACCGCCGTCGAGGGGGGCTTCCTGGTCAGCGGGACGAAGGTCTGGTGCACGGGCGCGCTCGACGCCGAGTACGTGATCGCGCTCGTGCGCACCGACCCGGCCGCGACCGGCTACGACGGCATGTCGTTCCTGCTGGTCCCGACCGACGCCGACAACCTCGAGATCCGCAAGATCCCCAAGCTCGCCGGCCAGGGCACCGCCAGCTGCGAGGTCTTCTGCGACGAGACGTTCGTCGCGGCCGAGAACCTCGTCGGCGAGCTGCACGGCGGCAAGCGGATCCTCTGGTCGCTGCTGGACAGCGAGCGCGTCTACGTGGCCGCCCAGACGGTCGGCGTCGCCCAGGGCGCCTACGACTTCGCGCTCGCCTACGCCCACCAGCGGCGCCAGTTCGGCCGGCCGGTGATCGAGCACCAGGCGGTCGGCCACAGGCTCGCGGACATGGCGTGCCAGCTGACGATGGCGCGCCTGCTCGCCTACACCGCCTGCGCCCGCGCCGACCGCGACGAGCCCTACTCGCTCGACGCCGTGATGGCGAAGGTGTCCTGCTCGGAGATCGCGACCCGCGTCGTCGAGCTGGCGATGGAGGTACTTGGCGCCTACGGCTATTCGGTGGAGTATCCGATCGAGCGCTTCTACCGCGAGGTCAAGCTGTTCGAGATCGCCGGCGGCACCAACCAGATCCTGCGCAACGTGATCGTCAAGAACCTGCAACCCCCCAGGGGGACATGAGCGCCGGCGGCGCGCCCGCCGACGCGGGGCCGCTGCTGGTCCCCGACCTGCTCTCCCACGGCTTCCGGCGCTACCCCGACCGCGACTGCGTCGTCGTCGACGGCGCCGCGCGCAGCTTCGCCGAGGTCTCCGGCCGCGCGTCACAGCTCGCCGACCTGCTGCGCGAGCGCGGGCTCGGCGACGGGGCGCGGGTGGCGCTGCTCTCCCACAACGAGCCGGAGTACGTCGAGGTGCGCGTCGGCAGCCAGCGCGCCGGCTCGATCGTCGTGCCGCTCAACTACCGGCTGTCGGAGAGCGAGCTGCGCGGCATCGTCGCCGACTGCGCGCCGGAGCTGGTCGTCGCCGGGCCCGAGTACGGGGAGCTGGCGGCGCGGCTGGGCGTGCCGTGGGTCCTCGAGTTGGGGCCCGACGCCCCGCCCGAGCGCTCCTACGAGGCGGCGCTCGCGGGCCGTCCCGCCGCTCCGCCCCCGGCCGGCCTCGACGGCTCCCTGGTCACGATGCTCGCCTACACCTCGGGCACGACCTCGCGGCCGAAGGGCGTGATGCTCACCAACTGGAGCGCCCACGCGACGATGCTCGCGATGGGCCAGGAGATCGGCGCCCACCCGGACGCCACCTACCTCGCCTGCACGCCGATGTTCCACATCGGCCACACGGTCGGCTTCTCGTTCCTCTACCTGGGCGCCACCCACCGCCAGCTGCGCCGCTTCGACGCCGCCGAGTTCGCGGCGGTGGCGGCGGCCGGCGGGGTCACCCACAGCCAGCTCGTGCCGGCGATGGTCCACTCGGTGCTCGAGCTCGGCGACCCGCAGCCGCGGGCGCTGGAGCGGGTGCTCTACGGGGCGGCGCCGATGCCGCCGGACCTGCTGCGGCGGGCGCTCGAAGCCTGGGGCTGCGAGTTCGTCAACGGCTACGGCAGCACCGAGGCGATGGGCATCTCGATGCTGCCGCCGGCCGACCACGACCCCGAGCGCCGGCCCGACCTGCTCGGCTCGGTCGGGCGCAGCTCGCCGGGGACCGCGGTGCGGCTGGTCGACGAGGACGACCGCGACGTCGCGCCGGGCGAGGTCGGCGAGGTGATCGCCCGCGGCCCGAGCCTGATGGCCGGCTACTGGGGCAACCCGGAGGCGACCGCCGAGGCGCTGCGCGGCGGCTGGATGCACACCGGCGACCTCGGCTACCGCGACCGCGACGGCTACCTCCACCTCGTCGACCGCCGCAACGACAAGATCGTCACCGGCGGCGAGAACGTCTATCCCAGCGAGGTCGAGCACCGGCTGACCGAGCATCCCGAGGTGCTCGAGGCGGCGGTCGTCGGGGTCGCCGACGACCGCTGGGGCGAGCGGGTCGCGGCCGCCGTCGTCCTGCGCGACGGGGCGAGCGCCGACCCCGATGCCCTGATCGCCCACTGCCGTGCCGCGCTCGCGCCCTACAAGGCGCCGAAGGAGGTCCGGATCGTCGCCGCCCTCCCCCGCAACGCGACCGGCAAGCTGCTGCGCCGCGAAGTCCGCTCCGGCTGGGCCTGACCGCCCCATCCGACGTTTCTCCGCCGCCGCACGCCGCGCCCGACGTTTGCCGCGCATTGCGCGGGAAACGTCGGGCGGGCGGAGATCAGGGAGGGGAACGTCGGGCGGACCGGATGTGGGGATGGAAACGACGGCCGCGTCCGGGACCCCTGAAACGTCGGGCGAGCGCTCAGCTGCCGGCGGCTCGGCGGGCGGCGGCGTCGGCCGGATCGCCGGCGCGGACGCCGGCGGCCTCGAGGGCGGTGAGGCCGATCGGCTCGTTGGCGCTGATCGCGGCGTCGCGGACGCCGAGCTGGCGCAGGAGGTGGGCGACGTCGAGCTCGAGCTCGGCCAGCGGCGCGCCGACGGTCCCCTTCAGGTGCCGGAACGGCTCGGGGTGCTCGCTGTGGACGACGACGCCGTGGCCGGCGGCGGCGATGTCGGCGAGCGCGGCGCGCAGGCGGGTGCCGCAGTCGCAGACGGCGCCGCCGAAGACGTCGCCGGGCTGGCAGGCGAGATGGACGTGGACGCGGACGCCGCGGCGGTCGGGCTCGCCGCGGACGAAGGCGGTGTACTCGCGCCCACCGCGCAGCGAGCGGAAGGCGATCGCGGTCAGGTCGCCGTCGCGGGTGGGAAGCTCGGCGGCGACCATCCGCTCGACCGCCGGCTCGACGCGGCGGCGGTAGGCGACCAGCTCGGCGACCGTGACGATCCGCAGGCCGAGCGTCCGCGCGAGCCGTCCGGCGGCCGCGCGGTCGCCGGGAGCCCCGCCCTCGTCCACCGCCCCGACCAGCACCGCCGCCGGCACGCCGGTCGCGCTGCGCGCCAGGTCCGCGGCGGCCTCGGCCGCCGCCGCGCGCTCGAGTACGCCGCCCGCCGCGCAGGCGACCGGGAAGACGTGCCCGGGGCTGCACAGGTCCGCCGCGACGGCCGCCTCGCTCGCCAGCGCGCGCACGGTGGCGGCGCGGCCGGCGTGGGTCGAGGAGCGGTCGTGGCCGCGCAGGTCGACCGGCGCGTGGTAGCCCTCGTCGCCGAGCGCCGGGATGCCCAGCTCGGCCAGCCGCTCCGGCGCGAGCGTCACGCGCAGGACGCCGTGGCCGTAGGCGGCCATCGTCACCATCGCATGGGTCGTCGCGAGCGGGCCGGCGGCGACCAGGTGGGCCGCGTCGCCGGCGACGAGCACCACCAGCCGTCCGGCGGCCAGCTCCTCGACGGCGGCGGCGACCCCCGCTCCCGCGTCGCTCCCGCCCGCTATCCCGCGCAGCTCCGGCATCTCAGCCCACCGAGGCGAAGCCCCGCCGGTGGTAGAGCAGCGTCGCGCCCTCGTCGAAGCCGGCCTCGACCACCTCACCGATGAAGACGTGGTGGTCGCCGGCGACCACCGTCTCGCGGACCTCGCAGACCGCGTGCGCGGCGGCGTCCTCGTGGAGGATCGGCCCACCGCGCGGCAGGTCGGCGGCCCGCCACTGCACGGCGGCGAACTTGTCGTCGCGCTTGGAGGCGAACAGCAGCGCCAGCTCCTCCCGCCCGGCGGCCAGGATGTTGACGGTGTAGGCGCCGGCGGCCTCGATCGCCGGCAGGGTGTTCGACCCCTCGTCGACGCACACCAGCACCAGCGGCGGCCGGGCCGACACCGAGCAGAACGCGCTCACGGTCAGTCCCGCCGGCTGGAGGTCGGCGCCGATCGCGGTGACGACGACGACGCCCGCCGGGAAGGTGGCCAGCACCTCGCGGAAGACCAGCTCGTCCACGCGCGAGTCGCTCACGGACACTCTCCTCCCCGGCGGGCGGTGGCCCCCCTAGGCCTCCTGCAGGTCGCCCGTGGGCTGATAATCGGGCACCAGGTTGGCGTCGACGGTCGGCCGCTCGGGGCTGCCCCCGCACTCGCGCCGCAGCTCGGGCAGGATCTCCTCGCCGAAGAACTGGATCTGCTCCTCGATCGCCTCGTGCGGGAGTCCGCCGGACTCGAACCAGATGTTGGTGATGAAGTCGCCGTCGGGGTAGGCGTGCTCCTTGAGGCCGAGCAGCGCCTCGAGCACCTCCTGCTTGCTGCCGTTGAGCACGACGCCCTTGTCGCGCAGCAGCTCCGGGGTGATCGTCAGGTTCGGGTCGGGCGCCTCGCCGGGGTTGGCGAGGATCGCCGCGAAGCCGAAGGGCTTGAAGAAGTCCCACTGGAACATCTGCGACTCGCCGTGCTTGGTGATGTCGGCGTGGGTCAGCGACGGGTCCTGGATGTGGACGATGCGGCCGGAGCTGACGCCGCGGTGGCGGGCGGCGTCCCAGCCGGGCTTGAACTCGCCGCGGTCCATGTAGTCGGGCCAGCCGTTGGCGGCGGCCTCCTCCATGTAGGTGTCGATCTTGGGCTTGAGCGCCTCGTCGGTCTCGAAGATGAAGTTGCCGTTGACGCCCTTGCGCGCCGCCCAGCGGATCGTCCGCTCGCTGTTGAGCGGCTCCCAGACCGGCGGATGCGGGTTCTGCAGCGGCTGGGGCTGCACGGTGATCTCACGCAGGGTGGTCGTCGAGGCCTGGACGGGCGGGCCGCTGGAGTAGGCGTCCGGGGGCCCGATCCGGAAGACGTCGTCGACGTCGCGGCCGGAGACCTCGTCGGCCATGTAGGCGATCGTCTGGGCGTGGTTCCACTTCGTGTAGGAGGGCGGGATCGAGAAGAACTCGCCGTGGTAGGAGAAGGACTCCTCGGTCCAGGCCTTGATCAGAATCTCGTAGGCCTCCTGGTGGAAGGAGCGGTTGCGCTCCTGGTCCTGGACCGTCGATCCGTAGGTGTAGCCGAAGACCTCCGCCTCGCGCGCCTGGTAGCCGCGGCCGACGCCGACCTCGGCCCGCCCGCCGCTGAGGATGTCGAGGATCGCGGTCTGCTCGGCGAGCCGCAGCGGGTGCCAGAAGGAGATGATGTTGGCGATCTGGCCGAGCCTGATGCGGTTGGTCAGGGCGGCGATCGCGGTCTCGACCTGGATCGGGTTGGTCGACAGCTCGGCGCCCTCGATGCCGAAGTGGTGCTCGCCCATCCACCAGTAGTCGTAGCCGAGCCGGTCGGCGAGGACCGCGCGGCGGACCTGGGCCTGCTGGAGGCGCTGGGAGGCCTCGAGCTGCTCCTTCAGGGAGGCGTCGAGCACGCGGATTCCCGACTGGGTCTTCTTGAACGGCAGATCGGTCGCGCCGACGTCGAAGATGCCTACCTCAATCATGTCTGCCGCTCACTCCTTCTCGGGGGTCGGTGGGACCGGATCAGGGGGACCCTCAGTCCGATAATCCGCCGTCAGCTTATCGCAAGCTGGCTAGGTTGGCAAGCCGAGATCGCGGACCTTCGGCGCGACCTCCTCCGCCAGCAGCCGGACGTGCTCGGCGACCAGGTCGTCGGGCATTCCCGCGATCGAGTCCCAGAGGTAGACGTCGCTCACCGGCAGCCCGTCGAGCCACAGCCGCATCCGCCGCACCAGCTCCTCGGGGGTCACCACGTCGAAGCGCGGCATCAGCATCTCCGGCCCGTCGGAGCGCATGTCCTCGGCGCGCAGTGTCGCGGCCTCGCTGACGACGGCGTTGCCGGCCTCCTCCGCGCCCTCGGCACCGTAGCGGGCGTAGGTCTCCCACTGGTAGACGAGGTGCGGGGCGATCCGCTCCCAGGCCCGCTCGGGGTCGGAGGAGACGATCGCGTTGACGCTCCCGGAGACCCGCGCGGTCGCGGGGTCGTGGCCGGCGGCGGCATGGGCCTCGCGGTAGACGGCGACCATCTCCGGGTCGAGCCACATCAGCCCCTCCCCCAACCGGCCGGCCATGCGCGCACCCCGCTTCCCGTTCGCGCCGATCCAGATGCCGGGCCGCTCCTGCGCAGGCGGCGGCACGATCGCCTGCTCGTCCCAGATCCGCCGCACCTCGCGGACGCGGTCCTCGAGCAGCGGGAAGCGGTCGGCGATGTCGACCCCGAACGCCTGGAACTCCGGGATCCGGTAGCCGGCCCCCAGGCCCAGCTCGAGCCGGCCGTCGCTGACGATGTCGACGAGCGCGCCCTGCTCTGCGATGTCGAGCGCCGGACGCAGCGGCGCCAGCAGGATCGCCGTCCCGATCCGCATCCGCTCGGTCCGAGCTGCGATAGCCGCCGCGAAGGTCAGCGGCTGGTTGAGGTAGCCGTCCTCGAAGAAGTGGTGCTCGCTCAGCCAGACGGCGTCGAGGCCGAGCCGCTCGGCCTCCTCGATCCGCTCGAGGGTGGTCGCGTAGACCTCCGCCCAGGGCCGCCGCCACTCCGGCGGGTTGCGCAGGTCGCACCAGATACCGACTCTCATCGCTCGCTCCTCTGCTCGCTGTCCAGCGTCTGCTCCCAGTGGCGCTCCAGCCCGTCCGGCAGCCGGTCGAGCTGGACGCGCGGACGGACCCGCGCGCCGAGCTCGGCGGCGGCCGCGACCGGAGCGGTCAGCGCCGCCCACTCCCAGCCGTGCTCCGCCCGCCCCGCGCGCAGCGCCGCGACCGTCGCTGCCGGGTCTCCGTGGCGGACGCGCGGGAGGTCGCCGGCCCGCCACAGCTCGAGCCGCGCCCGCGCCGGCGGCGGCATCACCCGCACCAGCTCGTCGTGGGCGTCGGTGTTCTCGGCCAGCCGGGCGGGGACCCGCCAGCGCTCGCCGGCGAAGGCGAACGGGCGCGCCACCGCCGCCGTGCGGACCAGCTCGAGCGCCTCGTCGTAGGCATCCTCGGCGCCGGCGGCCGGGCGCGCGACGACGACCAGCCGGCCGCCGGTCGCCTGGTCGGCGGTCAGCGCCTCCTCGGCGACCTCGAGCGGGTGACGGTCGCCGAGCTCGACCTCGGCCGCGACCAGCAGGTCAGGCACGGTCGCGGCGACGTAGGCGGCCGTCACCAGCGGCGCCGGCAGGGCGTCGCAGGCGGTCAGCAGCACGCCGTCGAGGCCGGCCGCCCACGCCGCGCGGGCAGCGGCGACCGGCTGCGCGCGCTCGGCGCCGGCCGGCTCGAGCGCCAGCCTCACGCCGCGCTCCGCTCGCCGGCCAGCAGCGGCGCCACGCGCTCGGCGACCGCGACCGCCTGGTCGCGCAGCTCGTCCGCGGCGACGAAGTCGAAGGCCACGCGCAGCAGCAGGAACTCGACGCCGGCCTCCAGCGGCTCGGCGAGCGCGTCGGCGACCGCGGCGGCCGGCCCGACGAGCGCGCACTCGTCGATCCGCGCGAGCTGGCGCTCGAGACCCTCGCGCTGGTCGAACCCCAGCCTGCCGCGCAGCGCCCACCAGGAGCCGATCTCCTCGGCGAAGTGCCGTCGCAGCGCGTCCCGGAACGCGGTCGCGCGCTCGCCGTCCTCGGTCACGTGGACGTCCTTGGTGATCCCCACGCGCGCCGGACCGGTCGCGGCGGCGCGGTAGGCGGCGACGGTCTCGGCGAGCCGCTCCCCCGTCAGCGTCTGTGGCAGCAGCAGCCCGCAGCCGTGGCGGGCCGCGCGCTCGATCGCCGCCGGCGCCATGCCGCCGACCCACGGCCGCCGGCGGTCGTCAGCGCCGGCCGGCCAGCGCTCGACGAGCTCGCCGAGGTTGCGCTCCATCGCCTTGCCGCGCCGGTCGCGGCGCAGGCCGAGCGCGTCGTACTCGGCGTCGCGGTAGCCGAGCCCGACGCCCAGCTCGAGCCGGCCGCCGGAGAGCGCGTCGAAGGTCCGCGCGGCGGCGGCGAGCGCGGCCGGGTCGTGCTGGGGCAGCAGCATCATCGCGGTGCCGAAGCGCAGCCGCTCGGTGCGCGCGGCGGCGGCCGCCGCCGCGTGCAGGGGCGCCGGGCACCAGCCGTCGTACCAGAGCCGGTGCTCGGCCAGCCAGAGCGAGTGCAGCCCGAGCGACTCGACCAGCCGGGCGTCCTCGCCCAGGCGGCGGTAGAGCGCGGGGATCGACGCCGGCGCCGCCGCCGTGGACTGCTGGGTCCAGAGGCTGAGGCCGATCCGGTCGAGCACGGCCTAGCCCGCGTGACGCTCGGCGTCCCCGGCCTCGGCCCCGGACCCGCGCTCGCGCGCCCGCCGCCAGGCGTTGGCGATCTTGCCGCGCAGGCCCTCGTTGCCGCTGACGGTGAGCCCGACGGCGGCGATCAGCACGAGCCCCTCGAAGAGCTGCGGCGTCCAGGCCGGCCCGCCGGCGAGCAGCAGGCCGACGTTGCCGGTGCCCAGCAGCAGCACCGCGATCACCGTGCCCCAGGCGTTGAAGCGGCCCTGCCGCAGCTGGGTCGCGCCGAGGAAGGCGGCCGAGAAGGCCGGGATCAGGTAGGCCGGGCCGACCGACGGCGACGCCGAGGACACGCGGCCGGCGAGCACCATCCCGGCGAAGCCGGCGATCACCGCGGAGGTCACGAAGGCGATCGTGCCGAGCCGGTCGATCTTGACGCCCGACAGGCGCGCAGCCTCGCGCTCGAAGCCCATCGCGTAGAAGTTGCGGCCCATCCGCGTCCGCTCGAGCCACCACCAGAGCCCGACGACGATCGCCAGCAGGTAGAGGACGGGCAGCGTCAGCCCCTCCCAGGACGTCGAGGCGATCTTCGCGAAGTCCTCGCCGATCCGGCCGGTGATCGTCTGGTCGTTGGAGATCGCGAGCGTGATCGCGGCGAGCACCGCGCCGGTGCCGAGCGTGCCGATGAACGAGTTGATGCCGAAGCCGACCACCACCAGGGCGTTGAAGAGGCCGATCACGACACAGGCGGCGATCGTGATCGCCCCGGCGGCGAGCGGGCTCATCCCGGTGTTCTCGAGCAGGTAGGCGGCGAGGATGCCGGCGAGGCCGAGCGTGTAGCCGATCGAGAGGTCGTAGAAGCCGGCCGCCAGCGGGATCACCAGGCTGAGCGCGACGATGCCGGTGATCGAGTACTGGTTGAGGATCGCCTTCGCGGTCTGGGCGGTCGGGAACGTCTCTGAGGCGATCAGCGAGAAGAGGACGATGATCGCGATCCAGACGTAGATCGCACCGATGTTCCGAACCGACAGCAGCTGCCCGAGCGGGCGCCGCGGGGTGGCGGGCCGCGCGCTCGGGGTGGCGGCGGTGACTGCCTCGCTGGTCATTGTCAGTGCTCCATCCGGTCGTCGTTGACGGTCGCCGCCGGCTCGCCGGCTGCCCGCTCCCCTGGCCCGCTGTCGTCGTCGCTGCCGCCGGTCGCGGCGAGCAGCAGGTCGTGCTCGCTCAGCCGCTCCCGGTCGATCCGCGCCGCCACCCTCCCGCCGCGCAAGACCACGGCGCGGTCGCAGACGCTGACCACGTCCTCGTAGTCGCTCGAGCAGACCACGACGGCCAGACCGCGATCGGCCTCGCGCGCGAGCAGCTCGTAGATCGCCCGCCGGGCGCCGACGTCGACGCCGGCGGTCGGCTCGTCGAGCACGAGCACGCGCGGCTCGGCGTCGAGGCACTTGGCGAGGATCGTCTTCTGCTGGTTGCCGCCGCTGAGCAGGTCGTAGCGGCGCTCGGTCTCGGCGGGGCGGATGTCGAGCGCCTCGACCCAGTCGCGCGCGGTACACCACTCGCGCCGGCGGCGGATGCGCCCGATGCCCGCGTAGCGGCGCAGGGAGGGCAGCGTCACGTTCTCGCGGACGGTGAACTCGCGCAGCGCGCTGTTGGGCTGGGTGTTGCCGAGGCCGAGCATCATCCCGGCCTCAAGCGCGGCGCCGGGCGCGTCGGGCGGCAGCGCCTCGCCGCCGACGGCGACGGTCCCGCGCTCGCGTGGCAGGGCGCCGACCAGCGCCCGCGCGACGTCCTCGCGGCCGGAGCCGGCGATCCCGACCACGCCGACGATCTCGCCCGCCGCGACGTCGAGGTCGAGCGCCGCGATCCGCCCGGCGGCGAGCCCGGCGACGCCCAGCAGCGGCGCGCCGCCGGGGTCGGCGGGGGCGGCGCGGACGAACGCCTCGTAGTCGGCGGCGGCCGCGTCGCCGACGATCATCGCGACGAGCCGCTCGCGCGTGAGGCCCGCGATCGGCTCGGTGCCCTGCAGGTGGCCGTCGCGCAGCACCGACACGCGGTCGGCGATCTCGAAGATCTCGTCGAGGCGGTGGGAGACGTAGAGGACCGCGACACCGGAGGCGGTGAGCTCGCGGATCAGCTCGAAGAGGTGGCGGACCTCGGCCTCGGGGAGCGAGGCGGTCGGCTCGTCGAGGACGACAAGGCTGATCGGCTCGTCGGCGTCGCGGACCGCGCGGGCGATCGCGACGGAGCTGCGGTCGACGGCACGCAGCTCGCCCATCGGCCGCCAGATGTCGATGTCGACGTCGAGCCGCCCGAGCAGCTCGCGCGTGTAGCGGCCCGCGTCGGCCCAGTCGATCAGCCCGCCGCGGCTGTAGCCGGCCTCGAGCGCGACGTTCTCGACCGCGTTGAGCTCGGGGATGATCGCCAGCCGCTGGTGGACGAAGCGCAGGCCGGCCGCGGCGCTCGCGGTCGGCGAGCCGAGCGCGAGCGGCCGGCCGGCGACGGCGACCTCGCCGCCGGGGTCGGACGGGTGGAAGCCCGACAGGATCTTGATCAGCGTCGACTTCCCGGAGCCGTTCTCGCCGAGCAGGGCGTGGACCTCGCCGGGCTCGATCCGGAGGTCGACATCGTGCAGGACGCGGTGGCCCGGGAACGTCTTGGAGACGCCCCGCACCTCGAGCGCGGGACCGGTGGCCTGGCGTGGATCGCTCACTCGCTCGCTCCTCCGCTCCTCGCCGGGGCGCGTGGCGTCCCGTCCGGCTTCACCCCGGACGGGACGCGCACGGCCCCGAGGAGGATCGGGATCGTCAGTTGAGGCCCCAGCGCTCCTTGTACTGGGCCTGGTAGTCCTCGACCGACGGCCAGTCGACGCCCTCGGGGACGGTCTCCTGGGTGACCAGCCAGCGCGGCAGCTCGGTCTCGGCCGGGTACTCCTCTTCGTTGAAGTACCGGATCAGCGTGTCGGTGATGTTCCACATCGACTCCGGCCCGGACCCGACGTGGAAGAGGTCGATCTTGCCGGCGCGCATGTCCTCGATGTTGGCGTCGGCCTGCTCCTGGGTGGCGATCTTGACGTCCTCGGAGATCCCCGCCCCGGCGAACGCGGCCGGCAGGCCGGTCGCCATGTCGCCGAACCCGACGATCACGTGGGTGGTGTCGGGCGCCTTCTGGACCTGCTGGGCGATCTTGCCGGCGAGGTCCTTGTTGATCGACTCCAGCGGCGCCTGGTAGGAGGAGAACTCGCAGTCCGGGCACGCCTCGCCGAGCCGGTCCTCGAGCGCGGTCTTCTGCAGCCCCTGGACCGGGAAGCCGCTGTCGATGAAGAGCACCTTCGCCTGACCGTCGCTGTCGGAGATCGCCCAGTCGGCCCAGGCCTTGCCGATCTCGGCGTGGCGGTTGGGCCCGGACTCGACGGCCACGACGCCCTCCTCGGGCGCGGCCGGCAGGCCCTCGGAGTGGGCGATTACGGGGATCCCGGCCGCGTTGAGCTGCTTGAGCTCGGCGCCGTAGATCGCGCGGTCGAAGCCGCCGGTCGTGACGACCGCGTCGGGAGCGTCGCGGACGGCCTTGTCGAAGGCGGCCTTGACCTCCTCGGGGGTCAGCCCGAGGTTGACGATGTTGACCTTCCAGCCGACCTCGGCGGCGGCCTCCTTCAGGTACTCGCCGAGCTTCGCGCAGGACGGCACGCCGCACTGCATGTAGTCGATGACCTTGCCTTCGGGGACGTCGCCCTCGATCGGCGTCATGTCCGGCAGCTCGGTCGGCCGCTCCTTGAGCGCCTCGACCTCCTCGGCGATCGCGGCGAACTCCGACGATGCTGCGGTGTCGGTCCCCCCGCTGGCGCCGCTCGACGAGTCGTCGTCATCGGAGCCGCACCCCACTGCGAACGCCAGCGCGGCGGCCACCGCCATCAGCGCGACGAGTCGAAATTGCTTAGGCATCAACACTCCTCCTCTGGAGCCCGGGCCGAGCCCGGAGACGTATTTCTGGCGTCAGCTTATCTCCGTACATCCCGCTTGCACTAGGCAAGACGGCCCATATCGGACATAATCTGACGGCAGCTTATCTCGACTGATGACCGCTGTCCACCCCGATAGCCCCGAGCCGGCCCGCGCAAGCCAGGAACCTGGTGTCGGGTTACCGGCGCCGAAGCAGCGGGCGGCGGGGGTAGGATTCGCCGCTGCGATGCCAGGAACCAGCCAACCGGCGACCGACCCCGCGGACGGGTCGCAGAGCACCCGCGACGCGCTGCTCGGGGCCGGGATGCGCACCTTCGCCGAGCACGGCTTCACACGCTCGCGGCTGGCCGACATCGCCAAGGAGGCCGGCCTGACGACCGGCGCCTTCTACCGCCACTTCGCCAGCAAGCAGGACTTCTACGCGGCGCTCTTCGAGGCCTACGGCGACGCGCTGCAGGAGCGGCTGAACGCCTGCCCGGACCTGCTGTCGCAGTTCGAGGCGTGGATCGTCGTGTCGCGCGAGTACCGGGGGGTGATCCGGGCCTCCGCCGAGGTCGCGCTCCCCGGTACCGACGCGGCCGAGCTGCGCCGCACCCTGCGCGACGCCTGCGCGACGCTGCTGGCGCGACACCTGCAGGGGATGCCGTCGTGGCGGCTGACCCACGGATCGGCGGTGATGCTCGTGGACACTCTCGCCCAGACGATCCTGATGGAGGCCGCCGGCTGGATTCCCGAGCGCGACCCGGCCGACATCGCGCGGGCGCTCGAGCGGCTGGTGCAGCGGGGGCTCTACGTCCGGTGAGCCCGCGCGCGCGCCGCAGCGAGGACTGGAAGCCGGCCGACGGCCGGACAGCCCCCGCGTCGAGCCGCAGCCAGCGGACCCGCGACGCGGTGCTCGCGGCGGCGATCGAGGTCTTCGGGCGCAAGGGCTTCAACGGCGCCACGATGCTCGACATCGCCCAGGAGGCGGGGGTCGCCTCCGGCACCGCCTACCAGTACTTCGCCGACAAGGCCGATGTCTTCCGCTACCTGCTGCGCGACCTCGAGGACCAGCTCCACCGCGAGACGCGGATGCCGGCCGGCGCCGACGGCCACCTGGTCGTGCGCGAGGCGGTGCTGCGTTACCTCGCCGTGTACCGCAAGCACGCGGCGCTGTTTCGCACCTGGTGGGAGGTGCTCGAGCCGCACAGCGAGTTCACCGACGCCTGGATCGCCCTGCACGAGAAGTCGCGCCGCGAGCTGATCGCCGTGATCGAGGCGGGCAGGGCCCAGGGCACGATCGAGGACGACGTCGATCCCGAGATCACAGCCGACCTGATCGTCTCGATGTTCGAGCGGCCGGCCTACCTGAGGATCGTCTACGGCTGGGACGACAACCTCACCGACGAGGAGGTCGCCGACGTGATGGCCTCACTGCTCGGCTACGGCCTGCTCGCCGACGCGGGCTGATCGCGCTAATCTGGCGTCAGATAATCAGCGGTCGGCCGGCCTCCGGCCGACACCAGCGCCAGGAGGCCGCATGACCGACACCCTGCCCACCGCGACCGCGGGCGTCCACTACGACCAGGACGGCGGCGTCGCCACCGTAACCCTCGACCGCGAGTCCGCGCTCAACGCCTTCGACGCCGCCCAGTACGACGCCACGCACGCCGCGCTCGGCCGCGCCGCCGACACGGAGTCGGTGCGCTGCGTGCTGATCGCCGCCCGCGGGCGCGCCTTCAGCGCGGGCTCCGACCTCCAGGACGAGAGCCCCGACCCCGACGCCTACGAGCGCTTCATCTCCCGCCTGGAGGGCTTCCCGAAGCCGGTCGTCGCCGCCGTCAACGGCCTCGCCGTCGGCATCGGCGCGACGCTGCTCGGCCACTGCGACGTCGTGATCGCCTCGACCGAGGCGCGCTTCAAGCTGCCGTTCGCCGCGATCGGCCTCGTGCCGGAGGCGGGCAGCACGGTCACGCTGCCCGCCGCGATGGGGCCGCAGGCGGCAGCCCACGCGCTGTTCACCGGCGGCTGGGTCGGCGCCGCCGACGCCGAGCGGGCGGGACTGGTCTGGCGCGTCGTCGAGCCGGACGCGCTCGCCGGCGCCGCGGCCGAGCTCTGCGCGCAGATCGCCGCCCAGCCGGTCGAGTCGCTGACCGCCACCAAGGAGCTGCTGCTCGCGGCCCGCCTGCCCGCCGCCCGCGCGGCGCGCGAGCGCGAGGAGGCCGAGTTCACCCGCATGCTCGCCGGCGAGGCCCACCGTCGCGCACTCGAGCAGTTCCGGGCCGGCG
>JAAYBF010000178.1 GCA_012718975.1 Solirubrobacterales bacterium | reverse complement strand
GAGGGGGGCGCACGCGGTGTCGTCGCCGAGCTCGAGGACGGGACCGAGCTCGTCTTCGGCACCCCCGACCAGCTCGCGGCGAAGTGGGCGGCGGCGATCCGCGTGCTCGCGGACGAGGAGGCGACGGGGGCGACATACGTCGACGTGAGGATCCCCGAGCGGCCCGTCGCGGGCGGCCTTCCGTCGGCCACGATCGCCCCCGTGCCACCGGTCGCGGAGACGCCTTCGGCGCCGGTCGAGGCGGCCCCGACATACCCTTGAGTTGAACTTGAGACTTGGCTCAACCCTCAACTCTCGCTAGAGGGTGAGAGTGCAAGAGCCGTTGCAACGCCGGTTTGACATTCGCCGCGTTTTCCACCTACAGTCCAGGTTTGCAGCGATTCCTCGGCGGCGGTGCAAACCCTCGATGATCGCTTTACCTCCGGACGGGAACGTCCGATAGGGGCATCACGACAGGAACCCGAGCAGGCGAGGCAAGGATTCAAGCGATGGACACCGGAAGCTATTTGGCCGTCATCAAGGTCGTCGGAATCGGCGGCGGCGGCACCAACGCCGTCAACCGGATGGTCGACGCCGGTCTCAAGGGCGTCGAGTTCATCGCGGTCAACACCGACGCGCAGGCGCTCCAGATGTGCGACGCCGACGTCAAGCTGCAGATCGGCGACCAGCTCACGCGCGGGCTCGGCGCCGGCGCGGAGCCCGAGGTCGGCTACGGCGCCGCCAACGAGAGCCGCGACGAGATCAAGGAGGCGCTCAAGGGCGCCGACATGGTCTTCGTCACCGCGGGCGAGGGCGGCGGCACCGGCACCGGTGCGGCCCCAGTGGTCGCGGAGGTCGCCAAGCAGGAGATCGGCGCGCTGACCGTCGGCGTCGTGACCCGGCCGTTCGACTTCGAGGGCTCGCAGCGCAAGCGCCAGTCCGACGAGGGGATCGACCGCCTGCGCGAGCAGGTCGACACGCTGATCGTTATTCCGAACGAGAAGCTGCTCGCCGTCGTCGAGCGCCGCACGAGCATCCTCGAGGCGTTCCGCGAGGCCGACAACGTGCTGCGCCAGGGCGTCCAGGGCATCACCGACCTGATCACGATCCCCGGCCTGATCAACCTCGACTTCGCCGACGTCCGCACGATCATGCAGGACGCCGGCTCGGCGCTGATGGGCATCGGCGAGGCCGGCGGTGAGAACCGCGCCGCCGAGGCGGCCCGCCACGCGATCTCCAGCCCGCTGCTCGAGCAGTCGGTCGAGGGCGCCACCGGGATCCTGCTCAACATCACCGGCGGCGGCGACCTCGGCCTCTTCGAGGTCAACGAGGCCGCCGAGATCATCCAGGCGGCCACCGACCAGAACGCCAACATCATCTTCGGCGCCGTCGTCGACGACGGCCTCGACGACGCCGTCCGTGTGACCGTCATCGCGACCGGCTTCGAGGGCGCCAAGTCGCGCCCCCTCTTCACCGAGGACTCCACCGGCCGCCGCCGCGAGCCCCGCCGCCGCGACGTCTCGATGGACGACAACCAGCGCTCCTCGCTCGAGATCTCCGACGACGACATCGACATCCCGTCCTTCCTCAAGGACTGAGGAGGGAGAACCGGGGGTCTCGCGCCCCCGGACCCCCTCTCAGGTGCCTGGCCGGTCGGTGGCGGGATACGGGGCGCCTGCCTCCGCGGCAGCCACGCCGATACCCTCCCGCCGCAGTGTCCGTGACCGCCGAGACCCTGCGCCGCACACCCCTGCACGACCGCCACGTCGCCGCGGGGGCGCGGCTCGTGCCGTTCGCCGGCTGGGAGATGCCGGTCCAGTACGAGGGGGTGCGCCAGGAGCACCTGGCCGTGCGCGAGGGCGCCGGGATGTTCGACGTCTCGCACATGGGCGAGGTCGAGACGCGCGGCCCGGGCGCCGAGGCGTTCCTGCAGCGGCTGCTCTCCAACGACGTGTCGAAGCTCGCCGACGGCGGCGCCCAGTACTCGCTGCTCTGCCGTGAGGACGGCGGCGTGCTCGACGACCTCTTCACCTACCGGCTCGGCGACGACCGCTACCTGACGGTCACCAACGCCGCCAACCACGACCGCGACCACGCCTGGCTCGCCGAGCACGCCGCCGGCGTCGACGGGGTCGTCGTCGAGGACGCCGCCGACCGCTTCGCGATGCTGGCCGTCCAGGGCCCGGCGGCGCGCGCGGCGGTCGAGCGCGTAGCCGGCGCCGAGCTGCCGGCGCGGATGCGCACCGCGACCGTCGCCTTCGACGGCTTCGACGCGCTCGTCTGCGGCACCGGCTACACCGGCGAGGACGGCGTCGAGATCCTCGTCGCGCCCGGCCACGCCGGTGCGCTCTGGGACTCGCTGCTGGCGGCGGGGGTCGCCCCGGCCGGGCTCGGCGCGCGCGACACGCTGCGACTCGAGGCCTGCTTCCACCTCTACGGCAACGACCTCTCGCTCGAGCGCAACCCGATCGAGGCCGGCCTCGGCTGGGCCTGCAAGCTCGACACCGGCTTCGTCGGCGCCGACGCGCTGCGCGGCCTCGAGCCCGCCCAGACACTGGTGCCGTTCGCCTTCACCGGCCCGGGCATCCCGCGCCAGGGCAACCCGGTCGCGACAGCCCACGGGCCGGGCGAGGTGACCAGCGGCAGCATGTCGCCCTGCCTGGCGGTCGGGATCGGGATGGCATACGTTCCGGTCGCGGCGGCCTCCCCGGGCACGCCGATCGAGGTCGACGTGCGCGGCAAGGTGCGCGCCGCCGAGGTACGCAGCAAGCCCCTCTACGAGAGCTAAGGAGACCCAGCCACCGTGGCCGAGACCTATCCCGAGGACCTCAAGTACCACCCCGAGCACGACTGGGCGCGGATCGAGGGCGACGTCGCGACCTTCGGGGTCACCTGGTACGCGCAGGACGCGCTCGGCGAGGTGGTCTTCTACGACCCGCCGGCGGTCGGGTCGACGGTCGCCAAGGACGCGGCCTACGCGGAGGTCGAGTCGGTCAAGGCGGTCTCCGACGTCTTCGCGCCGCTGTCGGGCGAGATCGTCGAGGTCAACGAGGCGCTCGCCGACGCGCCCGAGCGGATCAACGACGACCCCTACGGCGACGGCTGGCTGGTCAAGGTCCGTCTCAGCGACCCGGCCGAGCTCGACGCCCTGCTGGACGTCGCGGCCTACCGCGATCTGCTTACGTAGACGGAGCGAGGCGCGCAGCCGCGGCAGGCCGTCCGCCGCCGCCGGCAACCTCCACCGCACCCTCTGATGAGCCGCTACACCTCAGCAACCGACGCCGACCGCCGCGCGATGCTCGACGCGATCGGCGTCGGCTCCGTCGACGACCTCTTCGCCGAGATCCCCGAATCGGTCCGGCTCGGCCGACCGCTCGACCTGCCCGCCGGGATGGCCGAGCAGGACGTCCACGAGCACCTCTCCGAGCTGGCGGCGCGCAACGTCGACTGCGACGCCGAGACGAGCTTCCTCGGCGCCGGGATGTACGACCACTACGTGCCGGCGCTGGTCGACTCGATCCTGTCGCGCTCGGAGTTCCTGACGCCCTACACGCCCTACCAGCCGGAGATCTCCCAGGGCGGGCTGCAGGTGATGTTCGAGTACCAGACGGCGATCTCCGAGCTGACCGGGCTGCCGGTCTCCAACGCCTCGGTCTACGAGGGGCCGAGCGCGGTCGCGGCCGCCGCCTACCTGGCCAAGCTCGAGACGCGCCGCGGCGGGCTGGTCGTCTCGCGCGGGGTCCATCCGCACGCCCGCGAGACGCTCGCCACCCACGCCGCCGGCTACGGAATGACGGTGTCGGAGGCGGGCCTGGACGCCGCCGGCGCGACCGACGTCGATGCGCTCGCCGCGCTGGTCGACGACGACACCGCCGCCGTGTTCGTCGCCCAGCCCAACTTCCTCGGCACCGTCGAGGAGCTCGGCGCGCTCGGCGAGGCGGCGAAGCGCACCGGCGCGCTGTTCGTCGTCGCGGCCGATCCGATCCCGCTCGGGATCCTCGAGCCGCCGGGCGCGCTCGGCGCCGACGTCTGCGTCGGCGAGGGCCAGACGCTCGGCAACCGGCTCGACTTCGGCGGGCCGTCGTTCGGGTTCTTCGCCGCCGCCGAGCGGTTCATCCGCAAGCTGCCGGGCCGGATCGCCGGCGAGACGCGCGACGTCGACGGCAAGCGCGGCTTCGTGCTGACGCTGCAGACGCGCGAGCAGCACATCCGGCGCGAGAAGGCGACCCACAACATCTGCACCGCGCAGGCGCTCAACGCGCTCGCGGGCACGATCTACCTGTCGTGGCTGGGCCGCCGCGGCCTCGTCGAGCTCGGCGAGCTGCTGCTGCGCCGCACCCACTACGCCCGCGAGGCGGTCGGCCTGGAGGCGATCAACCCCGGTCCGGTCGTGCGCGAGTTCGCCGTCCGGGTCCCCGACCTCGACGCCGCGCTCGCGCGGGCGCGGGCGGCGGGCATCAACCCCGGCTACCGGCTCGGCCGCGACTACCCCGAGTACGGCGACGGTCTGCTGGTCGCGCTCACCGAGCGGCGCACCCGCGCCGACATCGACCGTCTCGCCGCGGTGCTCGGCGGCGTGCGCGAGGGAGCGCCGGCGTGAGTGTGGACCCGCGCGCCGGGCGCGAGACCGAGACGATCTACGAGAAGTCGGTCGCCGGCCGGCGGGCGTTCGTCGCGCCGGAGTGCGACGTGCCGGAGGTCCCGGTCGAGGAGCTGCTGCCCGACTGGGCGCGGCGCGGCGAGCCGGCGGCGCTGCCGGAGGTCTCCGAGCCGGAGATCGTCCGCCACTTCAACGGCCTGTCGAAGCGCAACTTCGACCTCGACACCGGCTTCTACCCGCTCGGCTCGTGCACGATGAAGCACAACCCGAAGCTGCACGAGCGGGTCGCGGCGCTGCCCGGCCACGCGCGGCTGCATCCGCTCCAGGACGCCGAGCTGGCCCAGGGCGCGCTCGAGCTGATGTTCAACCTGCAGTCGGCGCTCGGGGAGATCGCCGGCCTGCCGCACGTCTCGCTGCAGCCGTCGGCGGGCTCGCACGGCGAGCTGGCCGGGCTGCTGGTCACGCGCGCCTACCACGAGGATCGCGGCGAGCGGCGGACGAAGGTCCTGACCCCGGACACCGCCCACGGCACCAACCCGGCGACGGTGACGATGGCCGGCTACGAGGTGGTCAAGGTCGGCACCGCGCCCGACGGCGGCGTCGACCTCGACGACCTGCGCGCCAAGGCCGACGACGACGTCGCCTGCCTGATGCTCACCAACCCGAACACGCTCGGGCTGTTCGACTCCAACATCGAGGAGATCGCGGCGATCGTGCACGGGGTGGGGGCGACCCTCTACTACGACGGGGCGAACCTCAACGCGGTGATGGGCATCTCGAGGCCGGGCGACATGGGCTTCGACATCGTCCACTTCAACCTGCACAAGTCGTTCACCCAGCCGCACGGCGGCGGCGGGCCGGGCGCGGGGCCGATCGCGGTCTCCGAGCGGATCGAGCCGTTCCTGCCGCGGCCGCAGGTGGTGCGGATCCCGTCCGAGAACGGCCACGGCCCGCGCTACAACCTCGACCACGACCGGCCGAAGTCGATCGGCAAGCTGCGCGGCTTCCAGGGCAACTTCGGCGTCTTCGTGCGCAGCTACGCCTACATCCGCTCGCTCGGGGCGGAGGGGCTGCGCGAGGCGTCCGAGACCGCGGTGCTCAACGCCAACTACCTGCGCGCGCTGCTCGCCGCGCCGGAGATCGCCGAGCACCTGCCGATCGCCTTCGACCGCACCTGCATGCACGAGTTCGTGCTCTCCGGCCGCGGCGCGCGCGACCGGCTTGGCATCAAGACGCTCGACATCGCCAAGCGGATGCTCGACCACGGCGTCCACCCGCCGACGGTCTACTTCCCGCTGCTCGTCGACGAGGCGCTGATGATCGAGCCGACCGAGACCGAGACCAAGGAGACGCTCGACGAGTTCGCGCAGATCGTCGCCGCCATCCTCGCCGAGGCCGCCGAGGACCCCGAGATCGCCCGCAACGCGCCCTACACGACCCCGGTCCGCCGCCTCGACGAGGCCGCCGCCGCCAAGCACCCCGTCGTCCGCCAGCCCGCGGCGACCGATTCGTAACCTTCCTGCGCCGAAGCTGACGCACATGTGTGTGTAGCATGTGCACATGACCCGCTTGAATCGGCGTGTGCACGTTCTCCTCGACGACAGCCGATTCGACCGCCTGCGCGAGCGCGCCGCCGCGAGCGGCACCTCGGTCGGCGGGTTGATCCGCGCCGCGATCGACCGCGAGCTCGAGCGCGACGACCGCAGCGAGGCCGTCGCGGCGCTCGAGGCGTTCCTCGCCGCGCCGCCGGTCCACGTCGGTACGCCGGAGGAGCTCAAGCGCGACCTGCGCCGGTGGGCCGACGAGGAGCTCGATTGAGCCGCGTCTACCTCGATACCAACGTCTTCGTCTACGCGGTAGGCGGCCACTCGCCGCTGCGCGAGCCCGCCCGCGCCGTCCTCGACGCGGTCGTGCGGGGCAGGCTGCGAGGTGAGACGAGCACCCACGCGATCCAGGAGTTCGCGCGTCAGCGGTTGCGGCGGGAGGATCCCCAAGCCACGGTCCACGCCAGGCAGGCCGTCGCAATCTGCTCCGTCGTGCATCCGATCGACCGCGACACGCTGCTGGCGACCTTGAGCGTCGTGGACCGCAATCCCGCGCTGGATGCCGCGGATGCCGTGCACGTCGCGGTCGCCGAGCGCCAGGGGCTGGCCGTCCTCGTCAGCGCGGACTCCGACTTCGACGGCGTCGCCGGCATCGAGCGCGTCGACCCGCGCGACGGGGACCGCCTCGAAGCGCTCGCCAACGGATAGCCTCCCGCGCCGGATGAGGATCTTCAGCGGCATCCAGCCGACCGGGCGCAAGCACCTCGGCAACCACATCGGCGCGATCCGCGGCTACGTCGAGGGCCAGGACCGCGGCGACCCGGCGATCTACTGCATCGTCGACCTGCACGCGATCACCGTCTCCTACGAGCCGGCCGAGCTGCGCCGCTACGTCTACGACACCGCCGCGATGCTGATCGCCTCCGGGCTCGACCCCGACCGCTGCATCCTCTTCCGCCAGAGCGACGTGCGCGAGCACACCGAGCTGTGCTGGCTGCTGGCCTCGGTCACCGCCCACGGCGACCTCAACCGGATGCACCAGTTCAAGGAGAAGTCGGCCCGCCAGCGCGAGCTCGTCTCCGCCGGGCTGTTCCTCTACCCGGTGCTGCAGGCCGCCGACGTGCTCGCCTACCGCGCCGACGAGGTCCCCGTCGGCGACGACCAGCGCCAGCACCTCGAGCTCACGCGCGACGTCGCGATCCGCTTCAACGCCACCTACGGCGACGTCCTGACCGTCCCCGAGCACCGCATCCCCGCGGTCGGCGCGCGGATCATGGACCTCCAGGACCCGACCGCGAAGATGTCGACCACCTCCAGCGAGGAGCGCGGGCGCATCTACGTCGACGAGGACGAGAAGGCGATCGTCAAGAAGATCAAGAGCGCCGTCACCGACTCCGGCGCCGAGGTCCGCCGCGGGCCCGGCAAGGACGGGATCTCCAACCTGATCGAGATCTACGCGGTCACCCGCGGCGTCACGCCCGAGGACGTCGAGCGCGAGTTCGACGGCCAGCGCTACGGCGACTTCAAGGCCGCCGTCGCCGAGGCCGTCGCCGACTACCTGCGCCCCGTCCGCGAGCGCTACGCCGAGCTGCGCCCCGACGACGCGGCGCTCGAGGCGACCCTCGCCGCCGGCGCCGCGCGGGCGCGCGATCTGGCCGCCGCCACGCTCGCCGACGTCCGCCACGCGATGGGCGTCGGCGCGCCGTAGCGCGGCGTCGGTCGCGGCCTCTACGCTCTGCGGGTGTCCGTCGCCGCGCTCGACCTGGACCTGGAGGTCTTCCAGGGGCCGTTCGACCTCCTGCTGACGCTCGTCCTGCGCGAGGAGGTCGACCTGCTCGAGGTCGAGCTCGCCGACGTCGTGCTCGCCTACGTCGACCACCTCGAGCGGACCGGCGAGATCGACCTCGAGGCGACCACCGAGTTCCTCGTCCTGATCGCCGCGCTGCTCGAGCTGAAGTCGCGCCTGATGCTGCCGCGCGAGGACGAGGAGGGACTCGACCTCGAGCCCGGCGAGGCGGCCGAGGAGTTGCTCGCCCGGATGCTCGAGTACCGGCGCTACAAGCAGGCCGCCGGCCACCTGATCGAGCGGCTCGCCGCCGAGGACGGCCACCGCTACCGCTCCGCGCCGCTGCCGGCCTCGCTGCGCCGCGTCTCCTACGAGACCGCCGAGGCCTGCTACGACCCCAACCGCCTCGCCAAGGCGATCGGCGGACTGCTGCGCGTGCCGCCGAAGCTCGACCTCGGCCACGTCGCCCGCCCGCACGTCTCGATCGAGCAGCGGCTCGCCCACATGCGCGGCCTGCTCGCCCGCGCCGGCAGCTTCAGCTTCGACGACGCCGTCAAGGGCGCCGACCGCCTCACCGAGGCCGTCACCCTCTTCGCGCTGCTCGAGCTCTACAAGGCCGGCGAGGCCGACTGGGAGCAGAGCGAGTCCTTCGGCCCGATCACCATCAGCGCCGGGAAGGGCGCATGAGCGAGCAGCCCGACGACACCCCCGCACCCGAAGCGGCATCCGCGGCGCCGGACGCCGGCGAGCCCGGCGACAAGCCCGCGCCCGCGGCGGCCCCCGCGGCCGGCGAGCCCGTCGGCATGCAGGACCTCGCCCGGATCGTCGAGGCGCTGCTGTTCCTCTCGCCCGACCCCGTCTCCCTCGACGCGCTCGCCGACGCCTGCCAGGCCGACGAGGACCGCGTCGTCGCCGCGCTGCACCGCCTCCGCGAGCACTACGCCGAGGGCTACCGCGGCGTCGTCCTGCGCGAGGTCGCCGGCGGCTTCACCCTCGCCACCGACCCCGTCGCCGAGCCCGCCGCCCGCCGCCTGCTCGCCAAGCCGCGCACCCCGCCGCTCACCCAGGCCCAGGCCGAGTGCCTCGCCGTCGTCGCCTACCTCCAGCCCGTCTCCCGGCCCGAGATCGCCCGCATCCGCGGCGTCGCCTCCGAGTCCGCCGTCGGCACCCTGCTCGAGCGCGGCCTGATCGAGGAGGGCGGCCGCTCCCGCTTCGGCGCCGTCATGTACCGCACCACCGACCTCTTCCAGAAGCTCTTCGGCCTCGAGGCCCTCGACGCGCTCCCCGACATCGCCCAGTTCGACCCGACGCCGGAGGACGAGCAGGAGCTGCGGGATCGCCTCCTCAAAGCCGGCGAGCAGCGCCAGAGCGCCGATTAGCGTCGCCTGGCGGCGTCATCGGGGGCCTCGCGGCCTGGCGGCCGCCACGGCCCCCTGACCGCTTCGATGAGTGATTTATCGGTCCTGGACTGCACGATCACTCATCGGAGCCCCGGTGGGGGCGCCTTGGGGCGCTAGGCGGCCTTGACGGCGAGCTGGCCGCAGGCGGCGTCGATGTCGCGGCCGCGGGTGAGGCGGACGGTGGCCGGGACGCCGCGCTCGGTCAGGGCGGCGCGGAAGGCGTCGATCGCGTCGCGGCCGGAGCCCTCGTAGGGGGAGTCGGTCGGGTTGTAGGGGATCAGGTTGACCTTGAAGGTGTTCTGGGGGGTGAGGATCGCGGCGAGCTGGACCGCCTGCTCGTAGCGGTCGTTGACCCCGGCGAGCATCAGGTACTCGACGTAGACCTTGCGCCGGCGCGCCGCGCTCCAGGCGCGGCAGGCGTCGAGCACGTCGGCGAGCGGGTAGCGGTCGTTGACCGGCATCAGCTCCGAGCGCAGCGCGTCGTCGGGGGCGTGCAGCGACAGCGCCAGGCGGATCGTCGGCCCGTCGCGCTGGGTGAGCCGCTCGATCCCGGGGATCCAGCCGACCGTCGAGATCGTCGTCGAGGAGGGGTGGATGCCGACGTCGGGCAGCCGGTCGCAGGCGGCGAGCACGTTGTCGAGGTTGAGCAGCGGCTCGCCCATCCCCATGAAGACCGCGTGGTCGACCGCCTCCTTGCGGCGGAAGTGCAGCGCCTGGTCGAGGATCTCCGAGGCGGTCAGGTTGCGGCCGAAGCGCATCGTCCCGGTCGCGCAGAACGTGCAGGTCAGCGGGCAGCCCGACTGGCTCGACAGGCACAGCGACCGCCGCCCGTCGCGGTAGCGCATCAGGACCGCCTCGATCGGCCGGCCGTCGGCGGTGTGGAAGAGCGCCTTCTCGGTGCCGTCGCGGGCGAGCGCCTCCGCCTCGACCGCGAGCGACGAGAGCGCCAGCTCCGCCGCGAGCGCCTCCCGCAGCGCCGCCGGCAGGTTCGTCATCTCCTCGTAGGAGGCGGCGCCGCGCGCGAGCCACTCCCACACCTGGCGGGCGCGGAACGCCGGCTCGCCGCGCTCGGCGAGCAGGGTGTCGAGACGGTCGAGGTCCACGGCCCAGAGTGTCGCAGCCCCGCGCGCGCCGGTTAGGCTGGCGCGGTGGCGAGAGCGGGGTCGGTGCTCGAGCGGGTCGGGCGGCTGCCGGAGCGGGCGTGGTTCGCCTACCCGGCCGCGCTGGCGGTCCAGGCGCGCGCGCTCTGGGGTGTCTGGGACGACGATCTCAGCACCGGCGACTCGGCCGGCTACTGGCAGTGGGCCGACCTCTGGTTCGACGACCTGAAGGTCAACGTCGCCTGGTCGCCCGTCTACACCGCGCTGCTCGGCACGGCCCGCTGGCTGACCGGCGACGACGCGACCGCGGCGATGCCGCTGCACCGCGCGGCGATCGCGCTCGCCGCGGTCGCGCTCGTGCTCGCGCTGATGCGGAGGCTGGCGCCGGCGCCGCTCGCGCTGGTGGTGGCCTGCTGGTGGGCGGTGCTGCCGATCGTCTTCGACACCGTCTTCGAGGTCCACCTCTTCTCGGCGCTGCCGCTGCTCGGGGTAGCGCTGCTGCTGACCGACGATCCCGGACCGTGGCGGCGCGGCTGGGCGCTGGCGCTGATCGTCGCCGGGGCGATCCTCGTCCGCAACGAGACCGCGCTGATCGCGGCGCTGCTGGCCGCTGCGCTCGCGCTGGCGGCCTGGCGCGGCTGGCGGGCGGGGACGGGGCCGGCGCCGCGCCGGCTGGCGGTCGCGACGCTCGTGCCGCTGGCGGTCGCGCTGCTGGTCGCCGGCGCGGTCCACGAGCGGTCGATCTTCCAGTGGGAGCGTGCCCGCGACACCTGGCAGGCCAAGCAGACGCTCAACGTCTGCCAGGTCTTCGGCACCAACTACGCCCAGCGCCACCCGGGCTGGGAGGGCAACCCGTTCGCCGACTGCGAGCGGCTCGCCGGGCGGCTCTTCGGCAAGCCGCGGCCGACGCTCGCCGACGCGTGGAGCGCCAACCCGGGCGAGATGGCCGCCTTCACCGCCTGGAACCTGCACCTGCTGCCCGGGGGTCTGCAGCTGGCGCTGTTCAACGGGGTCAGCGGCGACGACAACCCCGACTACCCGCCGGCGAAGCTCGAGCGCCGGTGGGCGACCGCGCTGACCGTCGCCCTGCTGGCGCTGCTGGCCGCCGGCGCCGTGCGGCTGCGGCGCGACCGCGAGCACTGGGCGGCGACGCTGGCCCGCCAGCGCTGGGCGTGGTTCGCGCTCGCGGCGATCGCGGCGGTCACGCTGGCGGTCGTCGTGCTCGACGCGCGGCCGCGGCCCTCCTACATGTTCGGCCTGACCGCGGGGGTCATGGCCGCGGCCGCGCTCGCGACCGCGGCGCTCGTGCGCGGCCGGCCGGCGGTCGAGCGGACGCTGGCGCTCGCGGCGGTCGCGGTCCCGCTCGCGCTCGTGGTGGCGCTGCCGCCGCACTACCGCGCCGACGACCCGCGTCCGCTCGCCGAGCAGTACCAGCGTCTGCGCCCGTTCGTCGCGGACGGCGGTCCGGCGACGCTCGTCGTCCCGCAGGCCGGCGCCGAGCCGTGCGCCTACCTCGTCCCGATCGGCGGCTGCCGGTCGATCTCCTACCGCGACGAGCTGGCCGCCGCCGGCCCGGCGCTGGGGCGGCGCCTGCGCGCCGACGGCGTCACCCACCTCTACGCCGACGCGCGGATGCTCGCCGACCCGGCGCTCGCGGCGCTCGCCGACGGCGGCCGCTGGCGCGTCGCCGCGCGCGGCGGGAGCGGGGCGGGGCGGTGGGCGGTGCTCGTGCCGGTCAGCGCCGGCCGAGCCGGCTGAACGCCCGCCAGGCCGGCTTGGCGCTGCCGTCGACGCGCAACAGGCCGCTGTGGACCGCCCACCAGTCGCCCTCGCCGGCGGCCAGCTCGCGGTCCTGCCAGGCGAACCAGAAGGCGCGCTCGACGCCGAGCCGGCGGCGCAGGCGGGCGAGCCGGGTCAGCGCGGTGCGTAGCCGCGCGGCCTGGGTCCGCTCGTCGGTGCTGAGGTGGTCGGGCAGCGCCCCGGGCCGCGAGCCCCAGCCGATCTCGGTCACCCAGAGCGGGGTGGAGCGGTCGCGCGCGGCGTTCATGATCGCCCGCGTGCGCCGCACGACCCCGACCGCGCCGGTCGCCGAGCTCGCGAACGCGTGGACGGCGACGGCGTCGAAGAGCCGCTTGGCGCCCGGCCGCCGGTAGATCTGGCGCAGGAAGTGGGGGGCGCGGGTGTCGCGCTTGGTGACCGGCATGCCGGCGAGCACGATCCGCGCCTGCGGGTCGCGTGCGAGCACCGCGCGACGGACCTGCCGGACGAGCACCAGGTACTGGCGAACGTTCGGGCGGCCGTTCCACCAGACGCCGAGGTTCGGCTCGTTCCAGACCTGCCAGGCGGTCGCCGGGCGGGTTCGCAGCCCGGGCCGCTCGCTCCAGAACGAGCCGCCGCGGCCGTAGCGGGCGACCGCGTCGGCCACGAAGCGGGCGAACGCGCGGCGCTGGCCGGCCCGCGGGGGGTACTGCGGGATCGACGCCGCGAACGCCGGCGTGCCGACGAGCACGGGCGAGACCTCGATCCCGTTGCGGGCGGCGCGCTCGAAGACGGCGTCGTAGCGGTCCCAGAGCCGCTGGCCGCGCTCGGGCTCGACGACCGACCAGCTCAGGTTGTCGCGCAGCACCCGCACGCCGGCCGAGCGCATCCGCTCGAAGTCGGCCTCGCTCGGGTCGGCCCAGGCCTGCATGCCGAGCAGCGCGCCGGGCACCGCCGGCCGCGCCGGGGCGGTCGCCGGGACGGCCGCGGCGACGACGGCCGCGGCGAGGACTGCCAATAGGCCTGAGCGGGGCCCGCGCACGCCGGCCAACATAGCGGCGGCGGGGGTCGTCCCGTCGAGAATCGGCCGGTTTCCTACAGGCCGTCCGGCCCACTGACGACCGGCATAGGGTGCCTGACAGCCGTCATATGCCCCGCGTCGGGGAGACGTCGTGAGCGGCCTCGCGGCCGAGCACGAGCTGCAGGCGCCGGCGATCGCCCCGATCGGCGACGGGGCCGCCGCCCGGCCGCGCGCCGCCGGGCTCGCACGGGCGCTGCGCCGGCCGCGCGGACGCGCCTGGAAGGACGCCCTGCGCCGCCGCCTGCTCGCCGCGGCCGACGCGCTCGCGGTGATCGCGGCGGCCGTCGCGACCGGGTTCGTCGGCGACGAGCGCTCGACGGCGCTGGTCTGCGCGACCCTGCCGGTCTGGATCGTCGTCGCGAAGGTCAACGGGCTCTACGACCGCGACCACACGCGGCTGCGCCACCAGACCGTCGACGAGCTGTCGGGGATCTTCCACGCGGTCACGATCTCGGCGGCGCTGACGCTGGTGGCGCTGGCGCTGGTGCCGGGCACGGGGCTCTCGCTGCAGGAGGCGCTGCTGCTCTGGGGCGTCGCGTTCGCCGCGACGTTCCTGCTGCGCGGGCTCGCGCGGCGCGCCTGGCGGGCGCTGGTGGCGCCCGAGCGTGGCCTGGTGGTCGGCTCGGGCGAGCTCGCGACCGCGCTGGCGCGCAAGCTCGAGCTCGAGCGCGGCCACCACGTCCGGCTCGCCGGGCGGCTGGCGATCCCGGGGGGCGTCGAGGCCGCCGACGGCCCGCTGCACGCGCTCGAGGACGGGATCGCCGCCGGCCGCTACGAGCGCGTGATCCTCGCCCTCGAGGACCTCGACGAGGCGACCGTCGCGCGCGTCGTCGGCGCCGGCCGGGCGGCCGGGGTGAAGGTCAGCGTCGCGCCGCCGCTGCGCGCCACGCTCGGCACCGCCGTCCAGCTCAACCACCTCGCCGAGCTGCCGCTGATCGAGTTCCGCACCTGGGACCCGAGCCGCTCCACGATGGCGCTCAAGCGGGCGGTCGATGTCGCCGGCGCGGCGGTCGCGCTGACGCTCACGGCGCCGCTGCTGCTGGCGGCGCTGGCGGCGATCCGGATCGAGTCGCCGGGCTCGCCGCTGTTTCGCCAGCGGCGCGCGGGCCGCTACGGGGTCCCCTTCACGATGCTCAAGCTGCGCACGATGGTCGCCGACGCCGAGGCCCGGCTGGGCGACGTCGTCGACGTCGACGGCCTCGCCGAGCCCGTCTTCAAGCTCGCCGCCGACCCGCGCGTGACCCGCGTCGGCCGGCTGCTGCGCCGGCTCAGCCTCGACGAGCTGCCGCAGCTGGTCAACGTCCTGCGCGGCGACATGAGCCTCGTCGGCCCGCGGCCCGAGGAGGTCTGGCTGACCCGCCGCTACAGCCCCGCCGAGGCGGTCCGGCTGTCGGTGCGGCCGGGGATCACCGGGCCGATGCAGGTCCACGGCCGGGGCGAGCTGACGCTCGAGGAGCGGGTCGCCGTCGAGCGCGAGTACATCGAGAACTACTCGCTGCGCAAGGACCTCGACATCCTGCTGCGCACCGGCCCGGCGGTGCTCGCCGGCCAGGGGGCCTACTGATGGCCGCGCCGAAGCTCGAGGTCGTGATCGTCTCCTACCGCTGCCGCGACCACGTGCTCGCCTGCCTGGACTCGCTCGAGCGCCATCCGCTGCGCGGCGGGGAGATGGTCGTCCACCTCGTCGACAACGCCAGCGGCGACGGGACCGTCGAGGAGGTCCGGCGCCGCTTCCCGGCCGTCGAGGTCGTCGCGCTCGACCGCAACGCCGGCTTCTCGGTCGCCAACAACGTCGTGCTGGCGCGGGCGCGCGCCGAGTACGTGCTGGCGCTCAACCCGGACACCGAGGCGACCGAGGGCGCGCTCGACCACATGGTCGCGCTGATGGACGCCAATCCGGATGTCGGGATGGCGGGCTGCCGGCTGGTCCAGCCCGACGGGACCTTCGACCACGCCGCGAAGCGGTCGTTCCCGACGCCGCTGTCGGCGCTCGCCCACTTCGCCGGGATCGGACGGCGCAGCGACAGCCGCGCGCTCGGCGGCTACCGCGCCCCCGACCTCGGCGAGCGCGAGCGCGGCGAGGTCGACGCCGTCAACGGGGCCTTCATGCTCGTCCGGCGGGACGCGCTCGCCGACGTCGGCCTGCTCGACGAGGCCTACTGGCTGTACATGGAGGACCTCGACTGGTGCTACCGCTTCCACCAGGCGGGCTGGAAGGTCCTCTACGACGGCGGCGCGACCTTCGTCCACGTCAAGGGCGGCGCCGCGGGGACGTGGCGGGCGCCGCGCCAGAACGTCGCCTTCCACCGCGGCATGGGCCGCTTCTACCGCAAGTTCCACGGCGCCGAGCGGCCGCTCGGGGCGTGGGTCGTCTACGCCGGCATCGGGGCGAAGCTGGCGGTCTCGCTGACGCGCAGCGCGGTCGGGAGGAGGCAGCTCGCATGGCGGGCGTCCGCGCGCTGATCGTCAACCACGACGGCGAGCGGCTGCTCGGGGCGTGCCTGGAGGCGCTGCTCGCCTGCCTGGCCCGCCACCCGGGGCCGGCGCGCGCGGTCGTCGTCGACAACGCGTCGTCGGACCGCTCGGTCGAGCTGGTGCGGCGGCGCTTCCCGGCCGTCGAGGTCGTCGAGCGGGCGGTCAACGACGGCTTCGGCGCCGGCGTCAACGCCGGGCTGGCGGGCGGCGACGAGGAGTGGGCGCTGCTGGTCAACAGCGACATGACGCTCGCCCCGACGGCGCTCGAGCGGCTGCTCGCGGCGGCTGCTGTGGACCCGCGCGTCGGCGCCGCGGGGGCGCAGATCCGCTTCGCGGCCGACCCGGACGTGATCAACTCGGCCGGCGTGTCGGTCGACGTGCTCGGCGTCGCCGCCGACCGGCTCGCCGGGCTGCCGCTGGAGGCCGGCGGCGGCCCGCCGCGCGAGGTCTTCGGCGTCAGCGCCGGCGCGGCGCTCTACCGCCGCGCGATGCTCGCCGACATCGGCGGCTTCGACGAGGCGTTCTTCCTCTACCTCGAGGACGTCGATGTCGCCTGGCGGGCGCGCGCCCGCGGCTGGCGGGCGCTCTACGTGCCCGACGCGGTCGCCTGGCACCGCCACTCGGCCACCGCCCGGCACGGCTCGCCGGCCAAGCACTTCCACGTCGGCCGCAACCGGGTGCGGCTGCTGGCGCGCAACGCGACCGCGGCCCAGCTGCGCCGCCACGGGCCGCGGATGGTCGCCCACGATCTGCTGCACTGCGCCTACGTCGCGGCGACCGCGCGCACCGCGGCGCCGCTGCGCGGCCGGGTCGCCGGGCTGCGCGAGTGGCGGGCCGAGCGGCGGGCGGCCGACCCGGCGCCGGTCGCGCTGGATCCCGCCGCCGGCCTGCGCGCCGCGCTCGCCCGCAACAGCGCCTGGCGGCGCTACTCCGACAGCGCCTCGGCCGCGACCGCCGCGAACGCCGCGGCGCCGCGCTCGACGGCGTAGGCGGCGCGGACGTGGTCGCCGCCCGCGCGCACGATCCGCTCGCGCTCCGCCCGGTCGCCGGCGAGGCGCAGCACCGCCGCCGCGAGCGCCGCCGGGTCGCCGGGCTCGACGAGCAGGCCGGCGCGGCCGCCGGCGAGCGCCTCGGTCACGCCCGGGACGGCGCTGGCGACGACCGGTCGGCCGGCGGCGAGCGCCTCGAGCGCGGCGCGGCCGAGGCCCTCGGCGGCGCGGATCGGGTTGACGACCACGTCGGCGGCGGCGTAGGCGGAGGCCATGTCGGCGACGGCGCCCGCGAAGGCGACCGCCTCGCCGACGCCGAGCCGCGCCGCGAGCGCGCGCAGCTCGGCGGCGTAGGCGCGGTCGGCGGGCCGCGGGTGGGCGGCTCCGGCGAGCGCGAGGCCGGCGCGCGGCAGCCGCCGGCGGACCTGCGCGAGCGCCTCGATCGCGACGTCCTGGCCGCGCTGGCGGCTGAGGTTGCCGACGACGAGCAGCAGCGGGTCGGCGCCGGCGAGGCCGTGCTCGCGCCGGAAGCGATCGCCGTCGCCGCCGCGCGGCGGCTCGATCCCGGGCGCGATCACCTCCACGGCGCCGGGGCCGCCGAACGGCGCGGCCGCAGCCTCCGAGCAGCAGACGACCGCGGCGGCGAGCCGGCGCGTGGCCGTCACGACCGCCCGCCCGCCGGCCGCGCGCAGCGGGTCGGGCCCGGTCGGCACGATCTCGCCCACGTAGGCGATCGCCGGCACCCGCTCGAGGCGGGCGGCCGCGAGCGCCCACGGCAGCGTCGCGGTCGCGACCACGACGAGGTCGGGGCGGCGGGCGCGCAGGTGGCCGCGCAGCGCCCGCGTGCGACGGCGCGCGGCGGCGGCGAGGCGGGCGGCGTCGGCGGGGGAGCGCGGCAGGACGAGCGCCTCGTAGGGCAGCTCGGTGACCTTCGCCGAAGGGCCGTAGACGGCCGCGGCGCCGCCGTCGCCGCCGGCGGGCACGGCGAGCTCGAGCTCGCCGCCGTCGGTCACGCGCTCCAGCCACGGCCGCAGCGACCGCGCCGGTCCGCTGACCCCGGCGAGGTGGAGCACGGCCAGCACGCGCGTCGGGCCCATCGGCGCGCGAGCGTAGCGGGCGCGGAGGCGGTCCGGTGACCGGCCGCTCGCTGCTCGCCGTCGGCTCGCGCGGCGCGGTGCTCGCGGTGCTGCTCGTCGCGACGCCGTTCCTGGTCGACACGCTCGGCGCGGACGGTTACGGGATCTGGGTCGTCGCGGTCGCCGTCGCCGGGCTCTACGGCGTCGTCGACGGCGGCTTCGCGCCGGCGGTCGGGCGGCTGCTCGCCTTCGCGCTGGCGCGCGGCGACCGGCGCGCGGCACGCGAGCTGGCGAGCACCGCGCTCGCGGCGAGCCTGGCGCTGGGGATGGCCGTCGGCGCGGCCGCCTGGCTGGCGGCGCCGGCGTTCGCCGCGCTGCTCGACGGCGGCGGCGAGCCGGAGACCGTGACCGCGCTGCGGCTGGCGGTCGTGACCGGCGTCGCCGTCAACGCCGCCGGGGTGCTGGAGGGAGCGCTGATCGGACTCGACCGGATCGGGCTGCTCGCCGCCGTCCGGCTCACCTACGCGGCCCTGCTCGGCGCGGGGATCACGGCCGTGCTGGCCGGCGGCGGCGGCGTCGCGGCGCTCGCCGGCGCGCAGCTCGCCGCCTGGCTGGCGACGCTCGCGGTCGCGCTCGCCGCCGCGACCGCGGCGTTCGACGGGCCGCTGCTGCGCGTGGACGCGGTCCGCCGCGGCCGTCTCGGCGAGCTGCTGCGCTTCGGCCTGCCGCCGCAGGCGTCGCGGCTGTCGCTGATCGGCGCGTTGCAGTACGAGCGGCTGGTGGTCGCGGCGCTCGTCGGCGCGGCGGCGGCCGCCGGCTACGGCGCGGCGAGCCTGCTCGTCGGGGGGCTGCGGACGTTGATGGGCCAGGCGGCGGTGCCGCTGCTGCCGACCCTGACGCGGCTGGCGGCGACCGCCGGCCCGGCGGCCGCCGCCGCCGAGTTCGCGCGCTCGGGGCGGCGGCTGGCGCTGCTGGTAGCCGGGGCGTTCGGGGCGCTCGCCGTCGCCGCGCCGCTGGTGATCCCGGCGTGGGTCGGCCCAGAGGTCGAGGGCGCGGTCGGCCTCGCCTGGATCCTCTGCGCCGGCTTCGCCGCCTCGGCGCTCGCGACCGCCGGCTATGCGCTCGCCCAGGCGGGCGGCCGGCCGGGGATCGAGGCGGCCGCGGCCGGGGTCGCGGCGGCCGTCTACGTGCCGGCCGTGGCGGTGCTGGTGGCGGTGCTCGGGACCACCGGAGCGGCGATCGGGACCGCCGCCGGCCTCGGCGCGGGCTGCGCCTGGTGCCTCGTCGCCGTCGTGCGCGCCCGGCTCGCGCCGTCGCGGGCGGTGGCGGGGCTGCTGGCCGCGCCACTCGGCGCCGCCGCGCTCGCGGCGCCGCTCGCGCTCGCCGCCGCCGCCATGGCGGAGACGGCGCCGACGCGCGGGCTCGCGGCCGCGCTCGGCCTCGGGCTCGCGGTGGCCTACGCGGCGCTGTTCGCCGCCGGAGCCTGGGCGGCCGGCCGTGGCGCCTGGAGGAGTCGCGCCGCGCGCGGGGCCTGCTGGGCGGCGCTCGCCGTCGCCGCGCCGGCGCTCGTCGCGACGGTCGCGCTCTGGCCCGCGCTTGCGGTGCTGGCCGTCCTCGCGGCCGCGGTCGCCGCGCTCGCCTGGCGCGCGCCGGCCTACGCGCTGGTCGCCGCGCTCGCGCTGTTCGGCTTCGAGGGGACCGCCAAGATCGCGATCGCCGCCTCCGGGCCCCCGCTCGGGCTCGAGCCCGAGGCGGTCGCCGCTGCGCTGCTCGACCTCTGCCTGCTGGTCGCGGTGGCCGGCGTGCTCGGCCGCGACCGGCTCCGCACGCCACGGCGGATCTGGGTCGCCGCCGGCCGGCTGGAGCGGGCCGGCATCGCCCTGCTCGCGGTCTGGCTCGGCCTCTCCGGGCTCCACCTGGCGCTCTCCCCGGCGCTCGGCGCGGGTCTCGGCGGCCTACGCCTGACCCAGCTCTACGTCGTCGTCCTGCCCGCGGCGGCGGTCGCCTTCTGCGCCCCGCGCGAGCGGGTGCGGCCGCTGGTCACGGCGCTGCTGGCGGCCTTCGGGGCCGTGGCCGGTTACGCGGCGCTGCGGGTCGCGCTCGGCCCGTCGGGCGCCGAGCGGACGTTCGCGCTCGCCCAGGACTCGGTCACCGAGGTCTCGACGGCCTTCCGTGCCGTCGGCTCGTTCTCCGGGACCGTCGGCATGGAGAGCTACCTGGTGCCGGCGGCCGCGTTCTGCCTCGTGCTCGGCCTGCTGACGCCCGCGCGGCGTTGGGCGCTCGCGGCCGCCGCCGCCGCCGGCGTCGCGCTCGTCGCGTCCTACGGACGGGCGCCGCTGGTCGCGGTCGTCGCGGTCGCCGTCGCCGCGCTCGTGCTGCTGGTCGCCGACGGCCGCCTGGCGCGCACGCGGCGGCTCGCGCTCGGGGCGGCGCTCGCCGCGGGCGTGCTCGGCATCGGCGCGGGGGCGGTCGTCGCCGCGGGCGCCAACGACAAGGCCGGCGAGCGGGCGCGGGGCCTCGTCGACCCGCTCGGCGACGAGTCGATGCGGATGCGCCTCACGGCGTGGGGGGACGACCTCGAGGCGGTGGCGGCCGAGCCGCTCGGCGCGGGGCTGGGGGTCGTCGGTCATGCCAGCGGCGACACCCGGGAGGCCAAGCGCGAGACCGACAACGCCTTCCTGAAGGTGCTCGTCGAGCAGGGCCCCGCCGGGGCGCTGGCGTTCGCCGGCGGGCTGTTGCTGCTCTGGGCGGGGCTGGCGCGGCGGCTGGTCCGGGCGGGCCCCGAGCCGTCGGCGCTCGGCCTGGCGGCGCTGCTCGCGGTCGCGGGCTTCGCGGTCCTGGCGCTCACCGGCGAGTTCTTCGAGCAGCCGGGCAAGGTCGTCGTCTGGGCGCTGCTCGGCGTCGCCCTCGGCCAGGCCTTCCGCCACGCCGCGGGTCCGCGCGAGGGAGAGCTCCGTGCCGGCTAGGGCGGTCCTGGTCGCGGTCGCGCTGGGCGCGCTGGCGGTCGCCGCCGCGGCGGTGGCGTTCGCGCTGGCGCGCCAGCCCGAGTACCGCGCGACGGCGGTGGCGGTCGCGGTCGAGCGCGAGACGCTGCGGCCGTCGATCGACCCGGCCTACATGCGCGCCCGGCTCGCCGCCGGCCGGGCGGAGCTGGCGGTCCGGCTCGAGCGCGACGGGATCGACCCGGCGCTGCTCGACGGCGTGGCGATCGCGGCCGCCGACGCGCCGGCCGGCGCCGTCGCGATCTCCGCCCGCGCGCCGACCCCGGCCCGCGCCGCCGAGGTGGTGCGCCTTGTCCTGCTGCAGATCGACGCCCTCTCGGCCGCCGAGCTCGCCGCGACCGCCCGGCGCGAGCTGGCCGCGGCGCGCACCGCGCTCGCCACCGCCCCGCCGCCGGCCCGGCGGGCGGCGCTCGAGCGCTGGCTCGCGCCGGAGAATTTCGATGCCGGGGGAAGGCAGCGGTCGGCGCTGGAGCCGGCCTGAGCCAAGGGGCGATGATGGCGCCCGGGGGATGAACGGGCAAGCGGCGGAAGCGCGATGACGGACATAGGCAAATCCATCTCCGCCGCCGCCTAGCCT
>JAAYBF010000177.1 GCA_012718975.1 Solirubrobacterales bacterium | reverse complement strand
TCCTCGCAGAGCTCCTCGGCCTCCTCGAGGTAGTGGGTGGTCAGCAGGATCGTCGTGCCCTCGGAGTGCAGCTGGCGGATGTAGCGCCAGAGGTCGATCCGCAGCTCGAAGTCGACGCCGGCGGTCGGCTCGTCGAGGATCACCAGCCGCGGGCGGTGCATCAGCGCGCGGGCGAGCAGCAGCCTGCGCCGCTGGCCGCCGGAGAGCTTCGGGGTCCGCACGCCGCGCTTGGCGCGCAGATCGAAGGCCTCGATCATCTCGTCGGCGCGGGCCTCGGCCTCGTCGCCGTTCATGCCGAAGTAGCCGCCGTGGTAGACGAGCGTCTCGCGCACCGTGAGGAAGCGGTCGAGGTTGATGTCCTGCTCGGCGAGGCCGGTCGACGCGCGCGCCCGCAGGCTCGCGGCCGGCTCGCCGAAGATCAGCACCTCGCCCTCGGTGACGCGGATCAGGTTGCAGACCGCGCTGATCAGCGTCGTCTTGCCGGCGCCGTTGGGCCCGAGCAGGCCGAAGAAGGCGCCGTCGGGCACCTCGAGGTCGAAGCCCTCGACGGCGAGCGTCCCGTCGTCGTAGCGCTTGGTCAGTCCGCGCACCTGCAGCGCGGGCGTTGCGGGGGTCACTTACGAAACGTTACCGCTAGCTGAGCGCGCGGCCGTACTGGCGCTCGTAGTAGGCGCGGTACTCGCCAGAGCGGATCGGCGCCCACCACTCCTCGTTGGCGCGGTACCAGTCGACGGTCCGCTCGAGGCCCTCGGCGAAGTGGACCGCCGGCTCCCAGCCGAGCGCGCGGACCTTGTCGGAGGAGAGCGAGTAGCGGCGGTCGTGGCCGGGCCGGTCGGTGACGTGCTCGATCAGCGACTCGTCGTTGCCGGTCAGCTCGAGGATGCGCCGCACGACGGTCAGGTTGTCGCACTCGTCGGGCCCGCCGACGTTGTAGGCCTCGCCGGGGTTGCCGCGCTGCAGGACGGTGTGGATCGCGCGGGCGAAGTCCTCTACGTAGAGCCAGTTGCGCACCTGGCGGCCGTCGCCGTAGACGGGCAGCGAGTCGCCGTGCAGCGCGTTGAGCGTCATCAGCGGGATCAGCTTCTCCGGGTACTGGCGCGGGCCGTAGTTGTTCGAGCCGCGGCAGATCGACGCTTCGATCCCGTGGGTGTGGACGTGGGCGGAGACGAGCAGGTCGCCGGCGGCCTTGGTCGCGCTGTAGGGCGAGGAGGGGTTCAGCGGCGAGGACTCGGTGAACGAGCCCGACTCGATCGAGCCGTAGACCTCGTCGGTGGAGACCTGCAGGAAGCGCGCGACGCCGAGCTCGCGCGCCGCGTCGAGCAGCACGCCGGTGCCGATCACGTGCGTGGTCACGAACGGGTCCTGGCCGGCGATCGAGCGGTCGACATGCGACTCGGCGGCGAAGTTGACGACCGCGTCGGCGCCGTCCATCGCGTCGCGGACCGCGTCGGGATCCTCGATCGCGCCGTGGACGAAGCGGTGCTCGACCCCCTCGAGGTTCTCGGGCCGGCCGGCGTAGGTGAGCTTGTCGAGGATCGTCAGCTCATGGCCCTCCGCCGCGGCGACGCGCGCGTAGGTGGAGCCGATGAACCCGGCGGCGCCGGTGACGAGCAGCTTCATGGCCGGCGACCCTACCGCTCGGCGAGGTAGGCGCGCAGGCCGTCGCGCCACGGGGGGAGCGTCACAGCGCCGGGCCGCTCGCTGCCGAGCACCGACCAGGCCGGCCGCGGCGCCGGGCGCGGGAACTCGGCGGTGGTGGTCGGCTCGGCGCGGCAGTCGACGCCGGCCTCCGCGAAGGTCGCGGCCGCGAGGTCGCACCAGGAGCAGCGGCCGGCGCCGGCGAGGTGGTGGACGCCGGGCTCGCCGTCGCGGGCGAGCGCGAGCAGCCCGGCGGCGAGGTGGTCGGTGTAGGTCGGGCAGCCGATCTGGTCGGCGACGACGCGGACCTCGTCGCGGGTGGCGGCGAGGCCGAGCATCGTCTCGACGAAGTTGGCGCCGCCGACGCCGAACAGCCACGCGGTGCGGACCACCTGGGCGCGCGGGTTTGCCGCGAGCGCCGCCAACTCGCCGGCGAGCTTCGTGCGGCCGTAGGCGGAGCGCGGGCCGGTCGGGTCGGACTCGACGTAGGGGCGGAGGTCGCCGCCGGCGGGGATCCCCGCGCCGTCGAAGACGTAGTCGGTCGAGACCTGGACGACCGCGGCGCCGACGGCGGCCGCCGCCGCCGCGACGTTGCGCGCCCCGTCCTCGTTGAGCCGGCGCGCGCCCTCCTCGTCGGCCTCGGCGCCGTCGACGTCGGTCCAGGCGGCGCAGTTGACCGCCACGTCGGGCCGCTCGCGCTCGAGCGCGCCGGCGACCGCGTCGGCGTCGGTCACGTCGACCGCCGCCCGGTCGAGCGCCACGACCTCGTCGCCGCCAGCCTCCGCCGCCCGCCGCACGTCCCGCCCGAGCATGCCCCCGGCGCCGGTGATCAGGACCTTCACGGAGGGAGGGATACCATGACGCAGTCGAATAGTATTTATGCTGTATATCTGTCTGGATATACTAGACCCATGAGTCCGAGCATCGAGATCCGAGCCGCGCGCGAGCGTGCGGGCATGACGCAGGTCGAGCTTGCGCGCCGCGCCGGCACCTCCCAGGCCACGGTCTCCTCGTACGAGAGCGGTCGCAAGCGGCCGACGGTGGAGACCTTCGCCCGCCTGTTGGCGGCGACCGGCTCGCGCGTGACGGTGGAGGAGGGCCGCCAGCCGATCGCGTGGCCGTCGCGCGCCCAGCTCGAGCGGTCGGCGCGTGAGCTACGCGACGTCCTTGGGCTCGCCGCGGTGCTTCCCACCCGCCATGAGCGCGAACTGCGCTTTCCACGGCTACCGACGGAGTCCCCCACATGACACTCGAGGAGCGCATCCGTGAGCTTCATCAGGCGCTCCACGCCGACGGAGTCCCGCATGCATTCGGAGGGGCACTGGCGCTCGCCTTCTGGGTCCTTCAGCCCCGCGGCACCGCCGACATCGACGTGAACATCTTCCTTCCCGCGGCAGAGTGCGGCCGCGCTCTCGCCGTCCTCCCGGCTGGGGTGGAGCAGCCCGAGGGGACCGAGGACCAGATTCGGCGCGATGGTCAGATCCGCCTGTGGTGGGATGGCACCCCGGTCGACCTGTTCTTCGACTACGCGCAGATCCACGCGGATGCAGCTCGCGACCGCGTGGTCGTGCCGTTCGTCGACGGCGAGATACCGATTCTCGGGCCGATCGAGCTGGCGGTTTTCAAGGCGATGTTCGACCGGACCAAGGACTGGGCCGACATCGAGGCGATGATCGTCGCGCAGCGCCTCGACCTGGAGGCGGTGCGCGACGCGCTCCGCGAGATGGTCGGCCAAGACGACCATCGGATCGGGCGGCTCGCCGAGGCGAGGCGGTTGGCCGAGCGCCAGCAGCCGCCCGGCTGACCTTCCCCCTCTATGGTGGTGCGCGTGCGTCGTGCGCTGCTCGCCGGGGTCGTGGCTCTCTTGGGGATGTCCGGGACGGCCGCCGCCCAGACCGCGACGCCGCTGGCGGCGCAGGTGCCGGCGGTCGGGTCGCCGCTGGTCAAGGGCGACTGGCCCGACCCGGATCTGTCGCTGGTCGGCGGCGCCTACTACACGGTCGCGACCTCGACGAACTGGGCGCCGACGTTCCGGGTGCTGCGCTCGACCGACCTGCGCAACTGGGCGATCGCCGGCTCGGTGTTCGAGCGGCCGCCGCGCTGGACGCGCGACTCCTTCTGGGCGCCGGAGCTGACCGAGCTGCCCAACGGCCGCTTCGCGTTCTTCTACAGCGCGCTGCCGCGGCGGGCGTGGACGACCCGTCCCAACGGTGTGACCGTCCCGGCGCGCGGGCGCGGGCAGCGGCCCTGGTACTGCCTCGGCGTCGCGACCGCGGCGCGCCCGGAGGGGCCCTGGCGCGACCTCGGCCGGCCGTTGCGCTGCGTGCCCGACGGGACGATCGACCCGACGCCCGTGGCCGCCGGCCGCCGGCTCTACCTCGTCTACAAGGAGGACGCCAACGCCTTCGGCCGGCCGACGCCGATCCTCCTGCAGCGGCTGCGCGCCGACGGCCGCCGGCTGCTCGGCCAGCCGCGCGAGCTGCTGCGCAACCGCCCGCGCAGCTGGGAGAGCGACGTGATCGAGGCGCCGTTCCTGGTCCGCCGCGGCGGCTGGTGGCACATGCTCTACTCGGGCGCCCTCTGCTGCTCGCGCCAGTGCTCCTACGCGGTCGGCTCGGCGCGCGCGCGGCGGCTGATCGGACCGTGGCGACGCAACCCCGCCAACCCGATCCTGCGCTCCGGCGCGGGCTGGCGCTGCCCCGGCCACGTCTCGGTCGCCGGCGGCTTCGCCGCCTTCCACGCCTACCGTGCCGGCGACGGCTACCTCGCCGGCCGTCAGATGCACGTCGCGCGGCTGACCTACGCGCGCGGCTGGCCGCGGATCGGCTCCGGCCGGCCGCTGGCGCCCACGCCCGGCGCCGCCACGACCTCGTTCGACGACGGCTTCGCCGGCCCGGCGCTCGCGCCCGAGTGGGAGTGGCCGGTCGCCTACCGGCCCGGTGTCCGCGTCGGGGACGGGCTGGCGCTGCGCGCCCCCGTGCGCGCGACCGGCGGCACCCCGACCGCACGCCAGCTCGCCGGCCGGCCCGACGCGGCGATCCTCGCGCGGCGGATCGGCAGCGACCGGCTCGTCGCGACCGCCGAGGTCGACCGCTCTGCGCTGGCCGGCGGCGAGGTCGCGGGGCTCGGGCTGACGCTCGCCGGCCCGTTCGCGATCGCGACGCGGGCGATCGGCGTCTCGGTCGGGGCGGGCGAGCCGGCTCCGCTGACGGTCTGGGCGCGTGGGGGCGGGCCGGCCGCGACCTACCCGCTGGCGACCGGCGGCGCGCCGACCGTCCACCTGCGGCTCGAGCTCTCGGGCCGCTCCGTCCGCTTCGCGGCCAGCCCCGACGGCATCGCCTGGACCGACCTCGGCCCGCCGCGGAAGACCCCGATGGCCGAGACCGCCCGCATCGCCCTGACCGCCGGCGGCCAGCGCGCCGCCACGGTCCGCTTCGCCCGCGCGACGCTCGCCGAGCGCTGAGCGAGGGGCCTCCGGCCCGGGCCGCGCTCCAGCTCGGGTGAGAGTTTCGGCCGCGCTCCAGCCCGAGTGAGGGTTTCGGCCGAATAGCGGCCGAAACTCTCACTCGGGCCGCAGCGGGGCCGCGGCGGGGGTCGGGCGCCCCGGGGCGGCTCAGGCGACCGCGGGCTCGGCGGCGGCCGGGTCCTCCCGCGTCGCCGGCGGCGCGGGCCGGGCGGTCGGTCGGCCGAGCGCGAGCGTGACGAGGCCGGCGAGCGCGCCGGCGAGGGCGGCGAACAGGTACGCCCGGTCGGCGACGGCGAGCGTCTCGGCGAGCGAGGCCGGGTCGCCGACGATCGCGATCAGGATCGCGGTCCCGAGCACGGCGCCGATCTGGCGGAACGCGGCGTTGACGGCGCTGGCCGTCGCGTAGCGGTCGTCGGGGACGTCGCGGACGGCGGCCGCGCCCAGGGTCGGGAACGCGAGCCCGATGCCGATCCCGGTGAGGGCCGTCCCGGGGAGCCAGGTGCCGACGTAGTCGGGCTCGGCGCCGGCCGAGCGCAGGACGAGCACGCCGGCGGCGAACAGCAGCGCGCCCGGGAGGACGACCGCGCGGTGGCCGACGCGGTCGGCGAGGCGGCCGGCGGGACCCGAGACGATCGTCGTCGCGACCGGCCCCGGCAGCACCGCCAGGCCGGCGGTCAGCACCGAGTAGCCCCACACCGACGTCAGGAACAGCACGTTGCCGAGCACGATCGAGAAGAAGGCGGCCGAGAACAGCAGCGTGCCGAGGTTCCCGACCCGGAACGCGCGGCCGGCGAACAGCTCCGGCTCGACGATCGGCCGCGGGTGGCGGCGGCCGCGGACGGCGACCGCGGCGAGCAGCAGCGCCGCCGCTCCGAACGCGGCGAGCGTGGACGGCGCCGTCCAGCCCCAGTCGTCGCCCTCGACGATCGCGAGCGTCAGCAGCGCCAGCGCGGCGGCGAGCAGGCCGGCGCCGGCGAGGTCGGGCAGGCGGCTGTCGAGGTGCTCGCGCTCGCGCAGGTGGCGGGCGCCGGCCCAGAGGATCGCGGCGCCGAGCGGGATGTTGACCAGGAACACCAGCCGCCAGCCTGAGAGCTCGACGAGCGCGCCGCCGAGCGAGGGGCCGACGGCGGCGGCAGCGGCCGCGGCGGCGCCCCAGAGGCCGACGCCGAGCGCCCGCCGCTCCGACGGGAAGCTGTCGAGCACGATCGCCAGCGAGGCGGGCGCGATCAGCGCGGCGCCCGCGCCCTGCACCACGCGCGCGGCGATCAACGTCCCAAGCGACGGCGCCGCCGCGCAGAGCACGCTCGCGACCGCGAAGACGCCGACCCCGATCAGGAAGATCCGCCGGTGGCCGAAGCGGTCGGCGAGCCCGCCGGCCGGCACCAGCAGCGCGGCGATGACGACGAAGTAGCCGTCCAGGACCCAGGCGAGCACGTCGCGCTCGACGCCCGGGAAGCTCGCCGCGATGTCGGGGAAGGCGATGTTGACGATCGTCGTGTCCAGGAAGGCGAGGAACGCCCCCGTGCACGCGACCGCCACCGATGCTCTATGTCCACGGTCATACATCCCGCGGCGAGGGTACACTATGTCCGTGGGCATAACAAACCGACAGTCGCCGGAGTCGCCGGAGTCGCCGGAGTCGCCGCCGGACGCGGGCGGGGACGAGCAGGGCCGCCCGCCGCGACGGGCGCGCGACGGGCGCGAGCGGCTGCTGGCGGGCGCCGGGCGGCTGCTCGCGGAGCGCGGCTACGCGGCGATGGAGCTACGCGACGTCGCCGAGCGCGGCGAGGCGCCGCGCGGATCGATCTACCACCACTTCCCGCGCGGCAAGGCCCAGCTCGCGGCCGAGGCTGCCGCGCGCGACGGCGAGCGGACGCGCGCGCTGATCGAGCGGTCGCTGGCCGACAACGGCGTCAAGGGCACGCTGCGACTGTTCGCCGACCTCTTCCGCCGCCGCTCCGAGCGCCACCCCGAGCTGATCGGCTGCCCGATCGCCGCCGCCGCGCTCGCCCGACCCGAGGACCCCGAGCTGGCGGCCGTCGCGACCGCGGCGTTCGAGTCGTGGGAGCGGCCGATCGCCGCCGCCCTCGCCGACCAGGGAATCCCCGCCGCCGACGCCGCCGCCTTCGCCGCGCTGGCCATCTCGACCGTCGAGGGCGCGCTGCTGCGCTGCCGCGCCTCGGGCGACCACGCCCCGCTCGACGCCGCCGTCCGCGGCCTCGAGACCGCCTTCGACAACCTCCGCGACCGGATGGCGCTCGGCGAGGACCCCCAGCGCAGCGTCTGACCGCCGCCCCGCCTCGAGCCACCGCGCCCGCCCGAGCCGCCCCCGCCGGCTCGGGTGAGAGTTTCGGCCAATATTCGGCCGAAACTCTCACCCGAGCTGTGAGCGGGCTAGAGGATCGAGATCTCGGAGCTGTCGCCGACGACGAAGCGGTAGGCGCGCGGCATCGCGGGGCCGCGGCCGATCGTCACGTCGCGGCCGATCAGGCTCGCCTCGACGCGCGAGTCGAGGTCGCGGATCGTCGAGCCGGCGAGGACGATCGAGTGCTCGATCTCGGCGCTCTCGATCGTCACCCCCTCGGCGATCGCGGTGTAGGGGCCGATGTAGGCGTCGCGGACGGTCGCGCCGGCGCCGATGATCGCCGGCCCGCGCACCGTCGCCCGCTCGAGCCGGGCGCCGGCCTCGATGCAGACCCGCCCCTCGACGCGCGAGTCGACCAGCTCGCCGTCGTGGCGCTCGGCGATGTCGTCGAGGATCAGCCGGTTGGCCTCGAGCATGTCGTGGACCTGGCCGGTGTCCTTCCACCAGCCGTGGACGACGTGCGGGTCGACGCGCAGCCCGCCGTCGACCAGCCACTGGATCGCGTCGGTGATCTCCAGCTCGCCGCGCGGCGAGGGCTCGATCGCGCGCGCCGCCTCGAAGATCGCCGGGGTGAACATGTAGACGCCGACGAGCGCCAGGTCTGTCTCGGGCTCGGGCGGTTTCTCGACCAGTCGCGAGACCCGGCCGTCGGTCAGCTCGGCGACGCCGTAGTGCTCGGGGTCGGGCACGGGGGTGAGCAGGATCAGCGCGTCGGGCCGCTCGGTCGCGAACGTCCGCGCCAGCTCGGTGATGCCGTCGCGCAGCAGGTTGTCGCCGAGGTACATCACGAACGGCGACTCGCCGAGGAACGGCTCGGCGGTCAGCACCGCGTGCGCGAGACCGTCGGGCGACGCCTGCTCGATGTAGGTGATCGAGACCCCGAACGCCGATCCGTCGCCGGCGGCGGCGCGGATCTCGTCGCCGGTCTCGGGCGCGACGATGATCCCGACCTCCTCGATGCCGGCGTCGGCCATCGCCTGGATGCCGTAGAAGAGCACCGGCCGGTTGGCGACCGGCACCAGCTGCTTGGCCGAGGTGTGGGTCAGCGGGCGCAGGCGCGTGCCCTTGCCGCCGGACAGGATCAGGCCCTTCAGCTCCGCCACCGCTCCCCCTTCATCAGTAGACCCCACCGAGCTTGCGGTGGTCCCAGCTCACGACCTTCGTCGGGCCGAAGCGCAGCGCGACCCGCTTGGCGGCCTGGGCGAGCACCGCCGCGCGGGCGTCGTCGGACAGCTCGCCGCCGGGGCCGTAGCGGGTGAACAGCGCGATCCCGAACTCGGCGACGAGCTCGGGGTCGTCGACCAGCTCGACGTCGCACTCCATCGTCACCCCGCGCAGCTCCTCGTAGGCGGTGCCGGCCTCGATCGCGATCGTGGCGTGCGGGTCGCGGCGCAGGTTGACCGCCTTCTGCGACTTCGCGAACGTCCAGCCGTGCAGGACGGGGGCGTTGGCCGAGGTCGCGACCGCGTCGGGGTCGACGCCGTCGGGCGGGGCCGTGGCGCGGGCGCCGCCGTCGGGCCAGCCGGCCTCGGGGACGAAGTACCAGAGCGGCATCATGTGCGGCCGGCCGTTGCGGCCGATCGTCGCGACCTGGACGGTCCGCTGCTCGTCGGCGAACCGCCACAGCTCGCCGGCGGTCATGCGGATCTGGTCGCGCCGCGTGGCCATGGTCGCGTACCGTAACGGCCGATGGCGGTCTACGCCCTCGGCGACGAGGTCCCGACGCTCCACCCCGACGCGTTCGTCCACCCGGAGGCGACGGTGATCGGACGGGTGCGGATCGGCGCCGGCTCGACCGTCTGGCCGAGCGCGGTGCTGCGCGGCGACTACGGCCGGATCGAGATCGGCGAGCGGACCTCGATCCAGGACGGCACCGTCGTCCACGCGACCGCCGAGCATCCGACCGTCGTCGGCGACGGCTGCGTGATCGGCCATCTCGTCCACCTCGAGGGCTGCGCGATCGCCGACGGCGCCCTCGTCGGCTCCGGCTCGATCGTCCTTCACCGCGCCACCGTCGGCGCGGGCGCCGTCGTCGGCGCCGCCGCCCTCGTCGGCAACGACATGGAGGTCCCCGCCGGCATGCGCGCCTACGGCGTCCCCGCCAAGCTCCGCGAGGGCGCCCCCATGACCGACTTCATCGCCGCCTCCGCCGACCGCTACGTCGAGATGGGCCAGCTCCACGCCGCCGGCCTGCGCCGGATCGACTGAGCCTGGCCCGGGGTGGCGCTCCGCTCGGGGCGGGCGGGCGAGGGCTGGCTTCGGGTGGCGTTCCGCTCGGGCGGGCGGGCGAGGGTCGTGACGGGGCTGGGTTGGCTGGGTAGGGAGGGGAGCGGTTCGGAGCGGGTCTGGTTTGCCCCTTTCGCCTCCGGGGTGCGGCGCCGCCCCGCCGTTTCCCGGCCTCCGAAAGCTCGGGTGAGAGTTACGGCCAGTATTTGGCCGTAACTCTCACCGCGCTGCTGAGCGGAGGGGGTTGGGCCTCGGCGCCGAGCCCACCTTCACCGCCCCGCTGTTTTCCTGCCGTTTCAGGGTCCATCCATCATTTCCCGGCTATCTCTCAGCCCATCCATCGTTTGCCGCTCATCGAGCGGCAAACGTCGGACCGGCGCCCAAGGGGCCAGCAAATGTCGGGTTGGACCGCGGAAGATCAGAAAACGCCGGACCCGAAGCCCAAGGAGCAGCCGACGCTCCAGGCTCCCGCTCCCACCCAAGGAAGGGCCGGCGCGTAGCGCCCCTAGACCTTGGCCTCCGCGGGTGGCGACGGTGACGACCTTCGCGCGCAGGCGAAGCGCGGAGCTACTCCCGAAGACACTCACACGGAAGCCGGCACCACGCCGATCGGGAGAGCGCTAAGCGAAGCCGAGCACGAAGGCTCGTCACCGGAGACAGGACCCGCGGGCAACCAACGCCAGGACCCGCGGGCAACCAACGCCAGGACCCGCGGGCAACCAACGCCAGGACCCGCGGGCAACCAACGCCCGAACCCTAGGCTGTCCACCGTGACCTCGCTCGGATCGCAACCCGTCCCGGCTCTCGTCGGCGACGACCACACCGTCGGCGATGGGCCGCTGGTGATCGAGTACTCGGATCTGGAGTGCCCGTACTGCGCGAAGGCGAATCTGCTGTTGGGGGGGCTGGCGGTGCGGCGGGTGTTCCGCCATTTCCCGGTGGTGTCGAAGCATCCGCGCGCCCGGGTGCTCGCCCACGCGCTCGAGGCGGCCGGGCTGCAGGGGGCATTCTGGGAGATGCACGGCTCGCTCTATGCCGACCAGGGCCACCTCGACGATCCGCACCTTTGGGAGCGCTGCGAGCGGCTGGGGCTCGACGTCGCCCGTTTCGAGGCCGACCGGCGCTCGGATGCGGTCGCCGAACGGGTCGAGCGCGACTTCCGTTCGGGGTTGCGGGCGGGGGTGATGACGACCCCGACGCTGTTCGTGGGGGGGCGCGCCCACCCGGGGGTGCCGGACGCGCGGCTTCTGGCCCGCTTGGGGGGCGGGTAGCGGTCCGCTGCTAGGCTGCCCGGGACTCCTATCGAGAAGTCATGCAACGAGCCGCCAACCGGAGGCGGCGCCGAAAGGAACATATGAGCAACGCAACCCGAGTCTCCGTTGAGATCGGCGGTTCCGAGATCAGCTTCGAGACCGGCAAGCTCGCCAAGCAGGCGAGCGGTGCGGTGGTCGTCCAGAGCGGGGACACGATGGTCCTCGGGACCGCCACCGCGGGGAACCTCCGCGACGTCGACTTCCTCCCGCTGACGGTGGATGTCGAGGAGCGGATGTACGCCGCGGGCAAGATCCCCGGCAGCTTCTTCAAGCGCGAGGGCCGCTCCGGCGAGAAGGGCACCCTGACCGCGCGGATGATCGACCGTCCGATCCGCCCGCTGTTCCCGAAGGGGTGGCGGCGCGAGACCCAGCTGGTGTCGATCCCGATGTCGATCGACCATGTCCACCCGTACGACATCCTCGCGATGAACGGCGCCAGCGCGGCGCTGATGGTGTCCGACATCCCGTTCCCGCAGCCGGTCGGCGCGGTCCGGATCGGCCAGGACGCCGACGGCAACTTCGTCGTCAACCCCGAGGAGGAGTGGCTGCTCGAGACGCCGCTCGACCTCGTCGTCTCCGGCACCGAGGAGGCGATCCTGATGGTCGAGGCGGGCGCGAACGAGATCTCCGAGGCGGAGATCCTCGACGCGCTCGACATCGCCCATGGCGAGATCAAGAAGATCTGCGCCGCCCAGCGCGAGCTGGCTGAGAAGGCGGGCAAGCCGAAGCAGGCGGTCGAGGTCCCGAAGGTCGACGAGGGTGTGTTCTCGACGCTCGTCGAGCGGTTCGGCGCGAAGCTGAGCGACGCGACCCAGGTGGTCGACAAGCTCGAGCGTCAGGACGCGACCAAGGCGGTCGAGACCGAGGCGCTCGAGGCGCTCGCGGGCGAGCCGTCGGACCCTGAGTACAGCGAGCGGCTGGCCGCGGCGCAGATGGCCTTCGACAAGCTGGAGAAGGAGACGGTCCGGCGCCGGATCGCGGTCGACAAGAAGCGTCCCGACGGCCGTAGCGCGGACGAGATCCGCCCGATCGACATCGAGGTCGGCGTCGCCCCGCGCACGCACGGCTCGGCGGTGTTCACGCGTGGCCAGACGCAGGCGTTCTCGGTCGCGTCGCTGGGCACCACCCGCGACGAGATGCGGCTCGACACGCTCGGTCTCGAGACCGCCAAGCGCTACTTCCACCACTACAACTTCCCGCCGTTCTCGGTCGGGGAGGCGGGCTTCATGCGCGGCCCGAAGCGGCGTGACATCGGTCATGGCGCGCTCGCCGAGCGGGCGCTGGTGCCGGTCGTGCCGGACCCGGAGGAGTTCCCGTACACGATCCGCGTGGTCTCGGACATCCTCGAGTCCAACGGCTCGTCGTCGATGGCCTCGGTCTGCGGCTCGTCGCTGTCGCTGATGGACGCGGGCGTGCAGATCAAGCGGCCGGTGGCGGGCATCGCGATGGGCCTGATCAAGGAGGGCGACGAC
>JAAYBF010000024.1 GCA_012718975.1 Solirubrobacterales bacterium | reverse complement strand
GCCGCGAGCGGCCAGAACGTGATGCTGCTCGTCGCGCTCGCGCTGCCGGCGCTCGCGGCGCTCGGTCTGTCGCGCGGGCCCCGGCTCCTCTGCCTGCTCGCCCTGATCGGGCTCTACGTCCCGCTCGCCGGCGCGGAGGCGCCGATCCAGCGGGCGGGCGTGATGGCCGCCGCCGGCCTCGTCGCGACGCTCGCCGCCCGGCCCGCGTCGCGCTGGTACGCGCTGGCGCTCGCCGCGGCGGTGACGCTCGCCGTGAACCCGGAGGCCTGGCGCCAGCCCGGCTGGCAGCTGTCGTTCGCCGCGGTCGCCGGCATCCTCGTCGCCGCCGGCCCGATCGCCCGCCGGCTCGGCGGCCTGCCGCGCCCGCTCGCCGAGGGCGTCGGGCTGACGGTGGCGGCGACGGCGGCGACCGCGCCGCTGGTCGGCCTGCACTTCGGCGAGCTGTCGCTCGTCGCGCTGCCAGCGAACGTCGCCGCGCTCGCCCTGGTCGCGCCGATCATGTGGCTCGGCACGCTGCGCGGGGTGCTCGGCCAGCTGCCCGCCGTTCCGCTCGCGGCGGGCGCCGATCGGATCCTGGAGCTGGCGCTCGGACCGCTGCTCGCCGGGATGGAGCGGATCGCGGCGGCCTTCGCCGACCTGCCGCACAGCACCGCGCGAGTCGCGATCGGCGGGCCGCTCGACCTCGTCGTCGCCTACGCGTCGATCGCCCTGGTCGCGCTCGCCGCCCGCCGGCTCGGCGACCGGAGCGCCGACGGCCGGACGGTCGCGGCGGCCTACGTGCGCCGCCTGCCGCGCGGTCGGCGCGCGGCGTTGGTCGCGTGCGCGGTCGCCGTCGCGGCGCTCGTCTCGGCGCACGCGCTCGGCCCGGACCGTCCGCCGGCGAGCCTGACCGTCGACTTCCTCGACGTCGGCCAGGGCGACGCGACCCTCGTCCGTCACCCTGACGGCAGCGCGGTGCTCTTCGACGGCGGCCCGCCGGAGGGTGGGGTGGCGCGGCTCCTGCGCCGCGCCGGGGTCCGCAGGCTCTCGGCGCTCGTCCTGACCCACGCCTCGCGCGACCATCACGGCGGCCTGCTCGAAGTGGTGCGTCGGTTCCCGGTCGACCTGGTGCTCGACGGCGGCGACGGCACCCGCGACCGCGACTTCCAAGCCGTGCTCGCGGCGGCCCACGCGCGCGGCGTGCCGGTCCGACCGGCGCTCGCCCCGCTCGCCGTCCGCGCGGGCGCCCTGCGGATCGACGTCCTCTCGCCGCCGCCGCGCCCCCCGGGACCACCGCCGCAGGACCCGAACCCGCGCGCCGTGGTCGCCGTGGTCGCCAGCGCCGGCTTCGGCCTGCTGCTGTCCGGCGACGCCGAGAGCGACGCGCTCGCCCCGCTCGCCCTCCCGCCGGTCGACGCCCTCAAGGTGCCCCACCACGGCAGCGCCGACCCCGGCCTCGGCGAGCTGCTCGACCGCCTCCGCCCGGCCGTCGCCGCGATCCCGGTCGGGGAGAACAGCTACGGCCATCCGGCGCCGTCCACGCTCACCGCCCTCCGCCGCGCCGCCGTCCCGACCTGGCGGACCGACCTCCACGGCACGATCACCCTGTCCGTCGACCGCGGCCGCCTCACCGTCGACCCCGAGCACGGCGACCCCGTCGCGGTCGGCCCGTAGCGGGAGCGAAGGGGGCCGGGACGGACTCCGCCCGCCGCCGCCAAACCGGCCCGCCGCGGGTCTCCGCGACGCTGGACGGCTTTCGGCACGACTAGTGCCGCTATCCGCCCAGGGCGGGCGAGGTCGGGTCCGGGTGGCGTTCCGTTCGGGGCCGGCGCCGGGTCGGGTGCGGGTGGCGTTCCGCTCGGGGCCGGCGCCAGGTCGGGTGCGGGTGGCGTTCCGCTCAGGCGGGCGGGCGAGGGTTGGGACGGGGCTGGATTGGCTGGGTAGGGAGGGGAGCGGTTCGGAGCGGGGTTGGTTTGCCCGTTTCGCCTCCGGATTTGGCGCGGCCCCGCTCTTTTCCGGCCGTTGAGAGCTCGGGTGAGAGTTTCGGCCAAATATTGGCCGAAACTCTCACCGCGCTCCTGAGCGGAGGCCATTGGGCCTCGGCGCCGAGCCCACCTTCACCGCCCCGCCGTTTCCCGGCCGTTTCAGGGTCCATCGATCATCTCCCAGTAGATCCTTCGTCCATCCATCACTTGCCGCCCATAGACCGGCAAACGTCGGACCGGCGCCGGGAGGCCGACAAACGTCGGGCTGGCCCGCGGAAGAACAGAAAACGTCGGACCCGCAGCCCAAGGAGAAGTGCGGTCCGGACTCCCGCTCCCACCCAAACAAGGGCCGGCGCGTAAGCGCCCCTAAACCTTGGCCTCCGCGGGTGGCGACGGTGGCGACCTTCGCGCGCAGGCGAAGCGCGGAGCTACTCCCCAGCCAACGCCCCACGGACCGCCGGCACCACGACCCTGGAGAGCGCTAGAGCGAAGCCGAGCACGAAGCGTCGCCACCGGAGACAGGACCCGCGGGCAGCAACGCCAGACCCTAGGCCGTCCACCCACCCCCTCAGCCGTCCCACCCGACCCATCCCCTACGATCGCCCCGTGCCCGACCTCAAGCCCGCCTACCTCGTCTGCGGCGACGACGACGCCAAGATCGACGCGTGGCGTGGCCGTGTCCGCCGCCGCGCGGAGGCCGATCACGGGCCGGGTGGCCTGGAGTTCTTCGACGCCCGTTCGGACGACGCGTCGGCGGTGGCGGCGTCGCTGGCGGCGCTGACGTTCGCGACCGGGACGCGCTATCTCCTCGTCGACGACGTCGGGGCGTGGAAGGCGGCGGATGTGGAGCCGCTTCTCGACGCGCTCGCGGCCCCGACGCCGGAGACGGTGCTGGTGCTGGTGGTGCGCGGCAAGCCGTTGAAGGGGCTTGTGAAGGCGGTCGAGGGCGTCGGCGGGGAGGTCCACACCTATGCGGCCCCGAAGCCGTGGGAGCTGCCGCGTTGGGCGAGCGGCCGCGCGCGCGAGCTGGGGTTGGGGCTCGACGGGGAGGCGGCGAAGCTGCTGGTGGCGCTCGCCGGGCCGAGCCAGCGGCGGATGGAGAGCGAGCTGGAGAAGCTGCGGATCGCCCTGCATCCGGAGACGACGGTCCGGGCCGAGGATGTGGAGCGGCTGGTGGCGGGCGAGGCGAGCGCCAAGGTCTACGACCTGGCGGACGCGCTCGTCGGCGGCGACGTTCAGGCGGCGCTGACGCTGGCCGAGGATCTGACCGCGCAGGGCGAGCGGCCGAGCCGGTTCGTCTACCCGGTCGTCGGCCGGCTGCGGGAGGTCCACCGGGCGGTGGCGATGCTCGAGGCCGGCAGCACGGAGAAGGAGGCGGCGTCGGCGTTGAGGATGCCGCCGTGGCGGGCGAAGAAGGTGCTGGCGTTGGCGCGGCGCGTCGACCGGGGCCCGCTCGAGCGGGCGGTGTGCCGCTTCGCGGACCTCGAGGTCGAGTTGCGCGGCGGTGGCGCGCTCGACGAGGGGACCGCGGTCACGTTGGCGCTAGCTCGCTCCTGACCCGTACGGGTACCACCAGTCCTTGGCCTCGATGCGCGTCTCCATGTGGACGTGCTTGGTCTCCTGGAAGGCCTCCAGGCCCTCCTGGCCGAGCTCGCGGCCGAGGCCGGATTGCTTGAAGCCGCCGAAGGGGCCGGCGTCGTTGTCGGTGAGCGGGTCGTTGATCCAGACGGTGCCGGCCTTCAGCTCGCGCATGCAGCGGACGGCGGTCTCGAGGTCGCGCGTGTAGACGTTGGCGCCGAGGCCGAAGCGGGTTCCGTTGGCGAGCTCGATCGCCTCGTCGAGCGAGCGGACCGCGACGATCGGCGCGACGGGGCCGAAGGTCTCCTCGCGCAGGAGGTCGGTGTCGGCGGGCGCGCCGACGACGACGGCGGGCGCGTAGTAGTGGCCGCGGTCGTGTCCGGCGCTGTCGCCGCCGCAGACGAGCTCGGCGCCGGCGGCGACGGCGGCGTCGACCTGGGCGGCTGCCTTGGCGCGCTGCGCGGCTGAGACCATCGGGCCGATGTCGGTTCCGGCGGCGAGCGGGTCGCCGACGACGAGCGTCCGGGTGTGCTCGGCGAACGCGGCGACGTAGTCGTCGAAGAGGCTGTCGTGGACGTAGAACCGCTCGGCGGAGGTGCAGACCTGTCCGGCGTTGAGGTAGGCGGCCCAGGCGCCGCCGCGGGCGGCGACGTCGATGTCGGCGGCGACGTCGGCGCAGACGATGAACGGGTCCTTGCCGCCGAGCTCGAGGTTGATCCGGGCGATCCGCTCGGCGCAGCGGGCGGCGATCCGCTTGCCGGTGGCGACCGAGCCGGTGAAGGCGACGCAGTCGACGCGCGCGTCGGCGACGATCGCCTCGCCGACGTCGCCGGCGCCGGCGAGCAGCGACACGGTTCCGGCGGGCAGGTGGTCGAGACACGGCGCGAGCATGAGGGTCGAGAGCGGGGTCAGCTCGGACGGCTTGCAGACGACGGCGTTGCCGGCCGCGAGCGCCGGGGCGAGCTTCCAGGCGAGCAGCAGCAGCGGGTAGTTCCACGGCACGATCGCCGCGACGACCCCGAGCGGCTCCTTGAGCACGAGCGCGACCTGGCTCGACTCGATCGGCGGGATCACCCGGCCGGCGAAGTTGCGGCCGATCTCGGCGTAGTAGTCGAAGGCTGCCGCGGTCCAGCCGACCTCGTCGGCGTTCTCGACCAGCGGCTTGCCGCCCTCGAGCGTCATCGCGCGGGCGATCTCGTCGGTGCGGTCGCGCAGCCGGGTGGCGACCTCGTGGAGCAGCTCGGCCCGCTCGAGGGCGGGGGTGTCCGCCCACGCGGGGGCGGCCGCGCGGGCGGCGGCGATCGCGGCGTCGACCTGCTCGGCGGAAGCGGAGCCGACGGTGGCGACCGTCGCCTCGGTGGCCGGGTTCTCGACTGCGAGCGGCGTCCCCGCGCCGGCCACCTGCTCGCCCGCGATCAGCAGCCGTGTCTCCATCGTCCGACCATAGCCCGGCCGCCCGGTGGCCGCCAGGGGTGCGGGCCCGAGCGTCGAACCCGTATCCGATGGACGAGCGCAGCGAGCGGATCGCCCGCATCCTCGACCCGATCGTGACGGTCGCCGCGCTCGCGGTGATACCGGTGATCGTGGTCCAGGAGTCCGATCTCGGGGCGGGCTGGAAGACGCTCGCCGACGTCGTCGACTGGCTGTCGTGGTCGGCGTTCGTCGCGGAGGTGGCGATCATGCTGGCGGTCGTCCCGGACCGCGCCCGCTGGCTGCGCCACCACATGCTCGAGGTCGCGATCGTCGTGCTGACGCCGCCGTTTGTCGCGATCTTCCAGTCGGCGCGGCTGCTGCGCCTGCTGCGGCTGGTCTGGCTGCTGCGGCTCTACCCGGTCGCGCACCGGCTGTTCACCGCCGCCGGCGTGAAGTCGGGCGGCGCTGCTGGTGGCGTTGATCGCGGTCGCGGGCGGGGCGGCGTTCGCCGAGCTGGAGCGGGGCCAGACGACCACGAACGGGATCTACTGGGCGATCACGACGATGACGACGGTCGGCTACGGCGACCCGCAGCCGACCACGACCGCGACGAAGCTGCTCGCGGTGGCGGTGATGCTCGTAGGGATCGGCTTCGTGGCGGTGCTGACCGGCTCGTTCGCGCAGCGCTTCCTGGCTTCCGACATCGCGGAGGAGGAGCAGGAGGTGAGCGAGATCGAGGCGGTCAACCGCGAGATCCTCGCCGAGCTGCGCGAGCTCCGGGCGCGGCTGGACGCGCTCGAGTCGCGCTGACGACCGCGCGTCGCGGCGGCGGTGCTAGGAGGAGCCGGCGCCGGCGCGTAGCCGGGCGGCGCGGGCCTTGCGGCGCGCGGCGGTGTTCTTGTGCAGCGCGCCCGACCGGACGGCCCGGTCGATGCGCGACACGAGCTCGCGGTGCTCGGTATCGACGGCCTCGGCGTCGCCGGACTCGGCGGCGGCCTCGAGGCGGCGGAAGTAGGTCTTGATCGCGGAGGTGTAGCGACGGTTCTCGTCGCGCTCGCGCTCGTTGCGCAGGATCCGCTTCTTCTGGGATGCGATGTTGGCCATGGTGTGGGGTCCGCCAGCCGTGGTTACGGCGCGGCGGCGGCGTAGTGTAGCGGGGAATGGCCGAGTCGAGGACCGCGGCACCCGCGCCGCGGGATGAGAGCACCAGCCAGCGGGGCGGGCGGCTGGCGCGCAGCACCGCGTTCTTCTCCGCCGCGACGGGCCTGTCGCGGCTGCTCGGGCTGGCCCGCGAGATCGTCGCGGCGAAGTACTTCGGGGTGACGGGGGCGATGTCGGCGTTCACGATCGCCTTCCAGGTGCCGAACCTCGTCCGCGCGCTGTTCGCCGACGCCGCGCTGCAGGGCGCGTTCGTGCCGGTCTTCACCGAGCTGTTGGAGAAGGGGCGCCGGCGCGAGGCCTTCCACGTCGCCTCGAGCATCTTCTTCCTGATCCTGCTCGTCCTCGGCCTGACGACGGCGCTGTTCATCCTCCTCGCCGAGCCGATCATGTCGCTGTTCGCCCCGGGCTTCGACGACCAGCCGGCCCTGCGCGAGCTGACGGTGAGCCTCGCCCGGCTGATGTTCCCGATCGTGCTGCTGCTCGCGCTCTCGGGCGTGATCGTCGGGATGCTCAACAGCTTCGAGCACTTCAGCGTGCCGGCGCTCGCCCCGGTCGCCTGGAACCTGGTGATCATCGCCGCGCTGGTGTTCCTCACGCCGCTGTTCGAGGGCCAGGACCGCGTCTACGCCTACGCGATCGGGGTGCTGGTCGGGACGGTGGTCCAGTTCCTGCTGCCGATCCCGTGGCTGCGCGGCCGCGGCGGGCGGTTCTCGATCGCGTTGGACTGGCGCAACGAGCACGTCCGGCGGGTGCTCTGGCTGATGCTGCCGGTGACGCTCGCGCTCGGGATGATCAACCTCAGCCTGCTGATCAACTCGCTGTTCGGCACGCTGGTCTCCGACGCGGCGCCGGCGGCGATCGACAAGGCGTTCCGGATCTACCAGCTGCCGCAGGGGCTGTTCTCGATCTCGATCGCGACGGTGCTCTTCCCGACCCTGTCGAAGCTCGCCGCCCGCGGTGCCGGCGACGCGCTGCGCGCGACGATGGCCGGCGGCGTCCGCCAGATCTGCCTGCTGCTGATCCCGAGCGCGGTGCTGATGGCGGTGCTCGCCGAGCCGATCGTGCGGCTGCTCTACCAGCGTGGGGAGTTCGGCCCGGAGGCGACGGATCTGGTCACCACGGCGCTGGTCTGGTGGTCGATCTCGCTGCCGTTCCAGGGGATCAGCCTGCTGTTCTCGCGGACGTTCTTCGGCCTCCAGCAGCCGTGGGCGACGACGGCGCTGGCGGTGGTGAACATGGTCGTCAACGCACTGGTCGCCTTCGCGCTGTACCGGCCGCTGGGGATCGCCGGCATCGTGATCGGGACGGTCGCGGGCACGCTGGTGATGACCGCCGCCCAGGGCTGGATCCTGCGCGGCGAGCTGGGTGGGATCGAGGGACGCGCGCTGGTCGGGTCGGTGGCGCGGATGCTCGCCGCGGGCGCGGTCCTGGCGGCGGCGGCATACGGCGCCTGGTACGGCCTCGACGAGCTGCTCGGCCGTTCGCTGCCGGCGCAGGTGGTCACGGTGGGGGTGGGCGTTGGCACCGGGGTCGTCGTGTACGCCGCCGCGGTCTGGGCGCTGCGCGTCCCCGAGGCGCACCAGATCCTGCGACTGCTGCGCTCGCGCCGCGCCTGACGTCGATCGATCCCCGCCGCCGGCGGACCGCTCGAGGTCTTGCGTCGGTTGGACGCCTTTGGCAGCGCGGTCCGCGGCCGTGCGGACCGATCGAGGTTGTGGCGCGAGTGTTCGGAACACTGGTACAGTTGTCGGCGTGGAGGCGCTCGGCGCAGTGCGCAGGTCGTCGGTGCCGGACGAGGTCTTCGGTCGGCTCTGCGACGCGATCCTCGCCGGCCGCTACGCGCCGGGCGAGCGGCTGCCGCCGCAGCGGGCGCTGGCCGCCGAGTTGGAGGTGAACATGGCCTCGGTCCGCGAGGCGCTCAAGCGGCTCGAGCAGTTGCGGCTGGTCGAGGTGCGCCACGGCGACGCGACCCGCGTCCTCGACTGGCGCCGCTCCGGCGGGCTCGAGGCGCTGGCGCTGGTGGGCAGCGTCGACGCCACGGTGCTGGGCCCGCTGTTCGAGGCGCGCCGGCTGCTGCTCGCCGAGTCGGCCCGGCTCGCCGCTTCCCGCCGCTCCGTCGCGCAGGCGGAGGCTCTCGTCGCGGCCGCCGCCGAGTTCGCGGCGGCGCCCGACGCGCGCTCCCGCCAGCTCGCCGACTGGACGTTCATGGCGGCCGTCGTGGAGGCCGCCGGCAACCTCGTCTTCCAGCTCATCATGAACTCGGTCCGCGAGCTCTACGTCGCCCACGCCGACCGCTTCGCTGCGATCGTCGCCCGTCCCGACGAGCTGGCGCCGCTGTACCGCGCCGCCGCCGCCGCGATCGCCGACGCCGAGCCCGATGCCGCGGCGGCCGCCGTGGCCGCGCTCGCCGCGGCCCAGGAGGCCAGGATGGCGGAGGCAGATGCGAGCTGATCCGTTCGAGTCGTGGCTGGCAGCCGGCCCGGCGCCGGCGCGGTGGGGGATGCGCGCGCTCGTGGCGCTGGCCACCCGTCCCCGCGGGGCGGCGCTGCTGCGCCGGCTCGGTCCGGTCGGCCAGCTGTCGGGCTCGGTCGTCGCGCTGCGCCGCTACGACCGGCCCGAGGTCGCGCGCCGGCTCGGCTTCGACGCGGCGGCCGTGGTCGCCCGCGGCCGAGCCCTGCGCCGCGCCGAGGGCCGGCCGTGAGGCTGTCCGCCGACGTCTGCGTGGTCGGCGCCGGGGCCGGCGGCGCGGTCGTGGCGGCGGAGCTCGCCGAGGGGGGCGCCGACGTCGTGCTGCTCGACCGCGGACCGCGCCACAACCCCGACGACCTCACCGCCCGTCCGCCGGAGATGCTCGCCCGGCTCTACCGCGACGGCGGCCAGACGGTCACCCTCGGCAGCCCGCCGGTCGGGCTTCCGCTCGGATCGGGGCTCGGCGGGACCACGCTCGTCAACTCCGGCACGTGCTTTCGCACCCCGCCCGCCGTGCTCGCCCGCTGGGCGCGCGAGCACGGCCTCGAGCTCGACGGCGGAGTGCTCGACCCGTGCTTCGAGCGCGTCGAGCGCGCGCTGTCGGTCGGGCCGGTCACGCCCGAGTTGGCCGGCCGCAACGCCGAGGTCGCCCGCCGCGGCGCCGCCGCGCTCGGCTGGTCGCACGGCTACATCGCCCGCAACGCACGCGGCTGCGTCGGCTCCGGCGTCTGCGCCTACGGCTGCCCGGCCTCGGCCAAGCAGCACGTCGGCATCACCTACGTGCCGCGCGCCGAGGCGGCCGGGGCGCGTGTCCTGACGGGCGCGGCGGTCGAGCGGATCGCGGTGGCGGGCGGGCGGGCGCGGGGCGTCGAGGGCCTCCGTACCGGTCGGCGGCGCGTGGCGCTCGCAATCGACGCGCCGCTGGTCGTCGTCGCCGCCGGCACCGTGGAGACGCCGCTGCTGCTCGCCCGCAGCGGTCTCGGCGCCGCGTCGGGACAGCTCGGGCGCAACCTCTCGCTGCATCCGGCGACGGCGGCCTTCGCGCGCATGGACGAGGTCGTCGACATGGCGCGCGGGGTGCCGCAGAGCCTCTACGTCGACGAGTTCGCCGCCGACGGGATCATGCTCGAGGGGATCGCCGGCCCGCCCGCGCACGCCGCGCTCGCGCTGCCGCTGACCGGCGCCGCCCACGCCGAGGCGATGGCCGACTACCGCCGGCTGGCTCAGTTCGGGCTGATGGTCAGCGACAGCTCGCGCGGCAGCGTGCGCTCCGTCGCGGGGCGGCCGTTGGTGCGCTACGACCTCTGCGACGCGGACCTGGCCCGCTTCCGCACGGGCCTCGCGCGGCTGCGCGAGCTGTTCGAGACGGCCGGCGCGCGGGCCGTACACCTGCCGCTGCCCGCCGGGGTCGAGCCGCGGCGCGCCCGCCGGCGCGACCTCAAGCTGATGGCCTTCCACCCGCTCGGCACCGCCCGCGCCGACGCGAGCGCGGAACGCGGCGTCGTCGACGGAGATCTCGCGGTCCACGGCGTGGACGGCGTGCACGTCGCCGACGGCTCGGTCGTGCCCAGCTCGCTCGGCGTGAACCCGCAGATCACGATCATGGCGCTCGCGACCCGCCTCGCGCTCGGCCTGCTCGCTACCTAGCGACGGGCGCTGTGAGGCCGCCGATCGGCACCGCCGTGCGCGAGCTCGGCGAGCGCTGCCGCGTTGGACGCTCGGACGGCCTCGCGGACGAGGCCGACGACCGGGGCCGGTGCCTTGTCGGGCGATCCGGCGTCGAACGGCGGCTGGGGGTCGTACTCGATGCCGAGCTGGATCGCCTGGGCGACCTCGGGCGAGGTCAGTCGCGCGGCGATCGCCAGCGCCATGTCGAGCCCGGCGGTGACTCCGGCCGCGGTGACGATCCGGCCGCGCTCGACGACCCGTTCGTCGAGCACATTGGCGCCGAGCTCGCCGAGCTCCTCGCGCTCGAGCCAGTTCGTGGTCGCGTCGACGCCGTCGAGCAGCCCGGCGGCGGCGAGGAGCAGCGAGCCCGTGCAGACCGAGGTCGTCCAGCGCGAGGTCCGGTGGGCGCCGCGAATCCAGTCGAGCATCCGTTCGTCGTGCAACAGCCGCCGCGTGCCGATCCCGCCCGGGACGACCAGGACAGCGGGCGACGGCGCGTCCTCCCAACGGCCGTCGGCGACGACGGTCAGCATCCTGTCGTCCGTGGTCACGGGTCCGGGGGCGGGTCCGGTGAAGCGGACCTCGGCGCCGGGTATCGCCCCGAGCACCTGATACGGGCCGATCGCGTCGAGAGCGGCGAAGCCGTCGAACAGCGGAATGGCGATCTGCATCGGATCTCCCTCGTCAGGCGGCGCGCACGCCGCGGAAGCGGTCTCGGTAGTCGCCGGGGCTGACGCCCAGCCGGCGGCGGAAGGCGCGGCGGAAGGTCTCGGGCGTGCCGAACCCGCAGGCCGCGGCGATCTGGTCGCCGCTGGCCGAGGTCGTCCGCAGCAGCTCGGTCGCGCGCTCGACGCGGACGGTCTCCACGTAAGCCGCGGGTGTGACGCCCACCTCGCGCCGGAACGCGCGCGCGAAGCCGCGGATGCTCATGTGGACGTGCGCGGCGAGCGCCTCGACGCTGAGGTCCGCGTCGGGGTGGGTCCGGGCGAGCTCCTGGGCCGCGCGGATCGGCTCGCGCTCGGCGAGCTGGGCGGCCAGCGGCGCGGAGAACTGCGCCTGCCCGCCGGGGCGCTTGGCGAAGACGACCAGCCAGCGTGCGACCTCGAGCGCGAGCTCACGGCCGTGGTCGTCCTCGACCAGCGCGAGCGCGAGGTCGATCCCGGCCGTCACACCCGCCGAGGTCCAGACGTTCCCGTCGCGCACGAAGATCGAGTCGGGGTCGACCTCCACCTCCGGGTGGCGCGTGGCCAGCAGATCGGTGGCGGACCAGTGGGTCGCCGCCCGGCGGCCGTCGAGCAGGCCGGCGGCGGCGAGCACGAAGGCGCCGGTGCAGACCGAGGCCACGCGGCGACAGTCGAGCGCCGCGGACGCTACGGCAGCGAGCAGCCGCGGGTCTCGCCGCGCGGCGCCGACCCCCGATCCGCCGGCGACGATCAGCGTGTCGATCGAGCGGCGGAGCGTGGGGAGGGCGTGCTCGGGGGCGATCCGCAGGCCGCTGGTGGTCGCCAACGGCGCGCCGTCGAGGCTGGCCACGGAGGGCTCGTAGCTCCCGCTGGCGAGGCGCTCGGCGGCGGCGAAGACCTCGAGCGGGCCCGTGATGTCGAGGGACTGGGCGTCCTCGAAGCCGAGGATGACGACGCGGCGGCGGCTCACGGGGCGATCATCGCGTGTCGCCTGTCGGGCCGCAATGACCGACAGCAGACGATTTCGGCCACCCCGGCGCGGCGACCGACTACGACTGAGCAATCGTGCACCCCAGGGCCGAAAAATCACTCAGCGGGTGGGTGAGGCGGCCGGCCCCGCATAATCAGGGCTCGTGAGCGCGCCGGCCTCGAACATCCGCAACTTCTCGATCATCGCCCACATCGACCACGGCAAGTCGACGCTGGCCGACCAGATCCTCGAGGTGACGAGGACCGTCGAGGCGCGCGACCACCGGCCCCAGCTGCTCGACTCCATGGACCTCGAGCGCGAGCGCGGAATCACGATCAAGGCCCAGGCGGTGCGCGTCGAGTACGAGGCGCGCGACGGCCGCACCTACCGCCTGCACCTGATCGACACCCCCGGCCACGTCGACTTCACCTACGAGGTCTCGCGCTCGCTCGCGGCCTGCGACGGGGCGCTGCTGGTCGTCGACGCCTCGCAGGGCGTCGAGGCCCAGACGGTCGCCAACACCTACCTCGCCGTCGAGGCCGGGCTCGAGCTGATCCCGGTGATGAACAAGATCGACCTGCCCGGGGCCGAGCCCGACCGCGTCGCCGGCGAGATCGCCGAGCTGCTCGGCGAGCCGGCCGACGACGTGATCCGGATGTCGGCGAAGACCGGGGAGGGGGTCGCCGAGGTGCTCGAGGCGATCGTCGCCCGGGTCGCGCCGCCCGAGGGCGACGGGGACGCGCCGGCGCGCGCGCTGATCTTCGACTCCGAGTTCGACCAGTACCGCGGCGTCGTCGCCTACGTGCGCGTCGTCGACGGGGTGCTGAGCAAGGGCGACGCGATCCTCGCGATGCAGACCAAGACCCACGCCGAGATCGACGAGATCGGCTTCTTCGGGCCGCAGATGACGCCGGTCCAGGAGCTCCGCGCCGGCGAGGTCGGCTACATCATCACCGGCATCAAGGACGTCGGCCTGCTGCGCGTCGGCGACACGCTGACGCCGAAGGCGCGCCCGGCGACCGAGCCGCTGCCCGGCTACCGCGAGGTCAAGCCGATGGTCTTCTGCGGCCTGTTCCCGGTCGAGACCGACCGCTTCTCCGACCTGCGCGACGCGCTCGACAAGCTGGCGCTCAACGACGCCGCCCTCTCCTACGAGCCGGAGACCAGTCAGGCGCTCGGGTTCGGCTTCCGCTGCGGGTTCCTCGGCCTGCTGCACATGGACATCGTCCGCGAGCGGCTCGAGCGCGAGTACGACCTCGAGCTGCTCGCGACCACCCCCAACGTCGAGTACGACTGCACGTTGACCAGCGGCGAGGAGATCGCCGTCCGCTCGCCCAGCGACATGCCCGACCCCGGGCTGATCGAGGAGATCCGCGAGCCCTACATCCGCGCGACGATCCTCTGCCCCAAGGACGCCGTCGGCGCGGTGATGGACCTCTGCCAGGAGCGGCGCGGGACCCACGTCGGGATGAGCTTCCTGTCGGAGGCGCGCGTCCAGCTGCAGTACGACCTGCCGCTCGCCGAGATCGTGCTCGACTTCTTCGACCAGCTCAAGTCGCGCACCAAGGGTTACGCGTCGCTCGACTACGAGCTGACCGGCATGCGGCCGTCGAACCTCGTCAAGCTCGACATCCTGCTCGCCGGCGACCAGGTCGACGCGCTCTCGATGGTCGTCCACAAGGACAAGGCCTACGCGGCGGGCCGCGGGCTGACCGAGCGCCTGCGCAAGCAGATCCCGCGCCAGCAGTTCGAGGTCGCGATCCAGGCGGCCGTCGGCTCGCACATCATCGCCCGCGAGTCGGTCAAGGCGGTTCGCAAGGACGTGATCGCCAAGTGCTACGGCGGCGACATCACCCGCAAGCGCAAGCTGCTCGAGAAGCAGAAGCAGGGCAAGAAGCGGATGAAGCAGGTCGGCCGCATCGAGGTGCCGCAGGAGGCGTTCCTCTCGGTGCTCACGCTCGGCGACGACGACTGAGCCTTCCAGCTGGCGGAAGCGGCCTGGGCCGATCGTGCGGATCTTCACGAGAAGTTAGCGCCGGCCTTAGGAACCCTTAAGGGGGCGGCCGTAGTTTCTCGCCATGGCCGCGCTAGAGACAGCCCCGAACCACACCGTCGACTCGCTGCAGCTCTTCCTGGACGGCATCGCCAAGACGCGGCTGCTGACCGCGCAGGAGGAGCTCGACCTCGCCAAGCGCATCGAGCGCGGCGACCTCGCGGCGAAGGACCGGATGATCGAGGCGAACCTCCGCCTCGTCGTGTCGATCGCCAAGCGGTACCGCAACCAGGGTCTCGACTTCATGGAGCTGATCCAGGAGGGGTCGATCGGCCTGGTACGCGCCGTCGAGAAGTTCGACTACCGCAAGGGCTTCAAGTTCTCGACCTACGCGACGTGGTGGATCCGCCAGGCGATCTCGCGTGCGCTCGCCGACAAGTCGCGCACGATCCGCATCCCGATCCACATCAACCAGGTGCTCCAGAAGCTCGACGGCGCCCAGCGCAAGCTCGAGTCCGTCGGCGACCGCACGCCGACCTTCGAAGAGATCGCCGAGGCCTCCGGCGTCGACATCGACCCCGACGAGGCGGAGCTGATCATGACCGCCTCACGCGCCCCGGTCTCGCTCGACAAGCCCGTCGGCGGCGGCGACGACGATGCCGCCGAACTGGGCCACCTGCTGCCTGACCGCAACGCGATCTCGCCCTTCGAGGCGGCCTCCGAGGCGCTCGACCGGTCGCGGCTGGCGCTCGCGCTCGAGAACCTCTCCTACCGTGAGCGGCGGGTCGTCGAGCTGCGCTACGGCCTCTTCGGCGAGCAGCCGCGGACGCTCGACGAGGTCGGTCGGATGTTCGGCCTGACCCGCGAGCGGACGCGTCAGATCGAGGAGCACGCGGTCCGCAAGCTCGCCTCGCTCGCCGAGGCGCAGGGTCTGCGCGACGCCGCCTGACCGGCCAGCGGCGATCGCGCATGCGCGATCGCCGCTGTCGCAGACATGGCTGTTCACGGCCGCAACGTGCGGGAACTTCGCCCTATACCGCGGCCGAGGTGATCCAATCCGCCGCTGAGCGGGAATAGTGGGGGAGCACACAGCCTTCGAAGCCTGGGCGCGGCGCCCTCCCTCCATATTGGCCCGCTGCCCGGGGCGGGCATCAAACGGGCGGACACGGTCGCCACACCGCGGCCGTGCCGCCCGCCCGCCTGCCCCGCCGTAGACTTCCGCGCCGCAACGCAAGGCAGCCGGACAAGGGGAGGCGCATGGCGATCGACGCAGGCGCGAAGGGAAAGCGGTACCCGGCCTTCAGCTACGAGGTCGGCAGCGAGAAGATCCGCGAGTACGCGCGGGCGATCGGCGAGGAGAGCCCGCTCTGCGACGACCGCGAGGCGGCCCGTGCGGCCGGTCTGCGCGACGTGATGGCGCCGCCGATGTTCGCGGTCGTCTACTCGGCGGGCGCGATGGCGCCCGCGATCCTCGATCCCGAGGTCGGGATCAACTTCGCGCTGATGGTCCACGGCGGGCAGGAGTTCGTCTGGGGCGAGCCGGTCTGCGCCGGCGACACGATCGAGACCGTCGCCGAGTGCAAGGACATCTACGAGAAGGACGGCAAGGGCTTCTACGTCTTCGAGTCGGTGTCGACCAACCAGGACGGCCAGGAGGTCGTGCGCGGCACCTGGACCAACATCGTGAGGGGGGTCTGAGATGAACGCCGGAGATTCGATCCCAGAGCTGCGCGTCACGCCCGACCGTTACCTGCCGCACCGCTACGCGGGCGCCTCGGGCGACTTCAACCCGATCCACATCGACCGCGAGTTCGCGACCCAGGTCGGCCTGCCGGGCAACATCCTGCACGGCCTCTACGGGATGGCGCTGGTCGCCCGCGCGGCGACCGCTGCCGGCGGCGGCGACCCGCGCTCGCTGCGCCGGCTGGCGGTCCAGTTCCGCGGCATGGGCGTGCCCGAGCAGGAGATCGCGGTCACCGGCACCGTCGCCGAGGCCGACGGCGAGCGGGCGGTCCTCGAGACCGTCGCCGAGCAGGGCGGCAAGCAGATCATTCGCAACGCCGTGGCCGAGCTGGGACCGCTTCGTCACAATTGACGGCGTGCAGGTCACCGCGCGCCAGCAGCTGATCCTCCGCAAGGTGGTCGAGGCCTACTCGGACCTCGACCATCCGGTGGGCTCGAAGTGGCTCGCCGAGCAGGCCGACGTGCCGTGGGGGCCGTCGACGGTCCGCTCCGAGCTCGCCCGGCTCGAGGAGCTCGGGCTGCTCGAGCACCCGCACACCTCCGCCGGCCGCGTGCCGACCGACGTCGGCTATCGCCGCTACGTCGACGACGTGCTCGCCGAGGGGCGCCTGCCGGCGCCGCGCAAGACCGTCGAGCTGACCGACATGCGGCGCGAGGTCGACGAGGCGATGCGCGCGACGACCGAGCAGCTCTCGCAGGTCACCGACCTGCTGGCGCTGGTGAGCGCGCCGCCGATCGAGACCGCGACGATCCACCGCGTCGAGGTGCTGGCGCTGCAGCCCAGCGTCGCGATGGTGGTGGTGATCACGTCGACCGGCGGCGTGACCAAGCGGGTGATCGCCTCCGACGGTCCACTCGACCCAGGCCTCGTCGACTGGGCCGGGGCCTACCTCAACGAGGCGCTCGGCGGGCTCGACGTCGGCGCGCGGATGCTCCAGGCCAAGCTCGCCGACCCCGAGCTGGGCGAGCGCGAGCGGGCGTTCCTGGACCGGCTCGCGCCCGCATTCACCGAGCTCGAGGACAGCGCCGAGCAGACCCTCTTCTACGACGGCGCCGCGCGGCTGGTCGCCGAGCACCGCTTCCAGGAGCTGCCGCAGCTCGGCGACCTGCTCGACGTGCTCGAGCGGCGGGTCGCGCTGCTGTCGCTGCTGCGCGCGTCGCTGTCGGAGTCGCGCGTCTACCTGCGGATCGGCGCCGAGAACCCGGCCCCGGAGCTGCGCGGGCTGAGCATGGTCGCCGCCAACTACGGCGTCGCACGTCGCAACCTCGGCGCGGTCGGCGTGCTCGGACCGGTGCGGATGGACTATCCGGCGGCGATCATGGCCGTCCGCCAGGCGGCCGGCGAGCTGTCGCGGTTCGTGGCCGAGGTCTACGACGAGTAGATGGCACGCCGTGACGCCTACGAGGTGCTCGGAGTCGAGCGCGGCGCCGACGAGCGCCAGATCAAGAAGCGCTTCCGCGTGCTCGCGCGCGAGCTGCACCCCGACGTCAACTCCGAGGCCGACGCCGAGGAGCGGTTCAAGGAGTGCGCCGAGGCCTACGAGGTGCTGTCGGACCCGCAGCGGCGCCAGATCTACGACCGCTACGGCTGGGAGGGCCTCGATTCGCGCGGCCAGGCGCCGCGCGCCCAGGGGTTCGGCTCGTTCGCGGACATCTTCGACGCGTTCTTCGGCGGCGACCCGTTCGGCGGCGGGGGCGGCCGCGGCGGGCCCGGGCCGGTGCAGGGCGGCGACGTCGGCGTCGAGGTCGAGATAACGCTCGAGCAGGCAGCGCGCGGGGCGACCGTCGAGGTCGGCTACGACGCGGTCGAGACCTGCGACCACTGCCACGGCAACCGCGCCGAGCCCGGCACCCCGATCGAGACCTGTCCGCGCTGCGAGGGCACCGGCCAGCTCCAGGCCGTCTCCCGGACCGCCTTCGGCCAGCTCGTGCGGACCGCGGTCTGCGACCGCTGCGGCGGCGACGGCAAGGTCGCCACGACGCCCTGCCGGGAGTGCGGCGGCCAGGGCCGCCGTGCGCGGCGGCGGACGCTCGACGTCGACGTCCCCGCCGGGATCGCCGACGGCCAGCGCGTCCGGCTCAGCGGCCACGGCCATGCCGGCGACCGCGGGGGGCCGGCGGGCGACCTGTATGTGATCGTCGCCGTGGCCGAGGACGAGCGGTTCGTCCGCGACGGCTCGGAGCTGGTGAGCGTCGTCGACGTGTCGGCGCCGCGGGCCGCGCTCGGCACCGTCGTCACCGTGCCGACGCTCGACGGCGACGAGGAGATCGAGGTGCCGGCGGGGACCCAACCCGGAACCGTGGTCACGCTGCGCGGCTACGGGATGCCCCAGATCGGTCGCGGCCGCCGCGGCGACCAGCGCGTCGTGCTCAACGTGGTCGTGCCACGCAACCTCGACGACCGCCAGCGCGAGCTGCTGCGCGAGCTGGACGAGTCGATCACCGACGACAACCTCGACGAGCCCCGGCGCGAGTCGATCGTCGACAAGGTCCGCCGGGCGCTGCGGTGATCCGGCTCGCGGTCCGCGCGCCGGCGGCCGACGCGGAGCTGGTGCTGGCGGCGCTGCTCGAGCTCGCGCCGGGGGGCGTCGAGCAGGTCGACCGCGACGGCGAGGTCGAGTTCGCCGTCTACGGCGCCCCGGGCGAGCTGCCGGAGCTGGCCGAGGGCGTGGCGGAGGTCGGCGGGGTGGAGGTTGTCGTCAGCGGCAGCGAGGTCCCCGACGACTGGGCCGACCGCTGGAAGCGCTTCCACGAGCCGATCCTGGTCGCCGACCGCCTCTACGTCCGCCCGCCCTGGGAGCAGGCGACGTCGCGTGCCGGGACGATCGACCTCGAGATCGACCCCGGCCGCGCGTTCGGCACCGGCTCCCACGCCACCACGCGGCTCTGCCTGGAGCTGCTCGCCCGCCTCGACGGTCCGCGCGGCTCGCTCTGCGACCTCGGCTGTGGCTCCGGGGTGCTGGCGATCGCGGCCGCGAAGCTCGGCCACCGGCCGATCGAGGCGGTCGACTTCGACCCGCTCGCCGTCGAGGCGACGGCGGAGAACGCCCGCCGCAACGGGGTCGAGCTCGACGTCGTGCGGCGGGCGAACCTGCGCGAGCAGCCCGCCCCGGCCGCCGACGTCGTCGTCGCGAACCTGATGCGCCCGCTGCTGCTGCGTGTCGCCGAGCTGCTCCCCGCTCCGCCGCCGCTGCTGATCGTCTCGGGCCTGCTCGACGACGAGGCCGACGAGGTCGCCGCCGCGTTCGCGCCGCTCGTCGAGCGCGACCGCCGCTCCGACCGTGGCTGGACAGCGCTCGAGCTCGCCGGCCCCGCCTGACCGCGGCCTCCTCGGACGGAGCGCGAAGGATCGTGCTCGCCCGGGCGAGCACGATCCTTCGCGAGTCCCGGCACGGCTCCTGGAAGGCGAGACGGAGCCGTGCGACCAGCGGTAGGGTCGACGGCCATGGACTACACCGTCAAGAACCTGCGCCAGGTCGAGGACGCGGCGCCCAAGCACGGTTTCTCTGAGATCGGCGAGGCGCGCTTCCCCGGCTCGGAGCTGCGCGCCGAGAACACCGGTCTCGCCTACCACGTGCTGCGGCCCAACCGGCGGCAGGCGTTCGCCCACCGCCACGACAAGGCCGAGGAGATCTACGTCGTGCTGTCGGGCAGCGGCCAGATCAAGCTCGACGACGACATCGTCGAGCTCGACACGATGGACGCCGTGCGGATCGCCCCAAGCGTCGTGCGGGCGCTGGAGTCCGGGCCCGACGGCCTCGAGCTGCTCGCGTTCGGCCCGCGCCAGGAGGCCGACGGCGAGATCGTCTCGATCGACGAGTTCTGGGGCGGCTGAACGGCAGCTAGGGCGCCGAGCTGCGCGTGAGCGCACCGGCGACCTCCTGCCACCAGGCGCGCGCCTCAGGCGTGGCGGCGCGGCCGACGCGGTCGCGGCAGTAGCGCGACAGCTGGCGCGGACTGCCGGTCGCGACGACGCCCTCGCCGGTGACCGCGACGCGGCCGTCGGCGAGCACCACCAGCGCCCCGCGCGCCTCCCGGCGGGTACGCAGCGTCCGCGCGACCGCGACGCCGTCGATCGCCGCGGCGGCGCCGGGGTCGCCGTCGGCCGCGCGCCACGGCTTGACGGTGAAGATCGGCGTGCGGCCCTTGAGCGCCGGCAGCGGCTCCTCCGGGGCGCCCGGGATCGGGCCGTTGCGCCAGAGGTCGAACAGCGCCTCGGCCTCCTCCCGGACGGCCTCGCGCACCAGGATGTGGAGGCGGTCGCCGGCCTCGACGGCCGTCGAGCCGCGCGGCAGCAGGGCCTCGTCGTCGCGCACGATGACGTTGATCAGCGCGTCGCGCGGCAACCCGAGCTCGTTGACCAGCCGGCCGACGATCGCCGCGTCGGGCTCGACGGGGAACTCGAGCACCTCGGCGCCGAGCCGGCGGACGGTGCCGACCTCCATCACCGGCGGCGGGACCGCCTCGGCGCGGCTGGTCAGGCCGAGCCGGCGCGCGAAGGGGTTGATCGTCGCGCCCTGGACGAGCGCGGAGGCGATCACGACGAAGAAGACGAGGTTGAAGAAGTGCTCGGCGTTCGGGGTGCCCTCGATCACCGGGAAGGTCGCGAAGACGACCGGGACGGCGCCGCGCAGGCCGCCCCAGCTCATCAGCGCCCCGTCGCGCAGGCTGTAGCCGAGCGGGAAGGTCGTCAGCAGCGTCGCCAGCGGCCGCGCTACGAGCGTCAGCACCGCCACCAGCACGAGCCCGTCGACGGCGACGCTGCCGAGCTCGCTCGGGTAGACGAGCAGCCCGAGCGTGAAGAACAGCGCGATCTGGGCCACCCAGGCGAGGCCGGCGTGGAAGTCGTCGATCGTCCGCCGCGCGGGGATGCGGGCGCTGCCGAGGCTGAGGCCGGTCATGTAGACGGCGAGGAAGCCGGACCCGCCGAGCTGGTCGGCCGCGCCGAAGGCGATCGCCGCCATCGCGATCGAGGCGACCGGGTAGAGGCCGGTCGTCGCCAGCCGCACGCGCCGGAACGCCGCGACGGCGGCCGCGCCGGCCGCGAAGCCGACGACGGCGCCGATCGACAGCTGCTCGACCATCAGCACCGCCATGTCGCCGATCCCGTAGCCGGGGGTCTGCATCCATTCGATGAACCCGATCACCAGCAGGACCGCGACCGGGTCGTTGAAGCCGGACTCGGCCTCGAGCGTGCGGGCCAGCCGCCGCTTGATCGCCGACCCGCGCAGCACCGAGAAGATCGCGGCGCTGTCGGTCGAGGAGATCACCGACGCGAGCAGCAGGCCCTGCAGCAGCGTGAGGCCGAACAGCAGGTGGGCGAGCACCCCCGCGACGACCGCGGTGATCAGCGTGCCGAGCGTCGCCAGCGGCAGCGCGCCGCGCAGCACCGGGCGGATCTCGTCCCAGCCGGCGGCGAGGCCGCCCTCGAAGAGGATCAGCGCCAGCGCGATGATCCCGATCGTCCGCGCCAGCTCGACGTCGCGCTCGGTCGCGCCGAAGTCGATCAGGTCGAGCCCGTCCGATCCGATCGCCATTCCGAGCAGCAGGAACAGCACCAGTCCGGGCACGCGCAGGCGGCCGGCGAGCATCGTCGCGCCGATCCCGAGCGCCAGCAGCGTGCCGGCGACCAGGATCAGCGTTCCGTCTTGCATTGGCGGGCAGCCTAGACTTACGCGTAGATGGCGGTCGTAGAGCAGGTACAGGAGGACGCGCGCGCCGCCCTGAAGGCGGGCGACCGCGAGCGCGCGGGCGCGCTGCGGCTGATCGCCGCCGAGCTCCAGCGAGCGGCCAAGGACGCGGTCGGCGGCGGCGACGTCGACGAGGTCGCCGTGCTGCAGCGCGAGCGCAAGCGCCGGCTCGAGTCCGCCGCGGCCTACCGCGACGGCGGCCGCTCGGACCTCGCCGCCGGCGAGGAGGCCGAGGCCGAGCTGATCGCCGGCTACCTGCCGGCACAGCTCGACGACGCCGAGCTGGCCGAGCTGGTCGACGCCGCGATCGCCGAGACCGGCGCCAGCTCGCCGCGTGACATGGGGGCCGTGATGAAGCTGCTGGTGCCGCGCGTCGCCGGCCGGGCGGACGGCAGGCGCGTGAGCGCCGCCGTCAAGGAGCGGTTGGCCGGCTAGTGCGTCGCCAGATCGAGCTCGACAACGACGTCGCGGCCGAGCTGTCCGGCCCCGAGGACCTGATCATGCGCACGCTCGAGGGCCACCTCGACTGCGACGTCTTCCTGCGCGGCAACGTCCTGACCCTGGACGGGTCCGAGGACCAGGTGGCGATGGGCGAGACCGTCGTGCGCGAGCTCTCCGACCTGATCCGCCAGGGCCACGAGGTCGCGCCCGGGACGATCGAGGCGATCGGCTCCGCGCTCGACGAGGACGAGAGCCCGAGCCGGATCCTCGAGGACGTCGTCTGGCGCCACCGCGGCCTCAAGGTCGCGCCGAAGACCGTCAACCAGAAGCGCTACGTCGACGCGATCCGCGACAACACGATCACCGTCGGGATCGGCCCGGCCGGCACCGGCAAGTCGTTCCTCGCGGTCGCGATGGCCGTCGCCGCGCTCCAGCGGCGGGAGGTCAACCGGATCGTGCTGACCCGCCCGGCGGTCGAGGCCGGCGAGCGGCTCGGCTTCCTGCCCGGCGACCTGATGGCCAAGGTCGATCCGTACCTGCGACCGCTCTTCGACGCCCTCTACGACATGCTCGAGCCCGAGAAGGTCAACCAGCACCTCGAGCGCGGCGTGATCGAGGTCGCACCGCTCGCGTTCATGCGCGGGCGCACCCTCAACGACTCGTTCATCATCGTCGACGAGGCTCAGAACACGACGCCCGAGCAGATGAAGATGGTGCTCACCCGGCTGGGCTTCGGGTCGAGGATGGTCGTCACCGGCGACGTCACCCAGGTCGACCTGCCGCGCGACACCCGCTCCGGCCTCGTCGTGATCGGCGAGATCCTCGCCGAGGTCGAGGGGATCGAGTTCGTCCGCTTCGCCGGCGAGGACGTCGTCCGGCACAAGCTCGTCCAGCGGATCGTCGCCGCCTACGGCGAGTACGCCGAGAAGCAGGCGCCGGAGCTGCGCCAGCAGTCGCGCAGGCGGGCTTGACCGAGATCGAGGTGATCGACCCGCCGGCCGGCGGCGCCGACTACGAGGGCGCCGCGCGGGCCGCGCTCGCCGCCGCCGGGATCGAGGGCGAGCTGCACCTCGCGGTCGCGTTCGTCGGCGCCGCCGAGATCCAGGCGCTCAACGGCGAGCATCGCGGCCTCAACCGCCCGACCGACGTGCTGTCGTTTCCGATCGACGCCGACGGCCCGGCGGCCGGCCCGCGCGAGCTCGGCGACGTCGTGATCTGCCCCGAGCACACCGAGGACCTCGTCGAGGCCGTCGTCCACGGCGTCCTGCACCTCTGCGGCCACGACCACGAGACCGACTCCGGCGAGATGCTCGCGCTCCAGGACCGGATCATGGCGGGCTTGCGGTGAGCGACGCCACCCGCGCAGGCTTCGTCGCGCTCGCCGGGCGCCCGAACGCCGGCAAGTCGACGCTGGTCAACCGGATCGTCGGCGACAAGGTCGCGATCGTCTCGGACAAGCCGCAGACCACCCGGCGCGAGATCCGCGGCATCGCGACCGGGGAGGGCTGGCAGCTGGTGCTCGTCGACCTGCCGGGCGTCCAGCGCCCGCGCGACCCGATGACCGCGCGGATGCAGCGGCGCGTCGAGCACGCCCTCGGCGACGCCGACGCCGTCCTCTTCGTCGTAAACGGCGCCGAGCAGGTCGGCCCCGGCGACCGCTACATCGCCCGCGCGATCCGCACGGCCGGCATCCCGGCCGTCACCGCCGTCAACAAGACCGACCGCCTCGGCGGCGGGAAGACCGCCGCCGCGCTCGTCGCCGCCGCCGAGCTCGGTGTGCCCGGCGAGATCTTCCCGGTCAGCGCCCGCGCCGGGGACGGCGTCGAGCCGCTCGTCGAGCATCTGACGGGACTGCTGCCCGAGGGCCCCTACCTGTACCCGCCCGAGGAGCGCTCCGACCAGCCCGAGCACGTCCGGATCGCCGAGCTGGTGCGCGAGCAGGTGCTGCGCCGCACCCGCCAGGAGCTGCCGCACGCCGTCGAGGTCGAGGTCACCGAGGTCTACGAGCGCGACACCGGCCAGCTCGCCGTCGAGGCGGCGATCTGGGCCGAGACCGAGTCCCAGAAGGGCATCCTGATCGGCGGCGG
>JAAYBF010000176.1 GCA_012718975.1 Solirubrobacterales bacterium | reverse complement strand
CGCCTTCGGCCGTGAGGCGACGGCCCGGTGGAGGTCCCGGCCGCGGAAGTGCAGCGCCGCGCCGTCGTCGGCGGCGTAGCCGGGCAGCATCCCGTCGCCGACGAAGCGGCGGTACTCCTCGCGCCGCTGCGGCTCGGCGTCGTAGTGGACGCAGTTCGAGTAGGGCAGCAGGCCGAGCCCCTGCACCTGGTACGGCGCCGAGTGGAACGCCGTCAGAGCCTGCGCGAACCAGCACAGCGACCCCGCCGACGGGCCGCACATCACCACGCCGCGCCGCCACGCCCGGCGCAGCACCGCCTGCAGGCCGTGGGCGCGCCAGGCGCCGAGCATGCTCACCACGTTGCCGCCGCCGACGTAGATCACGTCCTGGTCGAGGAGGTGGCGGGCGAAGTCGTTCTCGACGCCCTCGCGGTCGCGCCGGAACAGCGACACGTGGCTGGCGTCGCAGCGGGTCGCGAACGTCCGGTAGAAGCGGACGATGTAGTGGTCGGCGTCGCCGGAGGCCGTCGGCAGGAAGCAGACCTTGGGCCGCGCCTCGCCGGTCAGCGAGAGGACGTAGTCGTCCAGCAGCGGGTTGCCGGCCTCCATCGAGAAGCCGCCGCCGCCGAACGCGACGATCTGCGGGACGCGCGTGGGCATGCGGTGATGTTCGCCACGGCGGGCCCGGCTACGTATGTACCTGCGGCGAAGATCTGGCCGCCTCGTCCTCGACAGGCGGACAAGGCCCGGCGGCGGCGCTGGCTGCGGGCGGCGGGCGCTCGGGCGGGCCGCCGCGGCGCGGGTTGACGATCCCGACCAGCGACACGATCCCGCCGGCGAGCACCAGCAGCCCGCCGGCCGCCATCCCCGCCCGGTAGCCGGAGACCGACGCCTCGCGGACCGCCGTGTCGGCCGCCGGGCCGTCGCCGCGCGCGGCCCCGGCGAGCGGCGGCGAGTCGGTTGCGGCGGCGCGCTGGGCGGGCGGCAGGTCGGCGCTGCGCTCGGCGACCGTGGCGTCGAAGCGCGCGGCGACGATCGCGCTAAGCACGGCGATCGCGAGCAGGCCCGCGACGCGCGAGACCTGGTTGTTGACCCCGCTGGCGACGCCCGCGTTGTGCTCGGGGACGGACCCGAGCACCGTCGTGGTCAGTGGCGCGACGGTCGCCGAGAGGCCGAGCGCGAAGACGAGCACGCCGGGGAGCAGGTCGGTGACGTAGTCGACGTCGCCGCCGAGCCGGCCCATCCAGATCAGCCCGGCGCCCGCGACGATCGGCCCGAGGCCCATCGGCAGCCGCGGCCCGATCCGGTCCGACAGCGCGCCGAAGCGGCTCGCGAGCATCCACATCACGATCGTGATCGGCATCAGCGCGGCGCCGGCGGCGATCGGCGAGTAGCCGGCGACCTGCTGGAGGTAGATCGTGGTGAAGAACGTCGCCGCGCCGAGCCCGCCGTAGATCCCGAGCGTCGAGACGTTGCCGACGGTGAAGTTGCGCGAGCGGAACAGGCCGAGCGGCAGCATCGGGTGGTCGGAGCGGCGCTCGTGGACGACGAACAGCGCGAGCAGCACGACCCCGAGCGTGAACGGCAGGAAGACGGCCGGGTCGTCCCAGCCGCGGCTCTGCTGCTCGATCAGCGCGAACACCGGACCGGCGAGGCCGAGCGAGGCGAGCAGCGCGCCGAGGTGATCGATCCGCGCGGGCGAGTCGTCGTCGCGGCTCTCCCGCACGCCGGCGCGCGCGACGGCGGCGGTCGCGAGCGCGAGCGGCAGGTTGATCGCGAAGATCCAGCGCCACGAGACGTACTCGACGAGCGCCCCGCCGCCGAGCGGCCCGACGACGAACGCGATGCCCGTCCAGGCGGTCCACGAGCCGATCGCCCGGCCGCGCTCGGCGGCAGGGAAGGTGGCGGTGATCAGCGCCAGGCTCGCCGGAACCAGCAGCGCGCCGGTCGCCCCCTGCAGCGCCCGGGCGGCGATCAGCGTCGCCGAGTCCGGCGCGACCGCGCAGAGCAGCGAGGTGGCGCCGAACCCGGCGAGCCCGGCGACGAACACCCGCCGCCGGCCGAGCACGTCGCCGAGCGAGCCGCCGAGCAGCAGCAGTGCGCCGAGCGTCAGCAGGTAGGCCTCGACGATCCACTGCTGGGCGACGAACCCGGCGTCGAGCTCGTCGACGATCGCCGGCAGCGCCACGTTGACCACCGTCCCGTCGAGGAACACCAGCCCCGACCCGAGGATCGCCGCGACCAGCGTGATCCGCTTCACGCGGGTGTCGTCTGCCACCACCCGAGCTTCGCAGAGACGGGCGCCTGAGCGCCGGGCTTGATCGCTGTGGGCCCTCGGTTGACGGCCTGGATGTAGGCGCGGTTCAGCCGCCGCGATCCGCGGGGACCAGCGAGATCGTCCCGGCGCGGGCGATCGGGCCGAAGTCGCGGTCGTCGAACGTGAGCACGCGGCCGCCGTTGCGCTCGGCGCAGGCGACCACGCAGGCGTCGGCGAAGCCGATGCGCAGATCCTCGAACTGCGCCAGTAGGTCTCCGATCCGTCCGAGGTCGCTCTCCCCGCAGTCGAGCCGGAAGTGGCCCGCCGCGACGTCGCGGACGAACTGGCGCAGCACCGATGGCCCGAGGTCCACCTCGATCATGTATCCGGCCTCGGCGAGGATGCCCGCCGGGACGATCCGCGGCCCGCGCTCCCCGCCCAGCGCCCGGCGGGCGCGCTCGTGGTCACGGTCGGCGCGGTTGAGCGCCGCGAGGATGCCCGACGTGTCGAGGGTGATCACCGCCGGCTCCAGCCGCGCTCGAGGCGCTCGCGGTAGCTGGCCGCGGGCGTGGCGGGGTTGTCGCCCATGCCGACCGAGGGCGGCAGTGCGCCGTCCACCGTGGTGCTGTCGAGGTAGTCGGCGAGAGCCTCGCGGATCAGCGCGGCGCGGGAACGCCCGGATCTCTCGGCCGTCCGCGCCAGGCGCGACTCCAGCTCGGGCGGCAGGTAGATCGTCGTCTTGCGCACGCGATCGACGGTACCACCCACGAAGTATGGCACTGAGGCCTGCAGGTCGGCTTGGTGCATCGCAGCGACGCTAGCCTGCGCCGCGTCGCGCGAAAGGCCTCCTGAGTGACAGGCGCGCGTCGGGTCGGTGTCAGCCCCGGGACTCGGCGAGCCGCGCGCGCACGGCGGGGGCGACCTCGCGGCCGAACAGCTCGATCGAGCGCATGACGGCCTCGTGCGGGAGGGTGCCGACCGAGAACTGGAGCAGGAAGCGCTGGTGGCCGAAGATCTCGTGCTGGAAGAGGATCTTCTCGACGACCTCCTCGGGCGTGCCGACGAAGTTCGCGCCACGCAGCGTGCGGGCGGCGGCGAAGTCCTGCGGGGCCATCGGCGGCCAGCCGCGCTCGCGGCCGATCCGGTCCATCATCGCCTTGAACGGGCCGAAGGACTCCTCGACCGCCCGCTCCGCGGTCTCGGCGACGTAGCCGTGCGAGTTGATGCTCAGCGGCGGCGGCTCGTGGCCGGCCTCGCGCGCCGCCGTCCGGTGCAGCTCGGCGAACGGCGCGAACCGCTCCGGCATCCCGCCGATGATCGCCAGCGCGAGCGGGAGGCCGAGCCGTCCCGCGCGCACCGCCGACGGCGGGTTGCCGCCGACCGCCACCCACACCGGCAGCGGGTCCTGCAACGGTCGCGGGTAGACGCCGCGGCCGGCGACCGCCTGGGTGTGGCGGGTTCCGGGCCAGTCGAGGACCTCGCCCGCGCGCGCGGCGAGCAGCAGCTCGAGCTTCTCGGCGAACAGCTCGTCGTAGTCGTCGAGCTCGTAGCCGAAGAGCGGGAACGACTCGACGAACGAGCCGCGGCCGGCCATGATCTCGGCCCGTCCGCCGGAGAGCAGGTCGAGCGTCGCGAAGTCCTGGAAGACGCGGATCGGGTCGTCGGAGCTGATCACCGAGACGGCGCTGGTGAGCCTGATCCGCTCGGTGCGCGCGGCGGCGGCCGCGAGCACGACCGCCGGCGCGGAGACCGCGAAGTCGGGCCGGTGGTGCTCGCCGATCCCGAAGACGTCGAGCCCGACCCGGTCGGCCAGCTCGACCTCCTCGAGCAGGTCCTCGATCCGCTGGCCGGCGCTGACCGTCTCGCCGCTGCGCGGGTCGGGCGTCCGCTCAGCGAAGGTGTAGACGCCCAGCTCCACGCGATGACTGTGGCAGATCGCCCGCCGCGCTCCCGGACCACGGCGCCCGGTCGCCGGCGACTTCGACGTTGCGGACGTATGCCGTCCGCAACGTCGAACCGGGCGTGCGTGGGCCTACTCGGCGGGCTCGCCGGCCGGGGCCGCGGTGGTGTCGGTGGCGCCGGGGTCGCCCCCGTCCGCGGGGGCGGCGGCGGACGCGGATGCGCCGCCGCCGTCGGGGACGGTGTTCGCCGGCGGGTTGCCCTCGTCGCCCGGCTGCGCGTTCGCCGGCACGAACGAGGCGCGGAACGTCGCGCCGCTGGCCGGCGACTTGCAGCGCACCGTCTCGGTCTCGTCATCGCCGCTGATCAGCCGGCAGGCGAACAGCGGCGGGTCGCCGAGCTGGACGGTCTGGCCGGCCTGGATCGCCTGCAGCTGGTCCTGGTTGTCGGTCAGCAGCGTCGCGACCGCCGAGCAGGCGACGCCCTGGGTCGTGATCGCGTCGAACGGGCCGACCTCGTTGCAGGAGACGATCGTGCTCGGGCTGAGGCCGTGGTCGGTCGAGGGCTTGAAGTCGCGGCTCCTGCGGTCGATCTGCTCGCTGGCCTCGCTCGGCTTCTCGGTGTGGCGCTTGGGGTGGTGGCGCGAGGGTCGCGGCGCGATCGTGAAGCGCAGCGCGGTGCGGCCGCTGGTGCAGCGCACGGTGCGGTGGGTCCCCTCGACGTAGAGGGTGTTGCAGCTCTGGCCGGAGATCTTCACCGGCGTCCCCTGCGGGACCCGCTCGAGCTGGGCGACCGGCGTGCTCTGCAGGAAGCCGGCGCCGGCGGCGCAGCTCTGGCCGCGCACCGAGACGTCGTAGAAGCGGCCGAAGCTGCCGCACTCGGTGACCATCTCGACCTGGCGCTTGCGCTTGGCGACGATCGTGAAGCGGAAGGCGCGCCTGCCGCCGTCGGCGACGCAGCGGACGGTCGTCAGGCCGGCGCCGGGCCGGTCGATCACCGAGCAGGCGTAGCCGTCGACCTCGGCCGCGACCTTGCCGTCGGCGTAGGTGTCGTGGACGGCGAGGATCGCGGTCTTGCCGTCCTCGCACGAGATGCCGCGCACCGAGACGTCCTGGAAGCCGCCGAACGCGGCGCTGCCGGCGTCGCCGTCGAGATCCATGCTGGAGCACTCGCGGACCTTCGAGGTGGAATGCGCGGGCGCGCCGTCGGTCACCTCGACGTCGTGGGCGGGCAGCTCTACGGTGTCGGCGGCCGCCTCCGACGATCCGTCGTCGCCGCCGGTCGCGACGACGATCACCACGACCGCGACGACGACCGCGAGCAGGCCGAGCAGGATTGGCAGCAGACGGTTGGACGACATTCTTCGGGTGCTCCTCGTTAGCGGTTGCCTGCGGGCTCTCGTGCGAGCTCCGCAGGCACCTGCCCGCGAACCGCCTCGCCCTGTCGGGGGCAGATACGCCCCGCGCGCCCGTGTTCCTCTACCGGCGCCTATCGGCGCCGGCTGGCGTGCCCTGTAGCCCCGGCGTCAGGCGACCGGCGGCGGGTCGCCCTCCGCGCTGGCCGCCAGGGCGCCGTCCCAGCCGCAGACGAGGCAGGCGTGCTGGAAGGCGGAGCGGCAGAACTCGACCACATGGGCGCGCGGGTCGGCCTGGGCGGCGACCACGTCCCAGTCGAGCACGTACTCGCCCAGCGCGGAGTCCCAGCGCGCGCCGGCCGGCGACAGCTCGGCCTTGGCGAAGCCCTCGGGCGCCGGGTGGGCGTAGGCGTAGAGGGCGGGCCGCGCGTAGCGCCCGTCGCCAGGCCACCAGCCGACGGCGACCTCCTGCACGTCCATCGCGTTGCGCATGATGAAGTCGTCGGAGGGCGGGTCGGCGGGCGCGCCCGAGAACAGGTTGACGGCGAGGTCGAACGACCCCCACCAGGCGTTCACGGGCGTCGAGCGGCCGCGGTAGGGGGCGCGGAACTCGGCCAGCGCGAGCGCGGCGACGGTGGCGGCGGCGAAGTACTCCGACACCGCGTCGGCGTCGTAGGTGGCGTGCTCGCCGTCGGCGTCGAGCGGCACCTCCCACGGGACCTCCTGCGGGGTGGGGTCGATCCGCGCCTCCCCGGCGAGCTCGGCGACCGCGTCGAGCAGCTCGCCGGTCACCTCGCCGACGGGCCGGTCGGGGCCGAGCGGGATCCGCACGGTGCCGCGAGCGGTGTGCTCGACGACCGCCTCGTGGCTGCGCAGGTCGAGCGCCGCGGTGAAGGCGCCCGAGCCGTCGGGTGCGGGCAGCGCGCGCGTCTCCCAGCCGCGGCCGGTGAGCATCAGCGCGGCGTGCTGGAGCTGCGGCTCCGGCGGCGCGAGCGCCACGGCGAGCTTGCCGAGCACCTGGGTGTGGGCGTGGAGCGTGTCGCAGGTCGCGCTCCAGTCGTCGTAGGAGCGCAGCGCCGGTTCGGCCATGCGGTCGAGACTAGCGGCGCTCGGATCGATGTCGACGTTGCGGCGAAATAGTCGCCGCTACGTCGACATCGATATCGCGGGCCCCGGCCCCGGCGCCGGCCGGCCGATCCGCCATCCTGGTCCGATGGCGAAGTCCGAGGCGAGGATGCTCGACGCCGGCGGGCGCGAGCTGCGCGTGTCGAGTCCCGACCGGGTCATCTTCCCGGCGACCGAGCGGACGCCCGAGATCACCAAGGTCGAGGTCGTCGAGTACTACCTGGCGGTCGAGGACGGGATCATGCGCGCGCTGCGCGAGCGGCCGACGACGCTCGAGCGCTGGCCCAAGGGCGTCCACCCGGGGATCGAGCTGACCACCCGCGACGGCCGCAAGGGCGACGCCTTCTTCCAGAAGCGGGTGCCCCAGGGCGCCCCCGACTACGTCGAGACGGCGCGGATCCAGTTCCCGTCGGGCCGCCACGCCGACGAGGTCTGCCCGACCGAGGTCGCGGTCGTCGGCTGGTGCGCGCAGATGGGCACGATCACCTTCCACCCCTGGCCCGTCCGCCGCGACGACGTCGACCATCCCGACGAGCTGCGGCTCGACTTCGACCCCCAGCCCGGCACCGACTTCGAGGACGCTGTCCGCGTCGCGGGCGAGGCCCGCGGCCTGCTCGCCGATCTCGGCTACGCCGGCTTCCCGAAGACCTCCGGCGGTCGCGGCGTCCACGTCTACGTGCGGATCGAGCCGCGCTGGACGTTCACCGACGTCCGCCACGCGGCGATCGCCTTCGGCCGCGAGCTGGAGCGCCGGCTGCCGGGCGAGGTGACGACGAAGTGGTGGAAGGAGGAGCGCGG
>JAAYBF010000175.1 GCA_012718975.1 Solirubrobacterales bacterium | reverse complement strand
CGCGACGGCGACGGGATCTGCGTCGAGGTGCGTGACGACGGCGTCGGCGGCGCGGCGGTCGATCGCGGCGCGGGCCTGCGCACGATGGCCGACCGCGTCGACGCGCTCGGCGGGCGGCTGGCGGTGGGGGACGCTCCCGAGGGCGGCACGCGAGTGAGGGTGGTGCTGCCGTGCGGGTGGTGATCGGCGAGGACCACGCGCTGATGCGCGAGGGCCTGACGCTGCTGCTCGAGCGCGACGGCTGGTCGGTCGCGGCGACCGCCGCCGACGGCGAGGACCTCGTCCGCAAGGCGCGCGCCCACCGTCCCGACGTCGTCGTCGCCGACATCAGGATGCCGCCGACCCACACCGACGAGGGGCTGCGCGCCGCCGCCGCGATCCGCGCCAGCGACCCCGAGATCGCGATCATGCTGCTCTCCCAGCACGTCGAGCGCCGCTATGCCGCCGAGCTGCTCGGCAGCGGGGACGGCGGCGTCGGCTACCTGCTCAAGCAGCGCGTCGCCGACGGCGAGGCCTTCTGCGCCGACCTGCGGCGGGTCTGCGCCGGCGGGTCGGTCCTCGACCGCGAGGTGGTCGCGGCGATGGTCGCCGCCAGCCCCGGCGATCCGCTCGACCGGCTCACCCCGCGCCAGCTCGAGGTGCTCGCGCTGATGGCCGAGGGGCGCAGCAACGCCGGGATCGCCGAGCGGCTCGTGCTCTCCGAGCGCGCGGTCGGCAAGCACGTCTCGCGCATCTACGACGTGCTGGGGCTCGACCCGAGCGCGGACGACCACCGGCGCGTCCTGGCGGTCACCCGGCTGCTCGACGGCCGCCGCCGGGCGCCCGATGAGTAATCGTGCAGTCTAGGGCCGCAAAATTACTCATCGAACGCGCGGCGGGGCGTCCGAGCCAGCGCCGACGGGACCCCTCAGCCCTGCTCGGCCATGAACTGCTCCGGCCCCTTCTCGGCCGCCACGGGGTCCATCCACATGACCTCCCAGAGGTGGCCGTCGAGGTCGTGGAAGCTGCGCTGGTACATGAAGCCGTAGTCCTGGGGGTCCTTGGCGGCGGCGGCGCCGGCGTCGAGGGCGGTGGCGACGAAGGCGTCGACGGCGTCGCGGTCCTCGGCGCTGACCGCGACCGTGAACGCGGTGTCGATGCGGGCGTCGGCGACCGGCCGGACGACGAACTCGGCGAAGCGGTCGCGGGCCAGCAGCATCACGTACGCCTGGTCGCTGACGACCATGCAGGCGGCGCCCTCGTCGCAGAAGCGCTCGTCGAAGGTGAATCCGAGCGTGTCGAAGAACGCGCGGCTGGCGGTCAGGTCGGCGACCGGCAGGTTGAGGAACAGCATGCGGGACATCGGGACGGCTCCTTCGTCGGGGAACTGGCGTCTGTCGCGGGCTAGGACGCGCCCGCCCACCCGGACTAATCGCCGCCCGCCGAACCGCCTACGATGGACCGGATGCCGCCCTCCGCGACTCTCGCCCCGCCGCTCGAGGACGACCTCGAGCGGCTGCGCCCCGCGCTGACCGGCTACTGCTACCGGATGCTCGGCTCCGGCGCCGAGGCCGAGGACGCCGTCCAGGAGGCGATGCTGCGCGCCTGGAAGCGCGCCGACTCGCTCCAGGAGCGCGCCGCGCTGAAGTCGTGGCTGTTCCGGATCGCGACCAACGTCTGCCTCGACCAGATCGCCGGGCGCAAGCGGCGCGCGGTGCCGGTGCAGCTCGGAGACCCCGGCACCGCCGACAGCCCGCTCGGCGAGCCGCGGCCGGAGTCCGAGTGGGTCCTGCCGATCGCCGACGGCCAGGTGATCGACCCGGCCGCCGGCCCCGCCGAGCGCGCCGCCGAGCGCGAGTCGCTGCGGCTCGCGTTCGTCGCCGCGCTCCAGCACCTGCCTGCCCGCCAGCGGGTCGTGCTCGTGCTGCGCGAGGTGCTGCGCTGGAGCGCCAAGGAGGTCGCCGAGCTGCTCGACGCCTCCGTGGCCTCCGTCAACAGCGCGCTCCAGCGGGCGCGCGCGACCCTCGACGAGCTCGCCCTCGAGGACGCCGCCGCGCCGGCCCGGCCGAGCGCGGAGGACGAGCGGCGGCTGCTCGAGCAGTACCTCGAGGCGTTCGCCGAGTACGACATCGACCGGATCGTCGCGCTGCTGCGCTACGACGTCGTCTTCGACATGCCGCCGCTGCCGCTCTGGGTGCGCGGCCCCGACGAGGTCGCCCGCTTCATGCTCGGCCCCGGCGGCGCCTGCCGCGGCTCGAAGGTCGTCGGCCTCGCCGCCAACGGCTGCCCGGCGTTCGCCTCCTACAAGCCCGACCCCGAGAGCGGCTACTGGCTGCCGTGGTCGCTGACGGTGCTCGAGCCGGTCTCGGGCGGCGAGGGCGACGGCGCCGCGGTCGCGGGCGTGCGCAACTTCCTCCAGCCGTTCCTCTCCCCGGCGCTCTTCCGCTCCTTCGGCCTGCCCGAGCGCCTCACCGCCGCCGATCCGGACGTCGGCGTCGCCCCCGCGCCCTAGGCTGCGCCGGGTGACCCGCCTCGCGACCCTGCTCGCCCTCGCGGCGCTCGCCGTCGCCGCCTCCGGCTGCGGTGACGACGGTGGCGGCGGCGCGACCGACGGTGGCGCCGCGGCGGACCGGGACGCGCTCGTCGGCACGGCCTGGAGGCTGGTGCCCGGCGGCGACGAGTGGCAGGCGGCGGAGCTCCCCACGATCGAGTTCGGAGCCGACGGCCGGGCCACCGGATCGGCCGGCTGCAACCGCTTCGGCGGCGACTACACCGTCGACGGCGACACGCTCGAGCTCGGCGAGCTGGCATCGACGCTGATCGGCTGCGAGCCAGCCGTCATGGAGGCCGAGCGCGGCTACCTCGACACGCTCGCCCGGGTCGCGCGCTGGGAGATCGACGGCGAACGCCTGACGCTCGCCGACGCCGACGGCGAGCCGCTGCTGACCTTCCGCCCCGCCGAGCCGGTCGGCGACTGAGCCCGGGAGTCGCCCCGCCCGCGAGCGGGTAACACCGTTCGATGGCGCACACCGCCTCCGACCCGGCCGAGGTCTACCGCGCTCCGATGCGGGCGCGGGACCGGGAGCTGCCGGCCGGGGCGGGGGCCGAGCACGGGGTCGCGCGGCGGCTCGTGGGGATCGGCGACGCGCTGCCGCGGGTTCCCGCCGACGCCGACGAGGCCGCCGAACTGGCGGCGGCGATCCACGGCGCGAAGGCGGGGCGGATGGTCGACCGCTTCGCGCAGCTCCCGGAAGGCTGCTTCGTCTGGACCCGCCTCGCCGACGGCGGTTACCGGCTCGGCCGGATCGCCGGTCCCTGGCGCTACGACGACTCGCCGGCCGCGATCGCCGTCGGCATCCACCACGTCCGTCCCGCGCGCTGGCTCGAACGTCCCTTCCACGCCGACGAGGCGCCCGCGGCGGTCGTCGCGACATTCGCCCGTGGTGGGCGCAACCTCCAGCGCGTCCGCGACCCCGCCGCCGAGGAGCTCACGGCGCGGCTGTGGGCGCTGGGCGCCGGCCGGGACGTCGCGTAAGGTCGCAGCGTGCGTACCTGCGCCGCCGCTCGTCCGGCTTTCACGGCATGAGCGGCACCGGCGGCCCGATCAGCGGCGTGCGCAGCGGCGCGGCTGCGCCGACGAAGGCGACGATCTCGTAGCCGCCTGGGTTCGCCTGGATCGGGACGAGCTTCCAGTTGTTGGTCGCCCAGACGTTGCCGGCCGGGTCGATCTGGACCGCTGTCGAGCGGGTCAGCCCGTCGAAGCGGTAGCCGGTCCCACGCGGCGAGATCGCGTCGCCGGTCTCCCCGCCGGGCCGGCAGCCGCGAGCCGTGACTCCGCAGAACTGCGAGATCCGCCGGCCGAAGAAGTTCGACACCCAGACGTTGTCGTTGCCGTCGACGGCGATCCCCCACGGCACCGTCAGCCCGCCGCCGGTGAAGGCGCCGTCCTCGCCGCGGGTCACCGCGGTCCCGTCGGCGCCTAGCAGCGACAGCGAGCCGCCGACGCTCTCGAAGTCGAAGGTCGCCTTCGGGCAGGGGAGGTTGATCAGCCCGGAGTTGGCGATCCACATGTTGCCGCGGCTGTCGGCGGCGATCCCCATCGGGCGGTTCAGGCCGAGCTCGCGCGGGCCCAGCGGCGATCCGGGCAGCGGCGCGCCGCTGTTGTCGAGCATCGCCAGGCTGCTGTTGCCCAGGCCGGTCGCGTAGACCTGGCCGCGGTGGTCGATCGCGATGTCGAACGCCTCCTCGAGGCCGACGTCGTAGCCGACGGCGGTGTGCGGGCGGTCGCCGGGCATGCGGGTCACCTTGCCGTTGCCGCAGTTGGCGACCCAGATCGTCCCGTTGGCGTCCGAGACGGTGCCCTGCGGGTAGTAGATGTCGCCCGCGACGAACCCGTTCTCGCCGGAGAGCGCGACCCCGTGCGGGGTGAATGCCGAGACGCTGTTGTGCAGCGGCTGGCGGTGGGCCGGGCAGCCCGGCGTCGGCGCGGCGAAGCCGAAGTTGCCGACCCAGATGTTGCCGCGGGGGTCGAGCGTGATGCCGTAGCCGGCGCCGCTGAGCCCGCCGCCGGTAAACGGCGAGCGTGGCGCGTAGGAGCCGTCCGGGCGGAACTTCGGCAGCTGGTCGCTGCCGCAGCGCGGCACGACCGACCGCGCGCCGTACTCGTAGTTGTTGGCGACGTAGAGGTTGCCCTCGCGGTCGATCGCGATGTTGCCGGGACCGTCCATCGACTTGCCGTCGCCGTCGAAGCGCACCGGCAGCGTCCAGCCGGCCGGGCGGCGGCGCGGCCCGAGCGCGCCGCGGTACGGGGTCGGGCCGCTGCGCGCCAGGCGGGCGAGTGGGCCGACGTTCTGCCACGGGTTGCGGGCGATGTTGGCGACCGCCTGCAGCGCGCCGCGGGCGGGCGCGCCGCCGGGGGTGCCGGCGAGGCGCAGCAGCGGGCCGCAGCGGCGCGCGGAGCGGACGCATGCCGGCAGCATGTTCGCGACCGAGCGGAAGGTGGCGAGCGTGCGCGTCTGGCCGCCGTTGGGGGCGGTGCGCAGCACTCGGCCGACGCGTCCGGTGCGCGGGTCGGCGAGGTTGCGCGCCATCATCGCGCCGTTGCGCGGGCCGGGGTGGGGGCCGCCGATCGTTCCGCGGGGGGAGACGAACTGGGCGAGCGCGTAGCCGGCGGCGACGGTCGTCAGCTCGTTGACGACGGCGCGGCCCGGGACGCGGGCGCCCCAGCCGAGCGTCGCGGCGAGGCGGACGGCGGCGCCGCGCCCTGCGGTCAGGTAGATCGCCGCGCCGGCGCGGCGCGGGGCGCGGTAGGAGAGGCGGAAGCGGCCGCGGCGGTCGGTGACGGTCCGCCCGAGCTGGCGCGAGCGGCCCTGCGCGACGCCGGTGGCGTGGACGGCGACGGTTGCTCCGGCGAGCGGCTGCAGGCCGCTGAGGACACGGCCGTCGACGGTCTGCCGGGCGGTCGCGGGCGTGGCGAGCACGGCGCCGAGCGCCAGCGCGGCGAGTGCGAGGGAGGCCAGCCGGGGAACGCGGCCGGTGCTTATTGACGTCATGTCAATAACATATCCACATGGCGGCGACCGCGCACGCTCCGGCCCGGCGGCGGCTCGACCCCGACGCGCGCCGGCGCGAGATCCTGAGGGCGGCGAGCCGCGCCTTCGCGACCCGCCCCTACGAGACGGTCCAGCTCGCCGAGGTCGCCTCCGCCGCGGGCGCCAGCCGGGCGCTCGTCAACCACTACTTCGGCGACAAGCGCGGCCTCTACCTCGCCGTCGCGCGGGCGATCGCCGAGCGCACGCCGAAGGCGGTGCGGCTCGACCTCGACGTCGACGTGGAGGAGATGGTCGCCCGCAACACCGAGGCCTTCCTCGACCTCGTCGAAGCCAGCCCCTACGCCGCGCGGACGTTCCTCGGCGCCGGGCCGTTCGGCGACGACCCCGAGATCGAGGCGCTCCAGGACACGCTGCGCGACCGGCTCGTCGAGCGGATCCTCGTCAACCACCTCGGCACGACCGAGATCCCGCCCGCCGCCCTCCTGGCGATGCGCGCGGCGACCGGCCTGATGGAGCGCGCCGCCAGCGACTGGGTGCGCGGCAAGGGCACGACCCGCGAGCAGGTCCACGCGATCGTCGCGGAGGGCATCCTCGCCTTCGTCCGTCACGTGCTGCCGGCGGTGCTCGCCGCCGGGGACGGCGACGAGGG
>JAAYBF010000174.1 GCA_012718975.1 Solirubrobacterales bacterium | reverse complement strand
TCCGCAACGTCCGCATCGGCCGCCTGCGCGGCGCCTGCCGGCGCCTGAGCGTCACGCGCCGGCTGTTCGGCGCCGACGCCCGCCCGGGCACCTACCGCGTCCACTTCGACACCGTCCGCCGCTACGCGCCGGCGCCGGGGCGGCGGGTGACCTACTCGATGCGCGTCGCCCGGTCAGGCGCCACGACAGCGACGGCAACGGCAACCATGACCACCAGCACAGCCACGACCACGACCACGACGGAGGCGCATGCACCTCGCCTCCTAGAACCTCGTTCTAGGATCGGATTCTAGGAGCAGGGGTCCCACGTCCGCCTCGCCGGGGCGCCACGCAGGCGCCCACGCGGCTGACGGCGGCGGCCGGCGCGGCTATCGTGGCGCGGGCCGTGCCCGTACCCGACCCGAAGGGCTCCCTCTTGAAGAAGCGCCTCGCCTCCCTCCCCCTACTCGCCGCGCTCGCCTTCGCGGGACCGGCCGTCGCCCAGACCCCGGTGCTCGAGTCCGACCGCTCCTGCTACGGCCCTGGCCAGGAGGTCGGCCTGACCGGCATCGGCTTCACGCCCGGCGCGCCGGTCGCCGTCAGCGTCGACGGCCGCCAGCTCGGGAGCACGCAGGCGAACCCGGTCGGCGAGTTCGACATCTCCCTGAGCGCCCCGTCGATCTCGGCCAAGCAGCGCCGCTACGCCTTCAGCGCCACCGAGGAGGACAACCCCGCGGTGACCGCGTCGGCGAGCTTCCTGGTCAGCTCGCTCGCGGTGAAGATCACCCCGCGCGGCCGGACCAACCCGGGCGTCATGCGCCGGATCGTCGCCCGCGGCTTCACCTCCGGCCGGGTGCTCTGGGCGCACATCAAGCGCGGCAAGCGCAAGGCCCGCAACGTCAAGATCGGCCGCCTGAAGGGCGCCTGCCACACGATCAACGTCAAGCGCCGCCTGTTCCCGTCGAACGCGACCCCGGGCGTCTACAAGGTCCAGTTCGACACCAAGCGCCGCTACTCGAAGAAGACCCGCCCGAACACGACGTTCTCGTGGCTCATCTTCCGGACGCTCCGCGCCTCGTCGGCGTCGGCTCCGACCGCGACCGCGGCCGCGGTCGTCCGCGACTGGACCCCGCTCGGCTAGAGCTCGACGCCGGGATAGCGCTCGGCCAGGTGCTCGGCGAGCGCCGCGCGGACGGCGCGGCGCTCGTCGGAGCCTGCCATCCGATAGCGGCCGAGCAGCTCGCGCTGGCCCTCGAGCGGCAGGCCGGCGATCTCCCAGCGGACGGCGAGCCGCTCGAACAGGTACTCGACCCGCCGCTGCCAGCGGTCCTCGGCGCTCGCGGCCGGCTTGGCGTCGAGCCGCTCGAGCCCGGCGAGCGTGCCGGCGGTCAGCTCGTCGCGCAGCGTCAGCACGTTGCCCTCGCCGTCGCGGTACTCGCTGACCGCCGCCGGCGCGGCGTCCGCGCCGCCGGCCTTCGCCTTCCTCCGTCCACGCTTGCCCATCGTCCCCGAGCCTAGGCGGCCGCGCGAGCGGCCGCCCTGGCGAAGGTCAGCTCGCCGTCGCCGGCACCCACCTCGACCGTGTCGCCCGGCGCGAACTCGCCCTCGAGCAGCTTCAGCGCCAGCTTGTCGACCAGCTGCTTCTGCACGACCCGGCGCAGCGGCCGGGCGCCGTAGGCGGGGTCGTAGCCGAGGTTGCCGATCAGCGTCTTGGCGTCGTCGGTGAGCTCGATCGCGATGCCGCGCTCGTCGAGGCGACGCGCCAGCCCGGCGACCGTCAGCTCGACGATCTCGCCGATCTGCTCGCGGGTCAGCGCCTCGAACTGGACGATCTCGTCGAGGCGGTTGACGAACTCCGGCTTGAAGGTCGCCTGCACCCCCTCGAGCCCGCCCGCGACGTTCGAGGTCATGATCAGCACCGTGTTGGTGAAGTCGACCGTGCGGCCCTGGCCGTCGGTCAGCCGGCCGTCGTCCATCACCTGGAGCAGGATGTTGAAGACATCGGGGTGGGCCTTCTCGACCTCGTCGAGCAGCACGACCGCGTAGGGCCGCCGCCGCACCGCCTCGGTGAGCTGGCCGCCCTCGTCGTAGCCGACGTAGCCGGGCGGCGCGCCGACCAGCCGCGAGACCGCGTGCTTCTCCATGTACTCGGACATGTCGATGCGGACCATCGCGTCCTGGGTGTCGAACATGAACTCGGCCAGCGCGCGCGCCAGCTCGGTCTTGCCGACGCCGGTCGGGCCCATGAACAGGAAGGTGCCGATCGGCCGGTTGGGGTCCTGCAGGCCGGCGCGCGAGCGGCGCAGCGCGTTGGATACCGCCTCGACCGCGGCGTCCTGTCCGATCACCCGCTCGTGCAGGCGCTCCTCCATGTGGATCAGCTTCTGCACCTCGGACTCCATCAGCCGCGAGACCGGGATCCCGGTCCACTTGGCGACGACCTCGGCGATGTCCTCCTCGTCGACCTCCTCCTTGAGGAAGCGGTTCGGGGCGTCGCCGCCGCCGTCGGCGCGCGCCTCGGCGTCGGCGAGCCGGCGCTCGAGCTCGGGGATCGTGCCGTAGCGCAGCTCGGCGGCGCGCTGCAGGTCGGCGTCGCGCTCGGCGCGCTCGACCTCGCGGCCGGCCTCCTCGAGCTGCTCCTTGATCTCGCGCACGGCGCCGATCGCGTCCTTCTCGGCCTGCCACTCGGCATTCATCGCGGCGAACTGCTCGCGCAGGTCGGCCAGCTCGCGCTCGATCGCCTCGCGGCGGGCGACGCTGGCGTCGTCGGTCTCCTTCTCCAACGCGGTCAGCTCGATCTCGAGCTGCATGATCCGGCGGTTGACCTCGTCGATCTCGGTCGGGACCGAGTCGATCTCGATCCGCAGCCGCGAGGCGGCCTCGTCGAGCAGGTCGATCGCCTTGTCGGGCAGGAAGCGGTCGGCGATGTAGCGGTGCGAGAGCTGGGCGGCGGCGACGATCGCGGAGTCCTGGATGCGGACGCCGTGGTGGTTCTCGTAGCGCTCCTTGAGCCCGCGCAGGATCGCGATCGTGTCCTGCTCGGAGGGCTCGTCGACCTGCACCGGCTGGAACCGCCGCTCGAGCGCCGCGTCCTTCTCGATGTGCTTGCGGTACTCGTCGAGCGTGGTCGCGCCGACCGCGCGCAGCTCGCCGCGGGCGAGCATCGGCTTGAGCAGGTTCGCCGCGTCGACCGCGCCCTCCGCCCCGCCGGCGCCGACGATCGTGTGCAGCTCGTCCATGAACAGGATGATCCGGCCCTCGGCCTCCTGGACCTCCTTGAGCACGGCCTTGAGCCGGTCCTCGAACTCGCCGCGATACTTGGCGCCGGCGATCAGCGCGCCGATGTCGAGCGCGATCACGCGCCGGTCGCGCAGCGAGTCGGGCACGTCGCCGGCGACGATCCGCTGGGCGAGGCCCTCGGCGATCGCCGTCTTGCCGACGCCCGGCTCGCCGAT
>JAAYBF010000173.1 GCA_012718975.1 Solirubrobacterales bacterium | reverse complement strand
CGGGCGCCGGAGCCGCGGGCGGGGCCGGCGGCCAGGCCGGGGCGGGCGCGGGCAAGGCCGGGCTGCAGGGCCGCGACGCCGCGCGCCAGCTCGGCCGCGCCGCGCGCGCCGCCAACCGCGCCCGCGGCGACGACGACGAGCGCCGCGAGAGCGGGCGCAAGCTCGTCCAGGCGGCCGCCTTCGGGGCGGGGCTGCTGGTCGCGATGCCGCTGCTGCTGATCGTGACGGTGCTGGTGGCGATGAGCAGCGTCTTCGCCAGCTCCGGCGCGAACGCCGCGACCCCGGGATCGGCCTACCCGGAGGGCAGCGGCATCCCGCGCGTCTACTGGCCGATCTACGTCACCGCCGCCGGCCACTACGAGGTCAGCGCCTACCTGCTCGCCTCGATCCACATGCAGGAGACGGGCTTCTCCCAGGCCCCCAGCGCGAGCGCAGGGTTCAACGACTACGGCTGCTGCGGCGGGCCGATGCAGTTCATGCCGAGCACCTGGGAGGCCTACGCGAAGGCGTTCGCGCCGATCGACGGCCAGCGGCCGGCCTCCTACCCGCTGCGGCGCGAGGAGCTGCCCAGCTGCGCCGGGGTGCCGGCCGACACCGGCTGCATGTACGACGACTTCGACGCGATCGCCGGCGCGGCGATGATGCTCGCCGCCAACGGGGCCGACCTGCGCCTCGACTCGCCCGGCACGCGCGAGGCCGTCTGCGCCTACATCGGCGACTGCGCCGAGGTCGACGAGTGCACCGGCTCGATCAACCAGTACTGCGGCGTGATCCCGCGCGCCAAGGAATGGGAGCGCACCGCGATGCCGACCCCCGCGCCGACCTCCAACTACCTCACCCCGTTCGTCCCCGGCACCAAGGCGGTGCTGCTGCCCGACGGCTACGCCGCCGCCCCGATGGACGCCCCGCGCGAGGTCCAGCAGATGGTCCACGCGGCGAACCAGATCAACCACCTGCCCTACGAGATGGTCCACTACCCCACCCACCTGAACAACCCGACCTACGACTGCTCCTCGTCGACGTCGAACGTGCTCTACCACGGCGGCAAGTTCGGCAAGGCGCCGATGTGCAGCGCCAACTACGTCACCTACGGCGACCCCGGCCCCGGCCGCTGGGTCACCGTCTACGCGCGCGGGCCGTGCGGCTCGACCGGACACGTCTTCATGGTCATCGCCGGGCTGCGCTTCGACACCTCCGGCGGCGGCGACTCCGGCCCCAACGCCGGCGAGGGCGGGCCGCGCTGGCGGACCGGCCGCGTCGACCTCGGGACGTTCACCGCGCGCCACCCGGAGGGGCTCTGATGGGCCGGCTGGGCAAGCTCGCCCCGGTGCTGGCCGCGGCGCTGGCCACGACGGCGCTGGCGAGCGGCTGCTCGCTCGAGGACCCCTACGAGCAGCGTGACCGCGAGGCGGCCGCGCGGGACGCGCTCGGCGAGCCGCCGCGCGGCGGCGACGTGCGCACCGACGCGCCGCTCGCCGAGCCCGACCCGGGAACCTTCCCCGGCGCCGCTGGCGCGCCCGAGGAGACCCTCGCCCGCGCCGCCCGGCTCGCCGGCAACTGGACGAGCGAGACCGCGCCGGAGGTCTTCGGCCGGCTCGTCGGCCTCAGCGCCGGCAACGCGCGCGCCCAGTTCGAGCTGATCGCCGCGCAGGCGGAGTCCGAGGCGCAGCGGCGCGCAGCGGCGACCGCGACCGCGGTCGTCGAGGCGGTGGTCGTGCGCGGCAGCGGCGACCGGCGCCGGGGACTGGCCGTCACGCGCGAGCGGATGGCGACGCCGAGCGCGGGCGAGCTGCCAGAGGAGTACCGGGTCACCGTCGCAACGCTCGAGCGCCGCGGCGACGCATGGGTCATCACCGAATGGGAGCCGAAGCAGTGAGCACGAACGAGACGCCCGACCGGGCCGGCGCCGACTGGGCGACCGAGCCCGACGACGACGCAGCCTTCGTCGCGAGCGGGATCGCCGCGCTCGCCCGCGAGTGGGCCGAGCCGCCGGCCGCCTGCCCGCTGGTGGCTGTGGCCGGCGTCTGCGGCGGCGCGGGCGCGACGACCGTCGCCTACCTGACCGCCCACGCCGCCGCCGCGACGACCGGCGACGCGGTCGCCGTCGCCGACCTGGGCGGGCCCGGGTCGGCGCTCGCCGACCTCGCGGACGGCGCGCAGGGACGGTCGCTCGCCGCGCTCGCCGAGACCGCCGCCGCGCACGACCCCGCCGCCGGACGGCTGTTCGACCGGCCGCCGGCGGCCGGCCCGCGCGTGCTCGCCGGCCGGCCGGCGCTCGCCTCGACGCCGGACCCCGGCGGCCTCGACCGCGTCCTGCTCGAGCTGCGCCGCGCGCACGCGCTCGCGTTCGTCGACTGCGGCGTCCCGGCGCTCGCGGCGGCCCGCCACGTCGTCGACCGCGCGACCCACCTGCTCTGGGTGCTGCCGGCGACCTCCGCCGGCGTGCGCCGCGGCCGCGCGCTGCTCGACCTCCTGCCGCCCGGTGACGGCCAGCGCGAGCTGCTCGTCGCCCGCCACCAGGCCGACGCCGGCCGGCCCGCCGTCGACGAGCTCAAGCGGCTCGCCGGCGAGCGCGGCGCACCGCTGGTGCTGCTGCCCGAGGTCGGCGACCTGGCCACCGGCGACGTGGCCGTGGCGGCCGAGCGCGCCGGCGTCGGGCTCGACGCGATCCTGATGGCGGTCCGCCGGTGACCACGCCGGCAGCGGTCGACGTCGGCCTCGCGGCGCGGGTAGCCGCGACGCTCACCGGCCTGACCGCGCTGACCGCCCTGGCGATCCACCTCGCGGCCGGCGCGGCGACGCGCGACCTGCTCGGCTTCGGCTTCGGCGGGGTCGAGCCGACGTTCGCCGACGCCGCCGCCATCTTCGCCAACAACGCGCGCGTCCTGGCCGCGGTGCTCGTCGCGGCGGCCGGCGTGCGGCTCGGCTTCGCCGAGGCCGGCGACCGCTGGGAGCGCGCCGCGCTCACGGCGCTGCGCACCGTCTGCGACGCCGTCATCGTGCTCGGCTGCACGCTCCACGTGCTTGTGATCGGCGCCGCCTTCGGCGCCTACGGCACCCGCACGCTCGCGGCCACCGCCCTCCACGCGCCGGGCGAGCTGGCCGCGTTCTCGCTCGCGCTGGCGCTCTACCTGCGCGCCCGCCGCGGGGCCGCCGGCCCGACCGCCTTCGCCGCGACGGCGGGGCTCGCGCTCGCGGCCCTCGCCGTCGCCGCGCTGGCGGAGACCTTCGCCTACTGAGCGGCCGCGCGCGGGCCGCGCGGCCCGCCGGGCGGCTGGTCGGCCGCGCGGACGGCCGAGCCCCGCCACGGCCACGCCGCGGGGGCGCTCCGCCCCGCCCGCTCAATCGAGCGGGCGATGCTCACCATCCGAAAGATCCGCGTCGCCTCCGGCGACACCGCCGCCGCCCGGCGGGCGGCCCGCTACGTCCTCGCCCCGAGCGAGGCGCCGGGGCCCGTCGCGAGCGCGCTGGACGCCCTGCGGGGCCTACCCGCCTCCGATCCGCCGCCGAGCTCGCGCTGGCTCGGCTCGGCGACGATGCTCGAGCGCCTCGGCGTCGCCCACGGCGCCGCGGTCGAGCTCGCCGAGCTGGCGCTCGCCCTCCAGGGCCGCGCCGCGAGCGACGGTACCCGACTGCGCGTCGAGGGGCTGATCGAGCGCGAGATCTCCGACGAGCGCGGCCGGCCGGTCTACGACGGCGCCGGCCGGCGGCTGACCGAGCGCGTACGCGGCACCAAGTGCGTCGACCTGACGTTCTCGGCGCCGAAGTCGGTCTCGATCCTCTGGAGCCAGGCGCCGCCGCAGCTGCGCGCCGAGATCGAGGGCGCGATGCTCGACGCCGCCGACGCCATGCTCGCGACGATGACCCAGACCAAGGCCGTCGTCGCCCACGGCGGCCGCCTCCATCCCGCGATCGGGTTCGCCGCCGCCGCCGCGCTGCACGTGATGGCGCGCGCGACCAAGGCCGAGCCGGTGCCGGCGCCGCAGCTGCACGTCCACGCGATCGTCGTCGGGGTCGAGCGCGCCGACGGGTTCTTCGCCGGGCCCGAGCTCTCGTCGATGTTCAAGGGCGGGGCGCCGCTGGAGGGCGGCGCCGTCGCTCGCGCGAAGGTCGCCGAGCGGCTGGTCGAGGCCGGCTTCGAGGTCGACCGCGAGGGACGGTTCTTCGAGGTCCGCGGCGTGCCGGCGGCGCTGATCGAGCGGATGTCGGCGCGCACGCGCGACGTCGACGCCCGCATCGGCGAGCGCGAGCGTGCGAAGGGCGCGCCGCTGACCAACCGCGAGCGGGCCGTCGCGGCGCTCGAGACCCGGCTGCGAAAGGGGGCGGAGGCGCCCCCGGAGCGGATCGCCGCGACCTGGAGCGCCTGGGCGGGCGAGCACTCCTACGGCCCCGCCGAGGTGGCCGCCAGCCGGGTCGGCGGCGGCTTCGAGGCCAGCCTCGGCGACCGCCTGACGGCCGTGATGGGCGCCGTCGGCGCGCGGCTCGGCACTGCCCGCTCAGAGGGCGACGAGCGCGCGACGGTGTTCGAGTGCGCGGCCGGCCGCCTGCGCCTGAGCGAGGCCCTGCCGCGCCTCGACGAGCTGCTCGCCACCGGCCGGCTCACCGGTTAGCGCCCGCGGCGGGCGCCGGCCCCGCGGGCCGCGTGACTGGTCAGACGCCGACGCCCGTGCCCTGCGCCGGCTCGGGACCGCGCCCGGCCTCGGCCGCCCGGGGCTGGTCGATCTCGCCGCGCTGAGCCAGGACGGTGCGGGCCGCGACCGCCCGGGCGAGCGTCTGGCGGTGCTCTGCGACCCAGCCCGCCGGATGCCCGTCGCCCGCGCGGACCTCCGCGTCGCGGGCCTCGAGCTCGCGCAGCTCCGCGACGTCGTCGGCGAGCGCGCGGTTGCTCGCCGCGATCTCCTGGAGCACCTCCCAGCGCTCGGCGCGGTCGATGTCGCCGCCGGCGCGCGCGACCTCGCCGTCGAGATGGGCGACCGCCTCCCGGGTCTCGGCGATCCGCGTCCCCAGCAGGTCGCGCCGACGGCGGTTGCGCTCGACCTCGAGCGCCAGCTCGCCGTCGAAGCCCGCGACCGCCCGGCGCGCGTCCTCGATCGCCCGGTGCAGCGCCGGCGAGTCGATCGCCCGCGCCCGCCGCTCGAGCTCGGCGGCGTCGCCGCGGATCGCGTCGAGCACCGTCGGCGGGAGGCGCAGCTCGAACCGCCGCAGCAGCTCCTCGCCGGCTGGGACGTCGTCGCCGGCGCCACGCTCGCCGAGATCCCGCGCGGCACGCTCGCGCAGCGGCAGCTCGTAGCTCGCCTCGGCGACCGCGGCGCCGCTGCCGATCTTGACGTCGGGGGTCTCGCCGTAGGTGATGCTGGCCAGCCGGTGCCAGGGGCGCGCGAGCCGGTCGGCCAGCCGCTTGAAGCGGGCGTTGTCGTTGCCGGCGAGCCCGGCGCCGACGCGGTCGACGAAGACGTCGAGGTAGAGCTTCGCGCGGGCGTCGCCGCTGTAGGTCTCCTCCTTGCGCTGCGACCAGTGGCCCCATAGCGACCCCACGTAGGAGAACGTCGCGCCCTGGAGCGGGAACGGGTGGCCGGCGTAGGCCAGCCGCAGCGAGGGCACCCGCTCGGCGCCCGCCTCGACCGCGCGGCGCAGGCCCGCGAGGTCGACCTCGACCAGCCGGGTCGACTTGTCCGGCTGGGCGAAGCGGACCGTCACCGTGCCGGCGTCCGCGTCGACGCTCTCGACCACCCCGCGGGTCCCGTTCTCGACCCGCTGCTGACGCCGGCCGTCCTGCTCGACCTCGTACGGCGCCTCGCGCATCATCACGACGTCGCCCGCGTGGATGCTGTACTCGCGGTCGGCGGCGAGCACGCCGGGCCCGCCGATCTCGCCGGCGCGCAGCCGCCGCCACTGCGCCAGGAAGTTCGCCTTGTCGACGTCCTCGTTGGGCCCGTAGACGACCATCACGGCATCGTCCACGTCGATCCCGTGCGCGCTCCGCCGCTCGGCCCAGCGGTCGACCAGCGCCCGCATCGCCTCCTCGCGGCTGTCGAGCATCGTGATCGCCCCCTCGCGGCGCAGCGTCGCGATCGCCCCGGCGGCGTCGCCCTCGTAGAGGCGGTCGAGGTACTCCTTGCCGATCCACGGATGGTCCTTGTCCTGGTCGAGCGGATCGCGGTGGCGGCGCACGGTCGTCAGCGTCGCCGTGCGGATCCGCTTCTCGGCGATCATCACGTCGAGCATCCCGGGCGCCTCGATCGCCCCGATCTGGCCGATGTCCCCGACGGCCAGCAGCCGTGCCCCCGACGCCCGCACGATCTCCGCCAGCGCCGTCCAGTCGCGCAGCCCGATCTTGCTCGCCTCGTCGATCAGCAGCAGCGTCCGGTCGTCGACCGAGATCGCCCCGTGCTCGATCCCGGCGAGCAGCTGCTGGACCGTCCTGGCCCGCTCGCCGATCTGGACCCCGAGCAGGCCGGCGTTCGCGCCGTCGAGCGCCAGCCCGACGACCTTGAAGCCCTCGCGGCGGTGCGCGTCGGCGACCGCGCGCAGCACCGGCCCCTTGCCCGCGCCCGCGCGGCCGGTGAGGACGCCCCAGCCGGTGCCCGAGGTCAGCTTGCGGACCGCGTCGAGCTGGTCGGGGTACAGCTTCGCCCCCGGACCGATCGCCGCCTCGGCGCTCGCGATGCCCGCCTTCACCGCCCGCTTGGACAGCGCGCGATCGCCGCGGCCGGCCGTCTCGACCGCCACGTCGCGCACGAAGGTCTCGCGGCGGCGGATGCCCGCGGCCGTGACCCGCCAGCCGTCGAGGGCCACCAGCTCGCCGGCCGCCTGCATCTCGTCGAGGACCGCGAGCGCGTCGCCGGGCTCGAGCCCGATAGTCGCCAGCTCGAGCGCGATCGAGCGGACCTCCCCCAGCGACACCGTCGGTCCCTCGGCCCAGATCCGGCGCAGCACCCCTGCCCTGACCTCGGCGCGGAGCTGCTCGTCGGTCGGCGCGACGCCGGCCGCCGCCGCCCGCCCGGCACGCTCGGCGGCGGCGACGTCGAAGCCGTGCTCGGCGAAGCGGGCCTGCCAGTAGGCGCTCGTCTCCTCGGCGGAGACCTCGCTCTTGGAGGCCCGGGTGACCCGGCCGCCGCGGGCGGCGTCGCGGTTGGTCAGCGGAGCTCCGTTCTCGGCCTCGAGCTCCGCCCGCCAGGCCGCGATGTCGCGCCGCGTCCGGCCCGACATCGAATCGATCAGCGCCTTGACGACCCCGCGCAGCTCCCAGTAGCGCCCGCCGCCGGTCCCCGACTCGACCCCGAACCCCATCCTCGTCATCCGCCGCGCCAGCCGCGCCCGTCCGAACGCGCCGGCCTCGCGCATCGCGCTGTGCTTGTAGAGCGCCTCGCTGGCCGGGGTCTTGAGCTCGCCCGCCTCGTCGACGACGCCGAAGACGTCGACGTGGACGTGCAGGTGCGGCGAGGGGACCGCCTCGCCGCGGGCGGTGCGCGCGGTGACCTGGAGCGCGGCCATCCCGGCGAACCCCTGCGCCGGCCGGCTGTCCCGCCCGCCGATCACCGGGCGGGTGCGCACGACGTGCTCGACCGCCTCGACGGCCGAGCTCAGCACGGCCTCCTCGATCCGGAGCCGCAGCTCGGCGTCGGCGGCGGCCCACAGCACCGACACCGACTTCGGCACCCCGAAGGTCAGGTCGAAGCTGTTGACGACCGGCTCGGTGACCTCCTTGCCGTCGGCGTCGCGCACCACCTCGCCGTCGGCGTCGAGGACCTTGCGCATCCCGTAGCGGCGCACACGGTCGCCGGTGACCGCGTGGCGGCCCTCGAGCACGAGCGCGAGCCGCTCGGCGTCGGCCTCACGGCCCCGCTCGCCGCCGAGGCCGACCCGCTCGAGCGCCACCTCCGAGCCGACCCAGATCGCGTTGGCGCGGCGCGCGGCGTCGCTGTCGGGGTCGGCGGCGAAGCGGCGCGGCGCGTCGCCCTCGGCGAGCGGGTAGCGGGCGTAGGCCAGGGCTGCGGCACCGTCGCCGACGGCGACCTGCAGCTTGCTGAGCGTCATCACACAGAGGCGATTGAGCGACCGTGCCCATCCCGCCCCCCTGGATGTCCATCTAGTCTGATCGAGCAAGGCGACCGCGACAGGCGGCGCAGTCGCCAAGGGCCGACGCGGCCGGATCGCGGCAACGATCCGGCCGCGTCGGCGTCATCTCTAGAGCGTGCGAGCGTCGTAGGCGCTCGGGGTATCCCCAGCCGGGGATGCCCAGAGGCTCCTCGCGCCCCGTGGCGCGCACCCTCCTCCACCGCGCCCGGCCCGCCAGCCGCCGCCGCCGCGCCCACCCCAGCTCCACCACCGCCACCCCGTAACCGACACGAGGCTTCGGCCCACCGACGCCGGGATGCGCCCGGCTGGGCGCATCCCGGCGTCGGTGGGCCGAAGCCCGGCGCGCGGCATCCCGCGCGGCCGGACTCCGGCCCCGGCGTCAGGCGGCTACCGAATGCGACGCATAGACCCCGCTGCCGAGCGACCGGGGAGCGGACACCGGCGCATGACACGCCGCCTCGGCCACGGCCCGGCGCTCGGCAGCCGCCACCACCGCGCGGACGCTGCGCCCATCGGTCCCGAAGGTGGCCGTTCCGACGTGGACGACGACGCCGACACGACGCCCGCCAACCGTCATCGGCACGGTGACGGTCGCGCTCTCGTCCTTGCTCCACCCGGCGGCATCGGACACGATCGCCGCGAGCCGTCCGGACCTCAGCCATCCGACCCCGTCCACGACGCTGCTGCGGCGCAGCGTCCGCGCCACCTCGTCACGAGCGAGCACGGCCACCCGGCTTGGCGCGACACCGGTTACACCACCGATGGGCGCGATCTCCGCGACGGCGACCCTCGTACCGCTCGTGCGGTGCCTGCGTGCCTCGCGCGGCCAGTCCTCGGCGGTCACGATCCCGGCCCGGTCGACGTGAGGCCAGCGGCCGATGCCGACCCATACGGCGACGAGCGCGCCGACGAGGATCACGGCGACGACGGACCCGAGCACGAGCAGCAACATGGACATTGGTCCCTCCCAGGGGTGGCGTTGGGTGAGAGTGCCTTTGCTCGATCCAACCCCGGTGACGCGCTCCCCGTCAACCCCTCGCGTCGCCACGGTTCGGCAACCCGCGCAACGCACGGGACGGGGAGCCCAAAAGTGCCACCCCTTGGACTCCCCGCCGCCCCAACATCATCCGTCCCGACAGCCTTTCGCGGCAAGTCGGACGGCCCCCGCCCCGGCTTGACAACGGGCCGTCACCGGGCATGTACTGATGCGGCTCGCGGTTCGCCCCCGGCGGCCTGTCACCCCGCGCCGTCCGCACGCGACCCGCCATCCATCCGTGCCCGCACCCACCGGAGGCACCGTTGCACGAGTCCGACGCCCGCCACTGCGCGAACTACCGCGCCGTGATCGGGCTGCTCGCCGCCGCTCCACGTTCCCAGCTCATCGACACCCCCGGCCTTTGCGCCTCGCTCGTCCCGGTCGTCCCCGCCTGCACGATGGCGAACGTCGCCATCGTCCCCGAGGCGGCGGGACTCCCCACGGCGCTGCCCCTGCTGCGCGCGGCGGACGGCTTCCGTCACAGCGTCTGGCTGCCGTCCGCCGAGGCGACGCCAGCCGCCACGATGGCCCTGCGCCGCGCTGGCTTCGAGCGTGTCTCGACGCTGCCGGGCATGACCCTCACGTTGTCCGAGATGACGGCGGGGCCGGTCCCTGACCGGCTCACGGCGGCCCGGTCCGCGTCGGCCCTCGCGAAGCTGGCCCGGATCAACGCGGACGCGCGCACGGACGCTGACGACCTCCCTTCGGCCTGGACGCTTCCCGACGCCTGCCTACCGCCGAGCCTCCGGGTCTACCTCGCTTGGGAGGGGGAAACCGCCGTCTCGGGCCTGCTGACGCTGCGGGCGGGCTCCGATTGCGTGGTGGGCTACGTCGCCACGGTTCCCGCCGCGCGCCGTCGCGGCTACGCGGCGGGACTGCTGCGCGCGGCGCTCGCGGATGCCGCGACTGAGGGCATGGTCACCAGCACCCTTCAGGCCGACCACGAAGCGATCCCGCTCTATGAGCGGGTCGGCTACCGCTCCGAAACCGCCTTCGCGCTCTACCGCCTCCCCGCGTCCCCGGAGCGGCCGGCATGACCGCGCGCCCCGGCTTCCTCTGCGCGGCTTGCGGTCCGGTCCCCACGCCCCGGCTGGTCGTGGTCGACCTCGACGGGACCGCGCTGGACGAGGCCGACCGCCTGCACCCGGCCGACCGCGCCGCCCTGCGCCGGGCGGCGGCCTCATGCACGGTCGCGGTCGCAACCGCCCGCCCGGCACCCGACGCCGCGCGGTGGGCGGACGAGATCGGCGCGGATACCTGCATCGCGCTCGGGGGCGCGGTGACCGTGTCAGCCGGACTCGTCGGAACGGCAACCCCGGTGCCACCCGATGCGCTCGATCACCTGCGCGGACTCGCCGTTTCCCACCGCGCCGATCTCCACCTGCACACCCTGACCGCCTGGCACCCGTCCGCCGACACCCCGACGGCACGGGCCTACGGCCGCCGCCACGGGCTGACGCCGATCCCCGGCCCGCCGCGCGACCTCGTACTGATGGCTGAGTTGGTCGCCCCGCCCGGCGGGCTGGCCCGCTTCGTCCCGACCGGGCCGCTGGCTGGCCCGGACACCGTCGCTACCCGCAGCGACGACGCGCAGGGGGACTACCTCGTCGTGACGGCGGGCGGGGCCGACAAGCGCGCCGCGCTCGCCCGCGTCCTGTCGGTGCGCGGCCTCGACTGGGCCGACGTTCTGGCCTTCGGGGATGGCGCGCTTGACGCGCCGGTGCTCGCCGCCGCGCGGACCGGTGTGACGTTCGGCCACGCTCACCCGCTCGCCCGTGAGTCCGCAACGCACACGCTCACGACCGGGCCGGGCGCGGGCTCGATCGCCGCCGCGCTCGCTGCGCTTGTCGACCGCACGCCCGGCCGTCATCCGCTCCTGACCTGCCTGCACCGCAAGGACGCCGCATGAGCCTTCTGGACGATCCCGAGGGCGGATCGCTCAATGACCTGGTGTGGACCGCGAAGGCGGTCGTCAAGACCTACGGCGGCGCGGGCGCGACCATCGAGCGCGGTCACGAGAAGCTGCGGCGCGAGTACACATTCCTGACCGAGCTTCCGCCCAGGGCGGCAGCTCACTTCCCGCGCGTCCTCTCCTACACCGACCGATGGAGCCCACGCAGAACCGCGCTCGCCTTGGAGCGTCTGCCCCAACGCGCTATAGCGAAGGCAATCCTGCTCGGAGAGCATGACCCGTCGCGGACGGTGGCGCTGTGCGCCCGTGCCATGGATGTGCTCGTGGCTGACGTCTACCCCCTGCGCTCGCAATCGGTGCCCGCGCGGGAGGTGTGGGAGCGTCATCACCTCGGCCGCCTGCGCACCGCGCTTGCCCGGCTCGGGGCCGTTCCTGACATCGCTCCGCTACTGGCGGTGGGAGAGCTGCACGTCAACGGCAATGCCTGCCCCGGCCTGTCGACGGTCGTCGACTTCATCGACGCGCACTCGGGGCGGTACTTCTTCGACTCGCGCGCGGTTGCAGCCCACGGCGACACCCACCTAGACAACCTGCTCGGTTCCAGCTTCGGACCGCTGACGGTCCGGCTGATCGACCCGCGCGGGGATCTCCACCTGGAACCAAGCTACGACTTCGCCAAGCTGCTCAAGGCCGCGCGGACGCTCTATGACCCGATCCACTACGGGTACCGCGAGGTGACCGTGACCGAGCGGCGCGGAATCCGCGTCGATCTGACGGTCGAAACCAAGTGGAACGCTCACTACGTGGCCCTGCTCGCGCTGCTCCACGACCGGGCGGCGGAGTACGCCGACCTGCAAGGGCTCTCGGTTCCCGAGTTCTGGCGGACGGCGCTGGCGACGGAGTTCGCACACGTCGTTTCCTTCGCCTTCTACCACGCGCACCGCCCCCGCTCGCGCGACCTCGACCGCGTGCGCGCCTATATCGCCGTAGCGGCTCTGCTCGGTCGTCAACTCATGCTGACCGGCCCCGACCAGATACCCGACACCCGCCGTACCGTGCTCTGAGAGGACCACATGCCCACCCTGCTAGTGGCCGCTGACATTCCCTCCCGCCAGCATCGCGCCCACCTGGCCCACCTCTTGACCGAAGCGGTGATCTCGCACCTGCCGATCGTGCCCGCGAACAAGGTTCAGATCTTCTTCGATCCCCCGGCGGCTGGCCGCCCGGCTATCGACGCCCGCATTATCGGTCCCGCACCCGCCGGGCTCGCCGGGGCGCTGCGAAAGGCCATCGGGGAGCCGTCCGCGCGCGTGGTCGTCCACAGCTACGAGCCCGACCACACCGCGCGCGGCGGCGTCCTGCGCGAGTGGCCACCGGCCGCAGAGGCGGGGGCCGGGGCGTGATCCGTCACCGTCGCTGGCCGGAGATCACCCTCCGCGATCATCTCGCCGTCCTGCGCTCCCTTCGCGCTCCCGCTGGCCTGTACTCCGGGCCTGTGGCCCTCGCTGAGCAGCGCATCGCCACCGCGACCGGGGCGGACCATGCGATCCTCGTCAACTCCGGCACGGCGGCGCTGGAAGCGTTGCTGATCGCGGCCGGGGTCAAGCCGGGCCATGAGGTGATCGTCCCGGCGGTCAGCTTCTCCGCGTCCGCCATGGCTGTCCTCGCCGTGGGTGCGCGCCCGGTCTGGTGCGACGTGCGACCCGACACGGGCACCCTCGACCCGAAGCGCCTACCGGAGCTTGTGACTGCCGATACCGCTGCGATCATGCCGGTTGCCCTACACGGGCTCGTCTGCGACAGCGCCGCGATTGCCTCGGCGGCCGACCGCTACGGCCTCCGGGTCGTGTGGGACGCCTGCCAAGCCATCGGCGCGACCGACAACGGCGCGCGGGTGGGGGAGCTGGGCATCGGTGCGGCGCTGTCGCTGAACGTGAGCAAACCGCTACAGGCGCTAGAAGGCGGCGTTGTCCTCACCTCGCGGGCCGATGTCGCGGAGGCGGTACGGCTCTATGCGTGCTTCGGGGAGGAGCGCCAGCGGCCCGGCCCGAACGAGTCGCGTTCCTACTGGAGCCGCTACAGCGGGACCAACCTGCGCGCTTCTCCCCTGACCGCTGGCCTGCTGCTCTCGCAACTCGACCGCCTACCCCGGTTCCTCGGGACCGCCCGCCGTAACCTCGACATCCTGCGTGACGGTCTCGCCGACGTTCCCGGCTTCGACCTGCAAGCGGTCCCGGCCGGTTGCGTCCAAACCCCCTGGCAACCGAGGATCATCCTCGGTGACCCGCTCATCTACGAGTGGCGGGGATCGGCCACGGAGTACCGCGATCGGATCATCGCCGCGTTGCGCGCACGCGGCGTGTCGGCCGACACCTGGCAGCGCTATCCGCTGCCCGCGCTTCCGGCCTTCCGCCGGGCCGATCCGCACCCCTGGACCCCGTTCGCCCCGGACTCACCGCCTACACCGTGGCACCGGGCGGGCCTCCCGGCGGCGAGCAGGCTGCTCGATCTGTCGCTGTCGGTCGCCCTGCACCCGACGCCGCTCTACGTCCAGCCACCGCGCGTGATGCACGCCTACGTGACCGCGATTCGGGAGGTAGCGGAGACGATGCCGCGCGCCCTTCGAGAGCCATACCGCCCGGTCCTGCCCGCGCCGCCGATACCGGGCGCGGACCTGGCCGGGTCGTCCGTCTAGTCTGTCGCCCAACGCGCAAGGCGCGTGGGCCCTTCAGCCGCCACCAAGCGCCCGCGACAGACCGCCCGCCCGCCGGCGCCGGGCCGGCGGGCGGGACGGTGTCGCACCCGAACGCGACGGCGCCCGGGTGCCCCCCGCGCTCGAGCCGCCCCAGGCCCGAGCGCATCTTGGCCAGGTGCGGCTAGCCGGTCGCCCGCTCGGGCGCCGCGTCGTGGCGGTAGTAGGGCAGGTCGATCGGCGCGAGCGGAGTCCGGCCGCGGATCAGGTCGGCGGCCCGCTCGGCGAGCATCACGACCGGCGCGTAGATGTTCGCATTGGTGATGTGGGGCATCGAGGAGGCGTCGACCACCCGCAGCCCATCGATTCCCCACACGCGCAGCGAGGCGGGGTCGAGGACCGCGTCGTCGCCGGTGCCCATCTTCGCGGTGCAGGACGGGTGCAGGCCCGTCTCGGCGTCGCGGGCGACCCAGTCGAGGATCTGCTCGTCGGTCTCCACCGCGGGTCCGGGCG
>JAAYBF010000172.1 GCA_012718975.1 Solirubrobacterales bacterium | reverse complement strand
GACTGCAGCTCGTAGTGCAGCGGCACGATCTTGCCGTTGACCTTCGCGCCGACGCAGCGGTGGCCGACGTCGGTGTGGACGGTGTAGGCGAAGTCCAGCGGCGTCGCGCCCGCGGCGAGCGACTTGACCTCGCCCTTGGGCGTGAAGACGAACACCTCGTCCTCGAAGAGGTCGGCCTTCAGCGTGGCGGCGAACTCCTGCGGGTCCTTGAGCTCCTTCTGCCAGTCGACGAGCTGCCGGAGCCACTCGACCTTGTTCTCTTGCGGACGCCGCTTGCCGTCCTTGTACATCCAGTGGGCGGCGATGCCGTACTCGGCGGTGTCGTGCATCTCCTGGGTGCGGATCTGGATCTCCAGCGGCCGCCCCTCGGGGCCGATCACCGTCGTGTGCAGCGCCTGGTACATGTTGAACTTGGGCATCGCCACGTAGTCCTTGAAGCGGCCCGGGAGCGGCTTCCAGAGCGAGTGGATGACGCCGATCGCGCCGTAGCAGTCCTTGACCGAGCCGACGAGGACGCGCATCGCGGTGAGGTCGTAGATCTCGTTGAACTCGCGACCCTTCTTGGTCATCTTCGAGTAGATCGAGTAGAAGTGCTTCGCGCGGCCTGAGATCTCGGCCTCGATGCCGACCGCCTCCAGCTCCTTGGACAGGTACTCGCCCGCGCGGTCGACGTAGCCCTCGCGCTCGTCGCGCTGCTGGTTGACGAGGCCCTTGATCTCGTTGTACTTGCGCGGGTGGAGCGTCTGGAAGGCGAGGTCCTCGAGCTCCCACTTGATCGCGTGGATGCCGAGCCGGTGCGCGAGCGGCGCGAAGATGTCGAGCGTCTCGCGCGCCTTCTCCTGCTGCTTGACCTTCGGCAGCGCGTCGATCGTGCGCATGTTGTGCAGCCGGTCGGCGAGCTTGATCAGGATGACCCGGATGTCCGAAGCCATCGCGACCATCATCTTGCGGTAGTTCTCGGCCTGGCGGTCGTCGCGGCTCTGGAACGTGATCCCGGTCAGCTTCGTGACGCCGTCGACGAGCTGGGCGACCTCCTCGCCGAACTCCGCCTCGACCTCCTCGAGCGACGCCGAGGTGTCCTCGACGGTGTCGTGCAGCAGCGCGGCGCAGAGCGTCTCTGTGTCGAGCCGCATGCCGGCGCAGACCTTCGCGACGCTGACCGGGTGGACGATGAAGTCGTCGCCGGAGGCGCGGCGCTGGTCGGCGTGGCGGTCGCAGGCGAACGCGAACGCCTGCTCGACGCGCTCGCGATCGATCGGCTCCGCGGCCGCGGCGGCGTGCTCCTCGACGACGGCGAACAGGTCGCCGAGCAGCATCCGCTGCTCGGCGGTCAGGTCCGTCCCGCCGGCAGGGACGTGCCCGGCGCTCGCGCCGTTTCCGCCCCCGTCCCGTCGGCCGACGGGATCGACGACGCCGATCTGCCGCTCGTTGGCCATCGCATCCAGTCTAGAGCCGACGCCCGTCGACGGCCCGGAGTGGGCGCCGCCCACCCCTTCCCGACGTTTCCCGGCCGCTCGCGGGCGCATCCGACGTTTCCCGCGCATATAGCGGCAAACGGCGGGCGGGTGGCGAAGCGCCCCGGAAAGGCCGGACCGGCCCGCATTCACCGCGGCAAACGGCGGACCGGCGGGTCAGACGGCGGCGCGGGCGGCGGGGCGCTCGGGCGCGGAGAGGTGACGCTCGGCGGCGGCGAGCCGGGCGGCGTAGGCGCGGTGGGCGTGCGAGTTGGCGAGGTCGGTGCGGCCGCCTGGCCCACGCTGGAGCGTCGCCCCGTCCCAGGCGGCGAGGTCGAGCTCGGTCAGGACGCGCACCAGCCGGCCGCAGAGGCGCGCGTCGCGCGGATGGCGGCCGTCGCCGCGCAGCGCCGCGTCGAGATCGGCGCCGGCCAGCTCGCCGGCGGCGTCGAGCGCCCGCCACAGCTCGATCAGCGGCGGGCGCAGCTCGAGCCGGGCGCGCCAGGCGGCGAGCGCGAACTCGCGCTCGGGCTCGCCCCAGGCGAGGTGGAGCGCCGGCGCGCGGCCGGGAGCCGCGCCGGCCGTGGCGCCGGCGCCGGGCCGGCCGCCGTCCCAGGAGCCGGTCAGCCGCTCGAGCGCGTCGGCGACCGGCGGCGGATCGACGGCGACGACGTGCGCGAAGCCGGCGAGGGCCGCCGGATCGGCGAGCGCCCCCTCCCACTCCGCGACGGCGAGCCCGTCGGCGGCCATGCCGGCGATCAGCGCCTCGAGCCCGTCGCGGCGGCGCGGCAGGTCAGCGACCAGGGCGACGACCGGCTCGCCGCTGGTCAGCAGGTCCCCGAGAACTCCGCCGAGCCCGTCGCCGCGACGGTCGCGCGGCGCGGTCCGCGCCGGGGCGGCATCCGGACCGCCCCCGCTCGCCCACCAGGCGAGCGGGTCGGCCGCCAGCTCGGCGGCGATCGCCTCGGCGAGCGCCGGCGCCGGGACGGCATCGACGACCGCGCCGGGGCGGGTCGCCGCGAGCGACTTCAGCACCACCCTGGCCTCGACCGCCCCGTTGTAGTGGTTTCGCTCGAGCGCGACCGCGACGTCGCGGGCGACGGTGCCCGCCTCGGCGAGCGGGCGCTGGCGGACGCCGAAGGCGACGCCGCGGGCGCGCGCCGCGCCGCCGGCGAGCGAGAAGCGGGCGTGGTCGCCGTCCTTGCCCATCGCGGTGACGTGCTCGATCCGCGCGCCCGGGACCAGCAGCACCGGCGCCGGGTTGCCGGCGCCGAACGGCGCGAGCCGCTCGAGATCCTCGGCGAGGTCGAGCGTCAGCGCGGCGGCCGAGACGACGGCGTCGACGTGTTGGACCGGAGCCAGGTCGGCCGGGGTCAGGCGGGCGCCGGCGTGGTCGGCGAGCGCGGCGCGGAACGGCTCGACCGCGTCCGCGGCGATCTCGAGGCCGGCCGCCATCCTGTGGCCGCCGTGGCCGAGCAGGTGCTCGCCGGTCGCGGCGAGGCCGGCGTGGAGGTCGTAGGGCGCGATGCTGCGCCCCGAGCCGCGCCCGCTGTCGCCGTCGAGCGCGATCGCGACGCAGGGGCGGTGGTGGCGCTCGACCAGCCGCGAGGCGACGATCCCGACGACGCCGGGATGCCAGTCCTCGCCGGCGACGACGATCGCCGCGGCGGCGAGCTGGGGCGCGCACTGGCGCTCGGCCTCGGCGGCGATCCGCTGCTCGGCCGCGCGGCGGTCGTGGTTGAGCCCGTCGAGCTCGCGCGCGATCTCGTCGGCGCGCTCGCGGTCCTCGCAGAGCACCAGCTCGAGCGCGGCGTCGGCGCGGCGCATCCGCCCGGCGGCGTTGATCCGCGGGCCGAGCCGGAAGCTCGCGGTCCGCTCGTCGACCTCCGCCGGGGCGAGCTGGGCGACCGCCATCAGTGCACGCAGGCCGTCCTTGCGCGTGCGCGACAGCGCGGCGATCCCCTCGCGGGCGATCCGGCGGCTCTCACCGGTCAGCGCCACCATGTCGCAGACGGTCGCCAGGCCGGCGAGGTCGAGGTCCTCGTCGGCGCCGGCGGGGTCGGCGCCGGCCGCGCGGCGCAGCGCCTCGGAGAGCTTCAGCGCGACGGCGGCGCCGCAGAGGTGCTCGCAGCCGTAGCCGCCGAGCGCCGGGTGGACGACGGGGCAGTCGGGCAGGCGCTCGCCGGGGCGGTGATGGTCGGTCACGACGACCTCGACGCCGAGCTCGCGCGCGAGCGCGACCTCCTCGACGGCGGTCACGCCGCAGTCGACGGTGACGATCAGCCGTGCGCCCTGCGCCGCCAGCTCGCGCACCGCGGCGGCCGAGAGGCCGTAGCCCTCGTCGCGGCTGGGCAGCCGCCAGCGGGGCGAGGCGCCGAGCGCGCGCAGCGCCCGGACGAGGATCGCTGTCGCGCAGACGCCATCGACGTCGTAGTCGCCGAAGACGGCGATCGGCGTACCGGCCGAAACGTGGCGGAGGATCGCCTCGCAGGCCTCCCCCACCGCCGGCAGCGACTCCGCCGGGTGGCGGTCGGCGGCGGCCAGGAAGG
>JAAYBF010000171.1 GCA_012718975.1 Solirubrobacterales bacterium | reverse complement strand
GGTGGCTCGGTGAGAGCCGGGAATCGGGCTTCGCCCTGGCGGCCACTAGTCGCGGCTGGATCTAGGCACCGCGCGTAGGGCGGTGGCTCGGTGAGAGCCGGGAATCGGGCTTCGCCCTGGCGGCCACCAGCCGCGGCTGGATCTAGCACCGGGCGTAGGGCGGTGGCCTACGCCAGCGGCTCTGTCTGGAGCCGCTCGATCAGTCGCGCGAGGGGGAGGTACTCGACGTCGAGGTCGCCGTGGGTCCGGCGGTATGGCTCCGACACGTCGGGGGCGACCACGTAGTTGGGGCCGTTCGGATGCAGGTCGCGGAACGAGCCGAGCGCCGTGGCGTCGAACGAAGTCGCCCGCCACTTGCACTCGATGGCCACGGGGCCGCGCTCGCCGCGTCGTGGAAGCACGAAGTCGATCTCGGCGCCCCGCTTGTTGCGCCAGTAGCGCACCGCTCGGCGCTGGAGGCGGGCCTGGATCTCGTTCAGGACGAAGTGCTCCCAGAGCTCGCCGCAGTCGTCGGGGCGCAGGCTGTCCCAGCCCCGGTAGTGGCAGACGAATCCGGTGTCGAATCCGTACACCTTCGGGGCCGCTACGATCTCGGTCGTTCGGCGACGGCTGTAGGGACGCACGACCTGCACGACGAAGGTGGTCTCGAGCACGGCGAGGTAGTTGGAGACGGTCTGCCGGCTGACCTCGCACGGCCCGGCGTAGCGCGTGGCCTCGAACATGCCGCCGCTGCTGGCGAGCAGCAGCTCGACGAAGCGAGCGAACGACCAGCGCCGCTCGAGCTTGAAGAGCTCCTGCACGTCCTTGGCCCAGTAGGAGTCGATCCAGTCGACGAAGTCACGCTCGGGAACGGTGGTCGAGAGGAAGTGCGGGGGAAGCCCGCCGTGCAGGAAGCGGCGCGAGAGGCTGTCGTCGCCGAAAGCGGTCGCGTCCGCGGCGATCATCGGAGTCAGCCAGAGCGTCTCGCGCCGGCCGGTGAGGGTGTCGCGAAACTTCGCGCTAGCGTCGAGCGTCGATGATCCGGTCGCCACGACCCGCGTCTCAGGGAAGTGGTCGGCGGCGATCTTGAGCAGCTCCGAGGGGTCGGCCAGGCGGTGGATCTCGTCCAGCACGATCCGTTGGCCCTTGGTGGAGCGCAGGAACGCCTCCGGGTCCTCGAGTGCGCGTCGGACCCGTGGAAGCTCGCAATCGAGGTAGACGATCTCGTCGAGCGTCTGGCACAGCGATGTCTTGCCGCTGCGACGCACGCCCGCGAGCCAGACGACCGAGCGGCGCTCCCAGGCGCGTTCGAGGGCGTGGAGCCAGAAATCTCTGCGAACCATATGCAAGCAACTTAGCGTTTGGTGCGACTAAACGCAATCATGGTTGCATCTGGTGCAGTCGGGCGCTCAGGCGGCCGCGATCTCCGGCAAGTTCATCGCCGGGACGTCGTCCGTTCGCGCGCCGCCCGGACCCGGAGCCGGTGGATCGCCGCGGCGGCGGTCAGCGCGCCGGCCGAGTCGATCAGCACGTCGCGCCAGGTGCCGACGCGACCGTCGACGAGCGTCTGGTGCAGCTCGTCGGTGATCGCGTAGCCGATCGCGATCGCGACCGCCGGCGCGAGCGCCCGCCGGCCGCCGACGCGCGTGCGCAGCGCCCACCACCAGGCGACGCAGAGGACGAAGTACTCGACGAAGTGGGCGACCTTGCGCGCCACGAGCATCAACGGGCCGCGGTCGACGCCGTCGCTGGGCATCGCCGAGAAGACGAAGATCGCGGCCATCACGGCGAGCGGGACGGCGAACGGGGCGGCGGCACGGAGGGATTTCCGCATCGGCATAACCTAGACTCGGAGGCGATGCTGGCGATTACGAGCAAGTCGCCGTACGCGGTGCGGGCGCTGGTCGAGCTGGCCCGGCGGGGCGACGACCAGCCGGTGCCGATCGGCGAGATCGCCAAGGCACGCGACATCCCGGTCCAGTTCCTCGAGGGCCTCTTCGCGACGCTCCGCCGCGCCGGCCTGCTCGCCAGCCAGCGCGGCGTCAAGGGCGGCTACCGCTTCGCGCGCTCCCCGGAGGAGGTCACGGTTCTCGAGGTCACCGAGCTGCTCGATGGCGAGCTCGGCACCGGCCCCTGCTCCGAGGACCGCGTCTGGACCGATGCCACCGCCGCCCTCACCGCCGTCCTGCGCGCCGCCACGATCGCCGAACTCGCCGAGCGCGAGGCCGCCGAGAGCGCGCCGGCGATGTACTACATCTGAGCCGGATCGCCGGGCTCGGGGCGGTACTGCGCTGTCCGGCCCGGCGGCGTGGGGCCGCCGGGCCGGATGTCGGACGATCCTGCCCGTCCTCTAGTGCCCGCGGGCGCGGACGACGACCCGGGCGACGCGGCGCAGCGTCCGGTCGCCGCCGCGGACGGCGATCGGCAGGCGCACCACCGCGCGGCGGCCGGCGAGCCGGCTCACCGCCCGGCGGGGCAGCCGGACCAGGACCCGTGCCCGCTGGCCGTGGCGCAGCTGGCGCCGGACCACCGTGCGGGCGCGGAAGGCCGTCCCGCCGACGCGCAGCCGAGCGACGCGCGGGGCGCGCACCCGGCAGCCCTCCGCGGCCCGGCAGGCGACGGTCGCGACGTGGACCGTCCGCCGGCTGCCGACTCGCCGCCAGCGCGCGGTCCGCACGGCCACCGGTGCCGCGGCGACGCGCCGCTCGATCACCCGCTCGACGATCACCGTCCGCTCCGGAGGCGGCCCGGACCCGTCACCGTCGCCGTCGCCCTCGGCCGGCGGCGGGGGCGGATCGCTCGGCGGGCCGAGCGCCTTCGGGATCGTGATCGTCGCCGGGTCGAGCTCGGCGCCCTCGGCGAGGAACCCGCCGAGCACCGTGGCGGCCTCGGCGGTGATCGCGCCGGCGCCGGTCCGCCAGGTCACCGTGGCGTCTGTCTCGCTCGCCGCCTCGGCGAGCTGGAAGCGGCCGAGCGTCACGCGGGAATCGACGGACGGCACGGAGTCGAGCGTGCTGTCGAGGTCGACCCGCGCCTCGACGGTCACCTCGTCGCCGGCGACGCGGAACACCGGGTCCTCCAGCGCCAGCGTGAAGAAGTGCGCCGGGTAGCTGAACAGGACACGGCCCCGGGTCGTCACCTCGGCCTCGCCCGCCTCGAGGTCCCACGTCGCGCCGACCGGCGTCCACAGCAGGGCGCCGCTCGGCGGCGGCGAGTCCGCCGACGCGCGCGGCTTGGGATCGCAGCCGCCGGCCGCGACGTTCGGGTTCGCCGGACAGGTCGCGCCGTCGCTGGCGGCGATCGGCGGCGCGCCGTTGCCGGCCGCCACATACGCGCGGAAGCTGGCGCGGAAGCCCCAGTCGGCGCGGGCGGTCTCGACGTCCTCGCCGCCGGTGCCGCCGCCTCCGCCACCGCCGGTGGAAGGCTGAGCGAGCGTCACCGCGGTCGCCGCGCCGCCGCGCGCCAGCAGCAGCGCCGGGGCGCCGTCCCGGACGCCGCCGGTCGCGACGTCGCGACCGAGCTGGCGCGGCTCGCCGCTGGCTACGTAGCGGGCGCCCTCGTCCTCTTCGAGGTCGGACAGCGCGACCGGCTGCGGATCGGCGGCCTGACCGTAGACGACGTAGGCGGCGCCGGCGCCGCCGAACCGCGGTGCGCCGACCAGGTGGTCGGGCACCTCGTCGCCGTCGATGTCGCCGAGCGTCGCGACGGCGTTGCCGGCGCGCGAGTTCGCGGCCGGCCCCTCGATCGCATAGCCGGCGCCCGGCGCCAGGGCCGACACGTCCACGACCGCGCCCGGCTCGGGCGAGTAGAGCACCCAGGCGTGGCCGGGCATCGAGGTCCCGCCGATCCCGCCGACGAGCACATCGCCACGGCCGTCGCCGTCGACGTCGCCGGCACCGGCGAGGCCCGCGCCGAGCTCGTCGCCGGCGCCGCCGTGGTAGGCGGCGAGCAGCTCCGCTCCGGGCGCGTCGCCGACGTCGAAGCGGCCGCGCGCGGCCCCGCTGAGCGCATAGGCGCTGCCGGCGTTGGTCCGTGGGCCGTCGCCGAGGTCGGGGTCGGCGTCCTGGGCGCCGAGCAGCAGGTCGCCGACACCGTCGCCGTCGACGTCGCCGGCGCCCGCCACGTGGGCGACAGAGGAGTTGACCGCGAGGCCGTCGTAGCGGGCGAGCAGGCCCTCGCCGGCGGCCGCGACCGGGATCGGCTCGTAGGGGAAGATGTAGCGGTAGCCGGGGGGAGCGGCGGCGAGGAACACCGACGTCAGGTAGGCGCTCTCGTCGCCGTCGCCGACCAGCACGTCGTCCTGACCATCGCCGTCGACATCGCCGACCCCGGCGACGCTCATCCCGAGACGGTCGCGCGTGGCCTCGCCCTCGATCCGGTAGCCGTCGGAGGAGATCGCCCCGGCGGCGCCGAGCGGCGCGACGTCGACGGTCGCGCCGGCGCGGAACTTCGCGCCGCCGAACACGACGAACGCCGCGCCCGGGCCGACGGACGTCTCGCCGGGCAGCCGCCAGCCGGGAGCGCCGAGGGCGATGTCGTCGATCCCGTCGCTGTTGACGTCGCCGACGCAGGCGATGTCCGCGCCCACCTCCCAGCGGTCGGTGACCCCTACCGGGGCGATCGTCGCGACCGCCTGGCCGCCGCTGAGCGTCTGCTGGCCCTGCAGGACCGCGTAGGCCTTGCCGGGCGTGCCGCGGCCGGCGCCGCCGTCGGGGTTGGCGATCGCGATCAGCAGGTCGTCGCGGCCGTCGCCGTTGACGTCGCAGTCGCCGGCTACCGCGACGTTCGTCCCGTCGGCCTCGTCGCCGACGTAGGTCATGGCGGGGAGGCCGCCGAGGTCGAGCGGGAGCTGGGCGTGCGCGGGGGCGGTGGCGAGCAGGGCGGCGATCGCCGCCAGCGCCACGCCGAGCGCCCGGCGCCCGGCGCGCGGTCTGCGCGGCGGCGGGGGAGCGGTCGTCGAGTTGGTCACGGGGGCCTTCCGTAGGAGGGATTAGGGATGCCTAAGCATTAATTAGGCCACCCTAAGTCAACTCGCGGGTAATCCGCGTTCCGCCCGAGATCTGCCCCGCTGTCCGGTACGCTCGCGCGGTGTCCGCGGGCCGCGAGCTGCCGTCCAACCCCGCCGAGCTGATCGGGGGGACCCCGATGGTCGCGCTGCGGCGGATCGCGCCCGGCTGCCGCGCCGAGCTGGTCGCCAAGCTCGAGGTCGCCAACCCCGCCGGCAGCGTCAAGGACCGCATCGGCGTCGCGATGATCGACGCGGCCGAGGCCGCGGGGGAGATCGAGCCCGGCGTCACGACGATCGTCGAGGCGACCTCCGGCAACACCGGCATCGCGCTCGCCTTCGTCTGCGCCGCGCGCGGCTACGACCTCGTACTGGCGATGCCGGAGGGGATGAGCCGCGAGCGCCAGAGCCTGCTGCGCCTCTACGGCGCCGAGGTCCGGATCACCGAGTCGATGGGCGGCATGGACGAGGCGGTCGCCGCCGCGCGCGCGATCGCCGCCGAGCGCGCGCCGGCGTTCATCCCCGACCAGTTCTCCAACCCCGCCAACCCGGAGATCCACCGCCGCACGACCGCCGAGGAGATCTGGCGCGACCTCGACGGCCGCGTCGACGCGCTCGTCGCCGGTGTCGGCACCGGCGGCACGATCACCGGCACCGGACAGCGGCTCAAGCAGCTCAATCCCGACCTGCGCGTGGTCGCGGTCGAGCCGGCGGGGTCGCCGGTGATCTCCGGCGGGCGTCCCGGGCCGCACCGGATCCAGGGGATCGGCGCGGGCTTCGTGCCGGCGGTCCTCGACCGCGAAGTGCTCGACGAGGTGATCGCGGTCACCGACGACGACGCGATCGCCACCGCCCACCGCTGCGCCCGGGTCGAGGGGGTCCTCGCCGGCATCTCCTGCGGGGCCGCTCTCTGGGCGGCGATCGAGGTCGGCTCGCGGCCCGAGATGGAGGGCCGGCGGATCGCGGTGATCATGCCCGACAGCGGCGAGCGCTACGCCAGCGCGCCCTTCTTCGCGCCGTAGTCGCCCGCCTGCGCCACAATCTGGGGCATGCCCGGGATCGACACCTTCAAGCGCGTCGCGCGCGAGGTGCGCCAGGACCTCGCCGCAGCGCGCCAGCGCGACCCCGCCGCCCACGACGTCGGCCGGGTCGAGATCCTGCTCACCTACGGCGGCGTCCACGCGCTGCTGTCGCACCGGATCGCCCACGCCCTGCACGAGGCGGGGGTGCCGCTGCTGCCGCGCTTCCTGGCGAACGTGACGAAGGTGATCACCGGCGTCGAGATCCATCCGGCGGCGCGGATCGGCGAAGCGCTGTTCATCGACCACGGCGCCGGCGTGGTGATCGGCGAGACCGCCGAGATCGGCGACGACGTGACCCTCTACCAGGGCGTCACGCTCGGTGGGACCGGATTCGAGAGCGGCAAGCGCCACCCGACGATCGGCGACAACGTCGTCGTCGGGTCCGGCGCGAAGCTGCTCGGGCCGATCACCGTCGGCAGCTGCTCGAAGATCGGCGCGAACTCGGTCGTCATCCACGACGTGCCGGCGAACTCGACCGTCGTCGGCAACCCCGGCCACCCGGTCCGCGTCGACGGAAAGCGGCCGGAGGGCCCGGACGCCGACTGGGCCCACCTGCCCGACCCGGTCGCCGACGCGCTCAAGGGGATGGCCGAGCGGATCGGCGAGCTCGAGGAGCTGGTCGCCGAGCTCAGCGGCACCGAGCCGCCCGCCCAGCCGGCGAAGGTCCGGCCGCTGCGCCGCGGCGCCGGCAGCGACCCGGCCGCCGGCTGACCGCGCCCAGACGCGGTGAGACTTTCGGCCGAACTTTGGCCGAAAGCCTGACCCGAGATCGCGGGTGGCCGAAAGTCTGACCTCGGGTCAGTAGGCGGTCGTGCGCGTGCGGTGGCGGGGGACCGCCTTGTAGCGCGGCTGCTGGCCGCGGTTCCACAGCCAGTTGTCGAGGATGCGCGGCGCGACTCCCAGCTCCGCGGCGATCGCCTCGCAGGCGACGACGGCGCAGGCGCGGATCTCGCGCTCGGCGCCTCCGGGCGGCAGCAGCTCGCCCGCGTCGATCGTGGCGGCGAGTCGGTCGGAGTAGGCGAGCACGCCGTCGAGGCGCAGCACGTGGGGCACGAGGTTGTCGGCGAAGATCGTCAGCCGGTCGAGGTCGGCGAAGTCGGCGACGCCGGCGAGCGCGAGGTCGGCGGGGACGATCTGGGCGCGCTTGTAGAAGCCGGGGTCGTCGAAGAGGGGCATCCCGGCGGCGAGCTGCTCGGCCAGGCGCTCCGCCGATCCGCCGGCGGCGGCGACCACGTCGAGCGCGCCGCGGTCGCCGAGGAAGGCGCCCAGCTCGCGCAGCGCCCGCGCGTAGAGGCCCATCAGCTCGTGGTCGGGCTCCTGGCCGAGCACCGCGGCGACCGCCGGGCCGTCGAGCGCCTCCAGCTCGCCCGCCGTCCACGGCCCGTCGGCGCGGAAGCGGTCGGTCAGCGCCCACGCGACCGTGTTGTAGCCCGAGCAGCCGGGCCGCTTGCGCAGCGTCGGGAACCAGCCGGAGCCGAAGTTGATCGCGTCGAGGGTGAGCGTGAACAGCGCGACCTCCTGGGTGGTCCCCGCGAGGAAGTGGCGCTCGGGGTCGAGCGCCGGCGGCGGCCCCGGCTCGATCGCCCCGACCCGCTCCAGGTCGATCCGCACCTCCCGCGCCCCCTCCGCGATCTCCGCGCACCGCTCCCGCACCTCGTCGCAGAGTCCCATCGCCGCAGGTATACCGTTCCCAGGGACGTCGCGCCGCGGCGCCGGCCGGTCCGGTGCGGGGCCTATCCTGGGGTGGGTGAGCGCGACCGCCCAGGGATCCGAGCAGGCCGAGGAGCGCCGGGTCGCGGGGCTGCTGGAGGGGCTCAACGAGCCCCAGCGCGAGGCGGTCGAGCACGGCGAGGGGCCGCTGCTGATCCTCGCCGGCGCCGGCTCGGGCAAGACGCGCGCGCTGACGCGCCGGATCGCCTACCTCGTCGGCACCGGCCAGGCCCGCGCGAGCGAGATCCTCGCGATCACCTTCACCAACAAGGCCGCCGCCGAGATGCGCGAGCGCGTCGGCGAGCTGGTCGGCAACCAGGCGCGCGCGATGTGGGTGATGACCTTCCACTCGGCGTGCGCGCGGATCCTGCGCTCCGAAGGCGAGCAGCTCGGCTACACGCGCCGCTTCACGATCTACGACGAGGGGGATTCGCTCCGGCTGGTCAAGCGCTGCATGGACGAGCTGGGGCTCGACCAGAAGCGCTACCCGCCGCGCTCGATCCGTCGCCAGATCTCCGACGCCAAGAACCAGGTGCTCGACGCGGCGGCGTTCAAGCTGAAGGTCGGCGGCTTCGTCGAGCAGGCGACCGCCGACGTCTACGAGCGCTACGAGCGCCGCCTGCGCGACATGAACGCGATGGACTTCGACGACCTGCTGCTGCAGTCGGTGAACCTGTTCGAGACCTTCCCGAAGGTGCTCGACGGCTACCGGCGGTCGTTCCGCTTCGTCCTGGTGGACGAGTACCAGGACACCAACCACGCCCAGTACCGCTGGCTGCGCCTGCTCGCCGACGAGCACCGCAACCTGGCGGTCGTCGGCGACGACTCGCAGGCGATCTACAGCTTCCGCGGCGCCGACATCCGCAACATCCTCGACTTCGAGCACGACTTCCCGGATGCCACGGTCGTCAAGCTCGAGCAGAACTACCGCTCGACCCAGGCGATCCTCGACGCGTCCAACGCGGTGATCGCCAACAACCGCCACCAGAAGGAGAAGCGCCTCTGGACCGCGCAGGGGGGCGGCGACCCCGTTCGCGTCCGCGAGCTCGAGGACGAGCACGCCGAGGCGCGCTACGTCGCCGGGGAGATCGAGCGTCACGTCGAGGGCGGCGGGTCGCGCAGCGACGTCGCCGTCTTCTACCGGACTAACGCGCAGAGCCGGGTGCTCGAGGACACGCTCGTCCGCTACGGGGTCAGCTACCAGGTGATCGGCGGCACCCGCTTCTACGAGCGGGCCGAGATCAAGGACGCGCTCGCCTACCTGACGCTGCTGGTCAACCCCCACGACGTCGTCTCCTTCCAGCGGATCGTCAACTCGCCGCGGCGCGGGATCGGCCAGACCAGCCAGGCGCGGATCGTCAACCACGCCAACACCCTCGGCGAGGCGATCTTCGACGTCGCGCTAGCCCCCGACGAGGTGCCCGGACTCGGCGCCGCGGCGATCAAAGCGGTCGGCCGCTTCATGGACGTCATGGAGCGGCTGCGCGACCGCGCCGACCAGGCCTCCGTCGGCGAGCTGCTCCACGACGCGCTGCACGACACCGGCTACGTCGAGGCGCTCGAGCAGGAGCGCACGATCGAGGCGCAGGGCCGGCTCGAGAACCTCGAGGAGCTGGTCGGCGTGGCGCGCGAGTACGACGCCGCGCGCGGCGGGGCGGCGTCCTTCGGCGAGGCCGGCGAGCAGCCGTCGGTCGAGGAGTTCCTCCAGCAGATCGCGCTCTTCTCCCAGCAGGACGACCTCGACGACGACGAGGGGACCGTCACGCTGATGACCCTCCACAACGCCAAGGGCCTCGAGTACGACGTGGTGTTCATGATCGGCTGCGAGGACGGCACGTTCCCGCACAGCCGGGCGATCGAGGCCGGCGACGTCGAGGAGGAGCGCCGGCTCTGCTACGTCGGCATGACCCGCGCGCGGCGGGAGCTGACGCTCACCCACGCCCGCACGCGCGCGCTCTACGGCGGGCGCGAGTGGAACGTCCCGAGCCGCTTCCTCGCCGAGATACCGGTCGAGCTGACCGACGCCGACGAGCACGCTGCCCGCACCCCGAGCCAGACGAGCTGGGGCGGCGGGGGAGGAGGGGCCGCCCCGCGCGCGCTGCGCCGCGAGCCGGCGTCCTCCGGCGCGACGTTCGCGGTCGGCGAGGACGTCGTCCACGCGAAGTTCGGCGCCGGGGTGGTCACCGGCGTCGAGCCGGGCGGGATCGTGATGGTCCGCTTCGCCGACGGTGGCGCGGAGAAGAAGCTGATGGCCGACTACGCGCCGCTCAAGCGCAAGGGGGACTGACCGGGATGGCAGCGAGGATCATCGACGGCAAGGCCGTCGCGGCGGCGGTGCGCGAGCGCGTCGCGGGCGAGGTCGCCGAGCTCGGTGAGCGGGGGATCGTCCCCGGGCTCGCGACGGTGCTGGTCGGCGACGACCCGGCCTCCGCCGTCTACGTGCGGATGAAGCGCGAGGACTGCGCCCAGGTCGGGATCGAGTCGTTCCATCACGCGCCCGGCGGCGACATCGCCCAGGAGGACCTCGCCGCGCTGATCTCCGAGCTGAACGCCGACCCGCGCGTCCACGGCATCCTGCTCCAGCTGCCGCTGCCCGGCCAGCTCGACCAGGACACGCTGATCCCGCTGATCGACCGCGTCAAGGACGTCGACGGCCTGACCCCGGCCAACGCCGGCCTGCTCGCCCAGGGCCGCCCGGAGGCGCTCGTGCCGTGCACGCCGGCGGGGGTGATGGAGCTGCTCGACCACGCCGGCGTCGAGCTCTCCGGCGCGCGCGTCGCGGTGCTCGGCCGCTCGATCCTCGTCGGCAAGCCGGTCGCGGCGCTGCTGCTCGCCGCCGACGCCACCGTCACCCACTGCCACTCCCGCACCCGCGACCTCGCGGCCGTCTGCCGCGAGTCCGACGTGGTCGTCGCCGCGGTCGGCCGGCCGGGCACGGTCACCGCCGACATGGTGCGCGAGGGCGCCGTCGTGATCGACGTCGGCACCAACCGCACCGACGCCGGCCTCGTCGGCGACGTCGACTACGAGCCGGTCGCCGAGCGGGCATCGGCGATCACCCCGGTCCCCGGCGGCGTCGGCCCGATGACCCGCGCGATGCTGCTCGTCAACACCGTCCGCGCCGCCCGCCTCCAGCACGGCGCCTGACGGCCGGGTGCGATCCGGACGGGACGCGCGGAGTCTTCTTGGGGGTCAACCCCCAAGAAGACTCCGCGTGATCGTCGGCGGACTCGCGCGAGCTTCCGGGTAGGCTGCCCGCCGATGGATCTGCGGCGCCTGAGGGCGGGGGAGTGGATGGCCGGCGTCGGCGGCGCCGTGCTGGCGCTCGCGCTGTTCCTGCCGTGGTGGGGCCTGCGGGGCGCCTGGATCGACCTCGGTGTCGGCGGGCCGGTCGACGGCCCCGGCGGTGGGCCCGACGTCGTCACCACCTGGAGCGCCTGGCAGGTCTTCTCGGTCGCCGACGTGCTGCTCCTGCTGCTCGCCCTCGGCGCTATGGCGACCTGGTGGATCGTCGCGACCCGGCCCGTCCCCGGTCCGGGCCTGATCGCCGAGGGCCTGCTGACGCCCTACGCCTTCGTGATGCTCGTCGTCGTGGTGGTCCAGGTCCTCGGCACGCCGGGTGACCTCGAGGCCCCGCCGCCGATCCCCGACCCGTCGCTGGAGATCGGCGCCTGGCTCGGCCTCGCCGCCACCGTGGCGATCTTCGCCGGGCTGGCGGTCGGCATGCGCGACGAGCGGCTGAGCCGTCCCGGCCAGCCGACCGACCAGACCGGCGTCCCGGTCGCCGAGCCGCGCCCAGTCGAGACCCTGCCCGGACCGCCGGCCGCCTGAGCGCGCCGCGTGCCTAGAATCGCCGCTCGATGATCGATCGCGACCAGGTCCTGCACGTCGCCCGGCTCGCCCGGCTGCGCCTCACCGACGCCGAGGTCGAGGCGATGACCGGCGAGCTGTCGACGATCCTCGACCACATCGAGAAGATCGGCGAGCTCGACCTCGACGACGTCGTCCCGACCTCGCACGTCGTCGCGCTCGAGAACGTGCTGCGCCGCGACGAGCCGCGGCCGAGCCTGCCGCGCGAGGTCGCCCTCGACCAGGCGCCCGACAGCGACGGCGTCGGCTTCCGCGTCCCGAGCCCCGGCGCATGAGCGCGGCCGCCGACGCCTTCGCCGCCGTCTTCGGCCCCCGCTCCGGCGACCCGAGCCGCGCCGTCGAGCACACCGCCGCCGAGCTGGTCGCCGCCGTCGGCGCGGGCACCCTCTCGCCGGCCGAGATCTGGTCGGAGTACGCGACGCTCGCCGCGGGCGACGAGCTCAACGCCTACCTCTGGCGCGCGGCCGAGGACCCGGGCGCCGACGCCGCCGCCCCGCTGGCCGGCGTCCCACTCGCGGTCAAGGACCTCTTCTGCACCGAGGGGGTCCCGAGCGCCGCCGCCTCGCGGATACTGGAGGGCTACCGGCCGCCCTACACCGCCACGGTCGTCGAGCGGCTCGCCGCCGCCGGCGCGCCGATGCTCGGCAAGACCAACATGGACGAGTTCGCGATGGGCTCGTCGAACGAGAACTCGGCGTTCGGCGCGGTCGCCAACCCGTGGGACCGCGAGCGCGTGCCGGGCGGCTCCTCCGGCGGCTCGGCGGCGGCCGTCGCCGGTGGGATCGCGCCGTGGGCGATCGGCACCGACACCGGCGGCTCGATCCGCCAGCCGGCCGCGCTCTGCGGCATCGTCGGGCTCAAGCCGACCTACGGGACGGTCTCGCGCTACGGGATGATCGCCTTCGCCTCCTCGCTCGACCAGGCCGGCCCGCTGACCCGCGACGTGACCGACGCCGCGCTGCTGCTGCGCCACATGGTCGGCGGCGACGCCTGCGACTCGACCTCGACCGGCCACCCCGGCGAGATCGAGCTGCCGACCGCCGAGCGGCTCGACGGCGTGCGCTTCGGGGTGCCGCCCGAGCTGACCGGCGACGGCGTCGAGCCGGGCGTGCGTGCTGTCTTCGAAGCCGCGCTGGCGCGGATCGAGGAGCTCGGCGGCAGCGTGACCGAGGTGCCGCTGCCGCACTCCGGCCACGCGATCTCCGCCTACTACGTGCTCGCGCCCGCCGAGGCGAGCGCCAACCTCGCCCGCTTCGACGGGGTCCGCTACGGCCGCCGCGCCGCCGCCGACGGCGACCTGCTCTCGCTCTACGAGCAGACCCGTGAGGAGGGCTTCGGACCCGAGGTCAAGCGGCGGATCATGCTCGGCACCTACGCGCTGTCCTCCGGCTACTACGACGCCTACTACGGCCGCGCCCAGCGGGTGCGGACGAAGATCGCCGAGGACTTCGCCGCCGCCTTCGACCAGGTCGACCTGATCGTCTGCCCGACCTCGCCGACGGTCGCCTTCAAGCTCGGCGAGCGGACCGCCGACCCGCTCGCGATGTACCTCTCCGACGTGCTCACCGTGCCGATGTCGCTCGCCGGCATCCCGGCGATCTCGATCCCCGGCGGCCTCGCCGACGGGCTGCCGGTCGGCATCCAGCTCGCCGGCCCGGCGTTCGCCGAGAACCGCATCCTCGACGCCGCGCTCGCGCTCGAGCGCGCGATCGACTTCCGCTCCCAGGCGGCCGCCCGTGGCTGAGGTCGCCTACGAGCCGGTGATCGGGCTGGAGATCCACGTCCAGCTCAAGACCGCGACGAAGATGTTCTGCGGCTGCGCGCTCTCCTTCGGCGAGGAGCCCAACACGCGCACCTGTCCGGTCTGCCTCGGCCTGCCCGGCACGCTGCCGGTGGTCAACGAGCAGGCGGTCCGGTACGGCCTCGAGATCGGCCTCGCGCTCGGCTGCGAGCTGGCGCCGCGGTCGATCTTCCACCGCAAGAACTACTTCTATCCGGACCTGCCGAAGGGCTACCAGGTCTCCCAGTACGACATCCCGCTCGCCCGCGACGGGCGGCTCGGCGACGTGCGCATCCACCGCGTCCACCTCGAGGAGGACGCCGCCAAGCTCGTCCACGCCGGCGCCTCGGGCCGCATCCACTCCGCCGAGGCCAGTGACGTCGACTTCAACCGCGGCGGCACGCCGCTGGTCGAGATCGTCAGCGAGCCCGACCTGCGCGACGCGGCGTCGGCGGCCGAGTGGCTGCGACTGCTGCGCGCGACGCTGCGCCGGCTCGGCGTCTCGGACGTGAACATGGAGGAGGGCTCGCTGCGCTGTGACGCCAACGTCTCGCTGCGTCCCGCCGGGAGCGAGCAGCTGGGCGTCAAGACCGAGCTCAAGAACATGAACTCGTTCCGCTTCATCGAGCGCGGCATCGACGCCGAGATCGCCCGCCAGGAGGGGATCCTGCGCGGCGGCGGCCGGATCGAGCAGGAGACCCTCCACTACGACGTCCGCTCCGGGGCGATCAGCTCGCTGCGCTCCAAGGAGGAGGCGCACGACTACCGCTACTTCCCCGAGCCGGACCTCGTCCCGATCGTCCCGACCGCGGAGATGGTCGAGCGCGCCCGCGCGGCGATCCCCGAGCTGCCCGCCGACCGCGCCGCCCGCTTCGCCGGCGAGCTCGGCCTCGCCGAGGGCCAGGCGCGGCTGCTCGCCTTCCGCACCGAGGTCGGCGACTTCTACGAGGCCGCGCTCGCAGCCGGCGCCGGCGCCGTCGAGGCGCCCGCGCTCGCCAACTGGACCTGCAACGATCTGCTCGCCGCGCTCGGCGAGGGCGCCGACCCGGCCGGCTCGAAGGTCACCCCGGCCGCGCTCGCAGGGCTCGTCGGGATGGTGTCGGCGAAGGAGATCTCCAACTCGGCCGCCCGCGAGGTGCTCGCCAAGCTCGTCGCCGACGGCGGCGACCCGGCGGCGATCGTCGCCGCGGCGGGGCTCGGGCGCGCCGACGAGGGCGAGCTGGCCGCGGTCGTCGAGCGTGCGATGGCCGACCAGGCCGACGCCGTCGAGAAGGTCCGCGCCGGCAACGCCAAGGCGATCGGGGCGATCGTCGGGGCGGTGATGCGCGAGACCAAGGGCCGCGCCGACGGCGGCGAGGTCCAGCGGCTGATTCGGGAGCGGCTCTAGCGAGTAGCCTCGGCGGCGTGGCACTGAACGTCGTCATCGCGGGCGGGGGCTTCGGCGGGCTCTACGCCGCGCGCTCGCTGGAGCGCCACCTGCCGCGCCACAGCGCCAGGATCACGCTCGTCACCGACCGCAACTTCATGCTCTACACGCCGCTGCTGCCGGGCGCGGCGGCCGGCTCGCTGGAGCCGCGCCACGTCGTCGTGCCGCTGCGCGAGGAGCTCGACTGGACCGACATCAGGATCGCCACCGTGACCGGCGCCGACCCGGCCGCCAAGACCGTCTCGATGCGGATGCTCGACGGCGGTGAGACCGAGCTGTCCTACGACCAGCTCGTCGTCGCGCTCGGGTCGGTCTCGCGCGTGCTGCCGATCCCCGGCCTCGCCGAGCACGGGCTCGGCTTCAAGACGCTGCCCGACGCGGTCGCGCTGCGCAACCGGGCGATCCTCCAGCTCGAGACCGCCGAGGAGATCGACGACCCCGAGGCGCGGCGCGAGTACCTGACCTTCGTCTACGTCGGCGCCGGCTACGCCGGCCTCGAGGGGATCGCCGAGCTGCAGGACTACGTCGCCGACCTGCTCGACCGCTACCCGCGCTGCCGCCTGGACGGCACGCGCTGGATCCTCGTCGAGGCGACCGACCGCGTGATGCCGGAGATCCCACCGGCGCTCGCCGAGTTCGCCACCCGCGAGCTGCGCTCGCGCGGCATCGAGATCCACACGAACACCCGGCTCGAGGAGGTCGGCGAGCGCCACGCGACGCTCTCGACCGGCGAGCGCGTCGCGACCCGCACGGTCTGCTGGACCGCGGGCGTCAAGCCGCCGAAGGTCGTCCGCGAGCTCGGGCTGCCGCTGACCGAGCACGGCCGGATCTCGACCGACGCGACCCTGCGCGTCGAGGGCCAGGAGTGCGTCTGGGCGATCGGCGACGCCGCGGCCGTGCCCGATCCCGCCCAGCGCGGCGGACGGCCGTGCCCGCCGACAGCCCAGCACGCGCTGCGCCAGGGGCGCCTGGTCGGCGAGAACGTCGCCGCGACGCTGTCCGGCGGCCGGCTGCGGCGCTTCCGCTACCGGACGCTCGGCGTCTTCGTCGACATGGGCCAGCACAAGGCCGTCGCGACCGCCGTCGGCGTCCACCTGCGTGGCTTCCCCGCCTGGTTCGCCGCCCGCACCTACCACCTCGCGGCGATGCCCGGCGTCGCTCGCCGGCTGCGGCTGATGGTCGACTGGACGGTCGGGCTGCTGTTCCGCCGCGCGTCGGCCGAGCTCGGCGCGCTCGGCCGGCCCGACTCGCTCGCGACCGCGCTCGACGACCCTCCGGGGGAGCCGCGGTGACGGCGGCGGCGACCGCGTTCGCGTTCCGCGAAGGGGGTCCCGCCGACCTGCGCGCGACGTTCGGGATCTCCGCCGCGGCCGTCCACCACACCTCGGTCCGGCTCGGCGTCTCCGACAGCCCGCCGCCGACCGCCGCCCAGGTCGACGCCGAGTGGCGCAATCAGCGCGAGCTGATCGAGTTCGTCGCCGCCCGCCCCGGCGGCGACTACTGGATCTGCGAGGACCGCGACGCGCCGGTCGGCTACGCGCGCGTCTGCCGCTTCGCCGAGATGGAGCAGCTCACCGAGCTGATGGTCCTGCCCAGCCACCACGGGCGCGGCATCGGCCGGGCGCTGCTGGACCGCTGCTTCACCACGGACCCGACGCCCGACCTCGCCCGGCTCGTCCTTGCCGCCGGAGCGCCAGGCGACCTGACGCTCTACACCCGCTTCGGGGTGATGCCCGTGACCGGCCACTGGCACCTGCGCGCGTCCGCGTCGGACTACGCCGAGCGGCGCGCCCGCGAGGTCGACGCCGCCGACCCCGACGTCCACGCGCTCGCGGCCGACCGCGCGGCCGCCGAGTGGCGGGCGCTCGAGCCGCCCGCGGTCGGCCACCGCCGCGGCGACCTGCACGACTTCCTCGCCCGCACCCGTACCTGCCTGGCGACGATGGAGCCCGACGGGTCGCGCGCGCGGGCGCTCTGCTGGGTCGGCTCCGGCGGCGACGTCGGGCCGGCGGTCGCCGCGACGCCGGCCGACCTCGTGCCGGTCGTGCTCGGGGCGCTCGACCGCGTCGCCCGCACGCTCGAGCCGCCGGCCTTCGGCGTCTACTGCGCGACCGACGCCTGGTGGCTGCTGCGGCGCCTGCGCGGCCTCGGCTTCCGCGTCCACTGGCCCGGCTGGGTGATGAGCTCGATCCCGCTGCCGGGACTCGATCGCTACCTCCCGATGCGCCCCCCGCACCTGATCTGAGGGCGGCGGGCCAGCCCAGTCGCTAGGGTCCGTGGCATGGGTGAGAGAGCCGCAGACCTTGGCAAGAAGCTGCTCGCGATCGCCGTCCTGCTGGTCGCGGCCTGGGTGCTGTTCAAGCTGGTGCTCGGGTTCGTGGCCGCCATCGCCTGGATCGTCGTGGCGGTGCTCGCCGTCGTCGCGGTCGTCTGGGCGCTGCGCGTCCTCTGACGCCGCTGGGTCGCTGCGATGGAGGTCGTGGTGATCCTCTTCTTCTTCGGCCTCTCGGCCGGCGTCGTCGCGAAGATCAAGGGCTCCTCGTTCTTCATCTGGTTCATGATCGGCGCCGTCCTGCCGATGATCGGGACGATCGCCGCGGTGCTCTACCGCAACGAGCGCGAGGAGGAGCGGCGGACCTGCCCGGAGTGCGGGACGGTGCTCCCGCTGTACGTCCAGGTGTGCACCCGCTGCGGGCGCGATCTCGAGTTCCCGGAGGACCCGCCGCCGGAAGCCGCGGGGACGGCCTGAAACCCCCTGGTATCCTCGCCTGATCGGCGGTCCCGGCCCCGCCGTGCCCGGAACGCTACCCCTGCCGGGAAAGGAGCAACGCGCGATGCGAGCTGTCGACGCCATCATGGAGTGCCTCAAGGCCGAGGGCGTCGAGCACGTATTCGGCATCCCCGGCGGCGCGAACCTCCCGACCTACGACGCGCTCTACGACGCCGGCCTGCGCCACATCCAGTGCCGCCACGAGCAGGGCGCCGGCCACGCGGCCGAGGGCTACGCGAAGGCCTCCGGGCGCGTCGGCGTGGCGCTTGCGACGTCGGGCCCCGGCGCCACCAACCTCGTCACCGCGATCGCCGACGCGGTCATGGACTCGGTGCCGACGGTGTTCATCACCGGCCAGGTCCGCACCGACCTGCTCGGCACCGACGGCTTCCAGGAGGCCGACGTCACCGGCATCACGCTGCCGATCGTCAAGCACTCGCTGATGATCCGCTCGGCCGAGGAGATCCCGACCGCGATCCACGAGGCGTTCCACATCGCGCGCACGGGCCGTCCCGGGCCGGTGCTGGTCGACGTCCCGCAGGACCTCTCGCGCGAGGACATCGCCTACGAGCCGGTCGACTCGGTCGAGCTGCCCGGCTACCAGCCGACCACCGAGGGCAACACCAAGCAGATCCGGCTCGCCGCGAAGGCGCTCGCCAACGCCCGCCGGCCGGTGATCTACGCCGGCGGCGGCGTCGTCAACGCCGACGCGTCGAAGGAGCTCGTCGAGCTCTGCCTGTCGGACAAGCTGCCGGTCACCTGCACGCTGATGGGCCTCGGCGCGTTCCCCGCGCCGCACGACCAGTGGCTCGGGATGCTCGGCATGCACGGCACCCGCGCCGCCAACTACGCGATGGACGAGGCCGACCTGATCGTCGGCATCGGCGTCCGCTTCGACGACCGGGTCACCGGCAAGCTGTCGGAGTTCGCGCCGCGGGCGAAGTTCGTCCACATCGACGTCGACCCGGCCGAGATCTCCAAGAACGTGCCGGCGCACATCCCGATCGTCGGCGACGCGAAGCGGATCCTGCCGAAGCTGACCGCCGAGTACCGCGCGCTGGCGCCCGACACGGCGCGGCTCGACGGCTGGTGGAAGCGGATCGACGGCTGGCGCGACAAGCACCCGCTGCGCTACGACGACTCCGAGACCGCCGAGATCAAGCCGCAGCGGATGATCGAGGCGCTGTACGAGGTCACCGGCGGCGACGCGATCGTCGCCTCCGACGTCGGCCAGCACCAGATGTGGACGGCGCAGTACTTCCACTTCGACGGTCCGCGCAAGTGGATCAACTCGGGCGGTCTCGGCACGATGGGCTTCGGCCTGCCGGCCGCGATGGGGGCCAAGGTCGCCCGGCCCGACGACAACGTGATCTGCGTCTCGGGCGACGGCTCGGTCGTGATGAACGCCCAGGAGCTCGCGACCTGCGTCACCGAGAACATCCCGATCAAGGTGTTCGTCATGAACAACGGCTACCTCGGGATGGTCCGCCAGTGGCAGGAGCTGTTCTGGGACCGCCGTTACAGCTCCGTCGACATGGGCAAGAGCCCCGACCTCGTCAAGCTCGCCGACGCCTACGGGGCGACCGGCCTGCGCGTGCAGGACAAGGGCGAGCTCGAGGACGTCGTCAAGGCGGCGATGGACGCCGACGGCCCCGTCCTCTGCGACGTGCGCGTGACGCCCGAGGAGAACTGCTACCCGATGATCCCGGCCGGGCAGGCTGCCCGCGACATGGTGGGCTAGAACATGACCGACGCCACCGACATCCTCAACCTCGACGACCTCGAGGTCTCCGGCGGCGGCCGCACCGGCCGCCGCCACATTCTCTCGCTGCTGGTCGAGAACAAGCCCGGCGTCCTCGCGCGGATCGCCGGCCTGTTCGCCCGCCGCGGGTTCAACATCGACTCGCTCGCCGTCGGACCGACCGACGACACGACGATCTCGCGGCTGACGCTGACCGTCGACGGGGCCACCCACCCGATCGACCAGGTCACCAAGCAGCTGCACAAGCTCGTCAACGTCATCAAGATCCGCGACCTCGAGCCCGAGGACGCCGTCGCGCGCGAGCTGGCGCTGTTCAAGATCTCCGCCGACGGCGACAGCCGGGCGCAGGTGATGCAGTTCGCCGAGATCTTCCGCGGCAAGATCGTCGACGTCCACAAGCGGTCGCTGACGATCGAGGTCACCGGCACCGACGACAAGATCGAGGCGTTCGAGGAGATGGTCCGGCCCTTCGGCCTGATCGAGATGGTCCGCACCGGCGAGATCGCCGTCGCGCGAGGCAAGAGCGCCACCTAGACCGGTGCATGCCGCGGGCCTCGGGCGGCCGTCGACGGCCGCCCGACGACCCCCTGCGTTCCCGGCCCGCCTGGTCCAAGCGGCCGTCTCCGCGTAGCATCACCGCCGTGGGCAACGGCGTAGCGACACTCGAGCAGGCGTCGCCGTTCCAGCTCGACGCGGCCGCGTGGGCGCGGCTGGAGCGGCGGGCCGAGCGGGCGGCGGTCGCCGCGCGGCGCGGCGGGACCACCGCCTACGCGTCGGTCACCGTCGCGGTGGCGGCCGAGGTCGACCTCGCCGCCGCGGTGCTCGCCTCGCGGCGGCCCGGCGACCGCTGGTTCTGCTTCGAGCAGCCCGACCGCGACGGCTACGCGGTCTGCGGCCTCGGCGTCGCGGCCGCTGTCGAAGCGGCCGGGCCCCGACGGTTCGAGGTCGCCGCGCGCGCCTGCCGGGCGATCGCCGCACGCGTGTTCGCCGACGACCCCGCCGCCGACCCGCGCCGCCCGGCCGGTGCCGGGCCGGTCTTCTGCGGCGGCTTCGCGTTCGCCCACGACGGCGGCGCGGCGCCGGAGTGGGAGTCGCTGGCGCCCGCCCAGCTCGTCCTGCCCGAGCTGTCGCTCGCCCGCCGGGGCGCCGAGGCGCGGCTGACGGTCACCGCGGCCGCCGAGCCGGGCGACCTGCCCGGCGACCTGATCGCGCGCGTCCGGGCACGGCTGGAGGCGACCTGGCCCGCGCCGATGCCGCTGCTCGACCCCGACCCGGCCGAGCGGCCGCGCGTGGCGGGCGCGGCACCCGCCGCCCACTACGAGGAAGCGGTTGCGCGCGCGGTCGAGCGGATCCGCGCCGGCGAGCTCGACAAGGTCGTGCTGGCGCGCGAGGTCGACGTCCACGCGCCCGGCCCGATCGACCCGGCGCCGGTCCTCGACGCGCTCCGGGCCGCCTTCCCCGGCTGCTACTGCTTCTGCGTCGGCACACCCCAGGCGGCCTTCGTCGGGGCCAGTCCCGAGCTGCTCGTCCGCCGCGACGGCGAACGGGCCCAGACGGTCGCGCTCGCCGGCACCACCCGCCGCAGCGCGGACCCCGCCGTCGACGACCACCTCGGCGAGCAGCTGCTGCGCTCCGGCAAGGACCGCGGCGAGCAGCGGATCGTCACCGACCGCATCGAGCGCGCGCTCGACCCCGTCAGCCTCTGGGTCGCCGCCGCCGAGGAGCCCGTCCTGGTCCGCGTCCAGAACGTCCAGCACCTCGCCACGCCGATCCGCGCCCAGCTCGCCGAGCCGGTCCCGACGCTCGAGCTCGCCGGCCGCCTGCACCCGACGCCCGCCGTCGGCGGCGAGCCCCACGACCGCGCCACGCCGCTGATCCCCGCGCTCGAGGGCCTCGACCGCGGCTGGTACGCCGGCGCCGTCGGCTGGACCGACCTCGCCGAGGACGGCGAGCTCTGCGTCGCGCTGCGCTGCGCCCTGCTGCGCGACCGCCTCGCCCGTCTCTACGCCGGCTGCGGCATCGTCGCCGACTCGGTCCCCGCCGACGAGCTCGCCGAGACCGAGGTCAAGCTCCAGGCACTCCTCCCGCTCCTGACCTAACCAGCGGCGCGATAGGCGTCGCATTCCGGCGTCCTCGGGAGCCTCACGGCCTGGCGGCCGCTTCGGCTCCCTGCGTCCTTGGACTGCTCGCCTCTCGCGCCGCTGGGCGTGGGGGCGGGAATGGGGGGCCGCGTCAGGAGGCCGTCGCGACAGAGGCGGCGAGTGCCCGCGTGACCGAGACCGTTTCGGCGCGGTCGGTGCGCAGCTCGATCAGCGCCGGGCCCGGCTCGGCGACGGCGGCGGCCAGCTCGGCCGGGGAGTCGGCGCGGCGGTGCGGGAGGCGGGCGAGGCGGGCGACGTCGACGAGGTCGACGCCCGGCGGGGTCGCGACGTGGCGCTCGTAGGCGTCGCGGTCGGCGGTCTGAGACAGCGGCAGGAAGTCGAAGATCGCGCCGCCGCCGTTGTCGGCGCAGATCACGGTCAGGTCGATCCCCGCGCGGCGGGCGGCGAGCAGGCCGCCGAGGTCGTGGACGAGCGCGACCTCGCCGATCAGCACGAAGGTCGGCCGGCCGGTGGCGCGGGCCGCCCCCGCGGCGCTCGCGACCACCCCGTCGATCCCGTTCGCGCCCCTGTTGGCCATGAACGCGATCCGCCGCGGCGACGCCGGGAAGAACGCCTCGACATGGCGGATCGGCATCGACGAGCTCACCCAGACGAGCGCGTCGTCGGGCAGTGCCGGCTCCAGCGCGGCGTGGAGCTTCGGCTCGAAGCTGTCGGGCGCCCCGGCCAGCGCCGGCCCGACGCGCGCGTCCGCCGCCCGCCAGCGGGCCAGCGCCGAGTCCGCGGCGCCACCGCTCGAGGGGCCCGCCGCCGGGCGCACGCTCGCGCCGTCGCCGGCCCCCGGGACTGCTGCCGCCGGCCCCGGCAGCGGCGCGCCGCGGGCCTCGAGCGCCGCGGCGAGGGCGTCGAGCGTGCGGACCGGGTCGGCGACGAGGACGCTCGCCGCGGTCCGGGTCGGCTCGTTCCAGGTCGCGTACGGGTCGACGACGACCTGGTCGACGCCGGCGAGCCACGCGCGCAGCGGCTTCGAGGTCGGCATGTCGCCGACGCGCAGCGCCAGCGCCGGCCGCAGCGCGTCCGCGGTGCCGGCGTCGCGCAGCGTCAGGTCGTAGTGGGCGACCACGTGCGAGCGGTCGTGCTCGCCACAACGCAGGCCCGACGTCGGCTCGGCGAGGATCGGCCAGCCTGCCGCGTGGGCGAACCGCGTCGCCGCGTCGGCGAGCATCGCCTGTGCCGCCGCCGCGCCGCCGTCGAGCGTGCCGCCCCCGCAGACCAGCACCCCGCTCGACGCGGCCGCGACCCGCTCGGCGAGCGCCTGGACGTCGTCGCCGTCGGGGGCGGGGGAGTGCTCGTGGACAGTCGTCCACGGCGCCCCGCCGGGCCGTCCAGCCCAGTCGGCGGGATCGAGCGACCCGTCGGCCTCGGGGTGGAGCGGGTCGCGCAGCGGCAGGTTCAGGTGCACCGGTCCGGGCCGGCCGCCGGCGGCGGTCGCCCACGCGCGGCAGGCCAGCGCCCGCACGTGGACCGCCCAGGCGCGGCCCGGCTCGCCGTTGCCGACCTCGACGAACCACTTCGCCGCCGAGCCGAACAGGCCGAGCTGGTCGATCGCCTGCCCGGCGCCGACGTCGCGCAGCTCCGGCGGCCGGTCGGCGGTCAGCACCACCAGCGGCACGCGCGCCTCGCGCGCCTCGACGACCGCCGGCAGCAGGTTCGCAGCGGCGGTGCCCGACGTGCACGTCACCGCCACCGGCCGGCCGCTCGCCTTCGCCAGCCCGAGCGCCATGAATCCCGCCGCGCGCTCGTCGATCGCCGAGATCGCGTCGATCCGCTCCTCCGCCGCCAACGCCAGCGCGACGGGGGCGTTGCGCGACCCGGGCGAGGTCACCGCGTGGGCCATCCCGCAGCGCGCCAGCTCGTCCACGAGGGCCTGAACAGGCGCGAAGGTGGCGTTGATCGGGATCATGTCGGTGTGCACAGCGATTCGAGCGGCCCGACCGTCGTCTTCGTCCCCGGCTTCATGCAGCCCGCGGAAGCGTGGCGCGAGGTCGCCCGACGGCTGCCGCAACGCTATCCGAGCGTCCTGCTCGACCACCGCGAGCACGAGCGCGAGGGCCGGCTCGCGGAGATCGCCGCGGCGGCCGGCAAGGTCGGCGGGCCGGCCGTCCTCTGCGGCTACTCGCTCGGCGGCCGGCTCGCGCTGCACGCCGCGGTCCGCGACCCGGACCGCTACGCCGGCCTCGTCGTGCTCGGCAGCTCCGCCGGGATCGCCGAGCCGACCGCCCGCGCCGCCCGCGCGGAGGCCGACGAGAAGCTCGCCGCCTGGATGGAGACCCAGCCGATCGAGGAGATCGTCGCGATCTGGGAGCGCCAGCCGCTGTTCGCCGACCAGACCGACAAGCTGGTCGAGGCGCAGCGGCCCGGCCGTCTCGACCAGGACCCGCGCTCGCTCGCGCTGCTGCTGCGCACCGCCGGCCAGGGGACGATGGAGCCGATCTGGGGCCGCCTCGCCACCCTCGACATCCCGATCCTCGCGCTCGCCGGGGCCCGCGACGAGCGCTACCGCCGGGCCTCGCGCAAGATCGCCGCCGAGGCGCCCAACGGCTACGCCGCCGTCGTCGAGCACGCCGGCCACGCCGCCCACCTCCAACGCCCCGACGACTTCGCCGACGCCCTCGTCGCCTTCCTCGACGATCGCCTGAGCTAGTCGAGGCGGTCGATGGTCAGGGGGGCCAGCGCGTCGAGGGGAGGGTCGACGCCGAGGCCGGGGCCGGTCGGCACGTGCAGCAGCCCCTGGCGCGGCTCGTCCAGCAGCCGGGCGAGCGGGGCGTCGAAGAGGTCGAGCGTCGCGAGGCCGCAGGCGAGCGTGATCCGCTCCTGGGCAGCCAGCTGGAGCGCGGCGGCGATCGCCCACGGTCCGTCGAACGTGCTCGACAGCCAGGCTCCCATCCCAGCCTCCTCGGCCGCCCGCAGCGCTTCGCGCGCCGGCTGGAAGCCGCCGCTGCCGGCGAGCTTGACGTTGACGGCGTCGCAGGCGCCCAGCTCGGCGGCGCGGCGGACGTCGGCGGCGGTGCGGATCGGCTCGTCGGCGGCGATCGCCGTCGGGCAGCGACCGCGCACCTCGGCCAGCTCCTCGAGCGTCGCGCACGGCTGCTCGACCAGCTCGAGGTCGAAGCGCGCCAGCTCGGCGATCCGCTCGACCGCCTCCTCGACGCTCCAGGCGCCGTTCGCGTCGACGCGCAGCGCCGGCCACTCGCCGAGCGCCGCGCGCACCGCCGCGACCCGGTCGGCGTCGTCAGGCAGCCCGACCTTCAGCTTGAAGCACGAGAACCCGCGCCGCGCGCCCTCGGCCGCCGCCGCCGCGACCTCCTCCGGTGGCCCGGCCGGCAGCGTCCGGTTGACCGGGATCGCCTCGGCCCCGACCGCCCCGAGCGCGACGCCGCGCCGCCGCGCCTGCAGGTCCAGCTCCGACAGCTCCCACGCCGTCCGCGCCTGCGGCGGCGCGTCGCGCGCGGGCGGGCCGCCGGCGAGCGCCGCCCACACGGCGTCGACCGACACCCCGTCGTAGGCCTCCAGCGGCGCCGCCTCGCCCCAGCCGGGCGTGCCGTCGTCGTCCTCGAGCCGCACGACCACCAGCTCGCGCTCGGCCAGCACCCCGTTGGCCGTCACGAACGGCCGCCGCAGCGGGACCCGCAGGCGCAGCAGCGAGCGCTTCACGACAACAGGATGCCCGCCGCCAGCAGCAGCGAGAACACCGCGAGCAGCCGGCCCATGTCGGCGAGCGCGCCGTTGAGCGCGGGTCCGTCGGTGCGCTCGCGCACCGTCCGCCACAGCGGCAGCGCCAGCGGCAGGCTCAGCAGCGGCAGCGCCACCCACCAGCTCAGGCCGCCGGCGAGCGGGATCGCCAGCACGCTCAGGTAGGAGACCGCGAGCATCGCCGCGAACAGGCTCCGCGCCCGCTCGCGGCCCAGCCGGACCGCCAGCGTCCGCTTGCCGGCGCGGCGGTCGGTGTCGGCGTCGCGGACGTTGTTGACCACCAGGATCGCGCTCGCCAGCAGCCCCACCGGCACCGACAGCGCGAACGCCTCCCACGGCAGCTCGAGCGCCTGGACGTAGTAGGTGCCGACGACCGCCACCACGCCGAAGAACAGGAACACGAAGACCTCGCCGAGGCCCTCGTAGCCGTAGGGGCGCGGGCCGCCGGTGTAGAGCACGCCCGCGGCGATCGACGCGACGCCGACCAGCAGCAGCTCAGGCCCGGTGATCGCGACCAGGTAGAGCCCGGCCAGCACGGCGATGCCGAACGCGACGTAGGTGCCGACCAGAACCCGCCGCGGCGGCATCAGCCCGCCCGCGGTCACGCGCACCGGCCCGAGCCGGTCCTCGGTGTCGGCGCCGCGGCGCGCGTCGGAGTAGTCGTTGGAGAGGTTGGTGCCGATCTGGATGAAGATGCTGCCGACCAGCGCCGCGACGAACGCGAGCGCCTTGAAGTGGTCCTCGGCGATCGCCAGCGCGGTGCCGACCAGCACCGGCGCGACCGCCGCCGGCAGCGTCCGCGGCCGCGCCGCCAGCGCCCACAGGCGCAGCGCCCCGCCCGCCGCGTGGGGTGCGTCGGCGACCGCCATCAGGGACGGCGCGGGAAGCGGCCGAAGTCGGGCCGGCGCTTGTCGCGGTAGGCGTCGCGGCCCTCCTGGGCCTCCTCGCTGCCGTAGAAGAGGAGGTTGGCGTCGTGGGCGAGCTGCTGGATCCCGGTCAGACCGTCCTCGGAGGCGTTGAAGCTCGCCTTCAGCAGCCTCAGCGCGAACGGCGACAGCTCCAGCATCTCGCGGCACCACGCGACCGTCTCGACCTCGAGCCGCTCCAACTCGACGACCGCGTTGACCAGGCCCATCGCGAGCGCCTGCTCGGCGTCGTACTGGCGGCAGAGGAACCAGATCTCCTTCGCCTTCTTCTGGCCGATCTGGGCCGCGAGCAGGCTCGCGCCGAAGCCGCCGTCGAAGGAGCCGACCTTCGGCCCCGTCTGCCCGAAGCGGGCGTTGTCGGCGCAGATCGTCAGGTCGCAGACCACGTGCAGCACGTGGCCGCCGCCGATCGCGTAGCCGGCGACCATCGCGACCACCGGCTTGGGCAGCCGGCGGATCTGGACGTGCAGGTCGGTGACGTGGAAGCGCCCGACCGACCGCGCCGCGCCCGGGTCGGACATGTAGCCGCTGTCGCCGCGGACGCGCTGGTCGCCGCCGGAGCAGAACGCCAGCGGGCCCTCTCCGGTCAGCACGATCACCCCGACCTCGCTGTCCTCGCGCGCACGCTCGAGCGCGTCGGAGATCTCGACGATCGTCTGCGGCCGGAAGGCGTTGCGCACCTCCGGCCGGTCGATCGTGATCTTCGCGATCCCGTCCGCGGTCTCGTAGCGGATATCGGCGTAGTCGCCGGCCGGCCGCCAGTCGGCGCCGCGCTCGATCGTCCGCCCTGCCTGCTGCGCGGCCCACTCGGCGGCGCGCGTGTCCTTGGTAGCCGTCATCGGTGCGGGAAGGTTAGTCCGCCGTAGGCTTCCCACGTGCCCGACTGGCTGACCGCGGCCGCCGCCCGCCGCCCCGACCACCCGGCCGTCGTCGCCCCCGACGGGACCGCCACCTACGCCGAGCTCGACGCCCGCGCCGACACGGCCGCCCGCCGGCTGGCCGCGCTCGGCGTGGGGGAGGGCGGCCGGGTCGCGACCGAGCTGGCGCCGTCGCTGGCGTTCTGCGAGCTGCTGCACGCCGCGCCGCGGCTCGGCGCCGCGCTTGTCCCGCTGAGCACCCGCCTGCCGACCGCCGAACGGCGCGCCCAGGCGGCGGCGGTCGACGCCGACGTCGTCGTCGCGGCACCGCTCGAGGACGGGATCGAGGCCGCGCTCGAGCCGCGCCGCGAGCCCGACCCTGCCGCCGTCCACACCGTCCTGTTCACCTCCGGCACCGAGGGCCGGCCGAAGGCCGTCGAGCTGACCGTCGCCAACCACGACGCCTCCGCGGCGGCGTCGGCCGCCGCCTTCGGCGTCGCCGACGGCGACCGCTGGCTCTGCCCGCTGCCGCTCTTCCACGTCGCCGGGATCGGCGTCCTGGTCCGCTGCGCGCGCAACGCCACCACCGCCGTCCTGCACGACCGCTTCGACGCCGGCGCCGTCGCCGCCGCGCTCGCCGCCGGCGAGGCGACCCTGACCTCGCTCGTGCCGACCCAGCTGCGTCGCCTGCGCGACGCCGGCCTCACCTCCGCACCCGGCCTGCGCGCGCTGCTGCTCGGCGGCGGGCCGATCCCGCCCGACCTCGTCGAGTGGGCCGAGGGCGCCGGGCTGCCCGTCCGCTGCACCTACGGCATGACCGAGACCGCCTCCCAGGTCGCCGTCACCGAGCCGTACGAGAGCGCCGCGACCGTCCTCGCCGGCGCCGAGGTCGCGATCGCGCCCGACGGCGAGATCCTCGTCCGCGGGGCGATGGTCGCGCCCGCCGCCGCCGGCCCCGACGGCTGGCTGCGCACCGGCGACCTCGGCGCGCTCGACCGCCGCGGGCGGCTGCGCGTCGCCGGGCGGATCAAGGAGCTGATCGTCACCGGCGGCGAGAAGGTCGCGCCGGCGGCGGTCGAGGCGGTCCTCTGCGCCCACCCGGCCGTCGCCGACGCCGGCGTCGGGGCGATCCCCGACCCCGACTGGGGCGAGGCCGTCACCGCCTACGTCGTCGAGCGGCGGGCCGTCTCCGACTACGAGCTGCTCGCCTTCTGCCGCGAGCGGCTCGCCGGCTACCAGGTGCCCAAGCTCGTCGTCCGCGTCGCCGAGCTGCCGCGCAACCCCGGCGGGAAGCTGCTGCGCGGCCGTCTCGCCGACGCCCCGCGCGCGGCGGGATAGGATGCGCGGCCGATGATCTACGACAACGACGCAGACCTCTCCAAGCTCGACGGCAAGACCGTCGCCATCCTCGGCTACGGCTCGCAGGGCCACGCTCACGCGCTCAACCTGCACGAGTCCGGCGTCGACGTCGTGGTGGGCCTGCGGTCCGACTCGTCCTCCGTCGAGAAGGCCAAGGCCGACGGCCTCGAGGTCCTGCCGATCGCCGACGCCGCCAGCCGCGGCGACATCGTCATGGTCCTGCTCCCCGACGAGAAGCAGGGCCAGGTCTGGGAGGACGAGATCAAGGACGGGATCGCCCCCGGCAACATGCTGATGTTCGCCCACGGCTTCTCGATCCACTTCGACGTGATCGACCCCGGCCCCGGCGTCGACGTCGCGATGGTCGCCCCCAAGGGCCCCGGCCACCTCGTCCGGCGCCAGTTCACCGAGGGCGCCGGCGTCCCCGGCCTGATGGCGATCCACCAGGACGCCACCGGCAACGCCCGCGACCTCGCGCTCGCCTACGCCAAGGGCATCGGCTGCACCCGCGGCGGCGTCATCGAGACCACATTCAAGGACGAGACCGAGACCGACCTCTTCGGCGAGCAGGCCGTCCTCTGCGGCGGCGTCTCCGAGCTCGTCCGCGCCGGCTACGAGACGCTCGTCGACGCCGGCTACGACCCGCGCCTCGCCTACTTCGAGTGCCTCCACGAGCTCAAGCTGATCGTCGACCTGATGTACGAGAAGGGCATCACCGGGATGCGCTACTCGATCTCGAACACCGCCGAGTACGGCGACCTGACCCGCGGCAAGCGCGTCGTCACCGACGAGACCCGCGCCGCGATGCGCCAGATCCTCGGCGAGATCCAGTCCGGCGAGTTCGCCCGCGAGTGGATCGCCGAGAACAACGCCGGCCAGGAGAACTTCCAGCGCATGCGCGAGCAGGAGGCAGGCCACCAGATCGAGGTCGAGGG